>JBOGNJ010000061.1:0-13231 GCA_050746905.1 Candidatus Acidiferrales bacterium
TTCCACATGGAGATGGCGAAAATCAGAAAAGCCACGGCGACCACGGGAACGAACGGAAGATATTCCGGAGTGACCGTGTGGCCCAGCAATCGCACGCTGGGATAAAACGAGGCGAGGCCGAAGGGAATAATCCAGCACAGAAAAAATTGCACCGCGCCGGAATAAATCGAAAGCGGGTAGCGGCCGAACGCGATCAAGTTCCACACGGGCGGATGAACGCCGATGCGGTCCTCGAACCAAAAAGAAATGGTCGTGAGCAGCAGAAACACGGAGATGTAAATCACTCCCGCGCAGAGTCCCCAGAAAATCAGAAGCGAGAATTTACCGGCGGTCCAATGGATGTGCAGCCGGCTGGACGCCCACCACATGCAGAAAAGTCCCGTGGCGATTTCCTGCATGGATTCAATGCGAAACTGTTCGAACAGCACTTGAAACAGAGTCGAGACAGGCCGCAGCATCACGCGGTCGAATTTCCCCTCGATGATGTAATTGTTGCCGAAGTCGTAGAGGTTCAGGCTGATGATGTTGAACATGCCATAAGGAATCAGCGTGAATCCGTAGAGGAAAATTTCCTCCGGCAGCGTCCAGCCCGCCAGCGTCGGGACTTTTTGAAAGAGCACGACGACGAAAAGCAGCGCGAAGATCGTGGCGGCCATGCTGGTTGCGGTCGAGACAATGAAATCTCCTCGATAGGACATGCGCATCTTCACGTATTGCGCAAAATATTCACCGAAAAGGACGCAATGGCGCACAAATCCGCGCCAGATTTGCCGCGCGGCGCTTTCTCGCCCCGCTTCCTGTATCGAATTTTCCACCGTCGCCATAATTCTTCAGCCGCCGTGAATCGTGATTTTTTTCGTGGCTTGTTCCCACCACCAGTGCGCCGCGAAAAGCAGAAACACCACCCATGCCCACTGCACGCACAGAAGCTTGATTGCCTGGTGCGTCGAAAATTTGCCGAGATAAATCGAAAGCGGAGTATACGCGATGTGCTCAAAGGGCAGCCAGGCCAACACGGTTCGCGCCGCATTGGGGAAATAAGTTATCGGTATCAGCAAGCCGGAAAGCAGTTCGATCAGCCAGTATTTCGCGCGAATCATCGCCAGAATCGACTTCAGCGGAATCGCGCACGTGCCGATCATAAAATTAATTGCGCCCATCAGGAAAAATGAGCCAAGCACTCCGATGACGAACAGCGTGAAATCGAGTCCCGAAGCGGGTCCTTGCACGGGAAAGACCAGCGCGACGACAATGGCCGTCGGCACCGTGAGCAAGCCGAGCCGAAACGCCGACTCTCCCATCGCGCGGAAAATCCACATCCACTGCACTGAAACAGGCTTGATCAAATCCATCGCGATCTTGCCTTCGATCACTTCGTAGGCCATTTCCTGGTCAATCGTGTTCCAGTAAAACGAGCGGATGATCCAGCCGACGCTGACGTACGTGATCATTTGCGGCAGCGTGAACCCCGCAATCGGTCCGGACGCGTGGCGAAACACGGCAGTCCAGATGAAGTAATAAACGGTGACGTTCAGAAAATACGTGATGATGCCGGTGAAATAACGCAGCCGGAACGCGAGGATATTCACGAATCCGATGCGCGAAAATTCCGCGTACGGCACGAGCGCAGCCTGGATTCGCGATGCCATCTAGTTTTGTCCCCGCATGGCTATTTTATCGGTGCCCGCCGGATCATTTGCTCGCCGCGCGCAAATCCTTCACGCTCGCATCCTAACATACGCCTCACGCCGCCCGATTGGATGCGAGCATTTCAATTCGTGCTAGCGGAGCAATTCGCGGCAAGCGAAACGGCGACGCGGCAGGCGAGCGGGGAAATAAAAAAGGGGGAGGCGTTGCCGCTTCCCCCCTTGTGAGCCGCGCTGCGATTAGGATCGCAGCATGAGAATTGAAGTTAGAAAGTGTACTCCGCACCGAACTCAGCACGGAACGACTTGGGAATGATTGTTCCGCTGGCCGCGATGAATCCGTTTGGCTGCTCAAACGTCGAGAATGAGTGAGCATTGCCGTGGAAATTATTTCCGAAGTTCGCGCGGTTTGTAATGTCGAACGCCTGGAATATCAGCCTCAACGATCCCTTCTCGGCGAAGTTGAAGGCCTTCGTCACGCGCGTGTCCAGTTGGAAGTAGTCCTGGCCACGCAGAGTGTCGAAGCCGACCATCTTGCATGTGTCAGCGGCTAGGCAAGCTTGTTGTGTTGACACGGATGCCGTCGAGTAGGTGGCAAAGTCATTGGGGTTTGATATTGGCACGATGGCCTGTTGCGTTCCGTTTCGCGAGCCAATGCCGAGGACATCCTGACCAGCCGACGCCTGATAGGGACGCGCAGAGCCGAACTGCATGATGGGCGCGACATCGAATCCCCACGGCAGATTCACGACGCCGCTCAGGGCGATGTGGTGGCGCTCGTCATTTGGAACAGGTCCGAAATCTACTTTCGGGTTCCACGGATTAAAGGGATCCACGGGGCGGTTGCCGAAGGATGCAGCGCTGCCATCCCAGCCGACTGCCTTGGAGAGGACGTAGCTCGCGTTCATCGTGAAATGCTGGCTCATGCGACGCGTGTAGACGAAATTCAAGCCGTCATAGCGGGAACGTCCTTGGGACGCCGCGTCGTCGGTTGCGCCGAGTACCGGCACTCCCGCATTGATGAAGGCTTGCGTTAGCACTCGCGCGCCTGTTGCAGGATTGATCGGATTGATATTGAAAGTATTGGCTTCGTGCAATCCGAGTTCATGAACGTAATCCACTTCGAAATTCGAGATGCTGTTGATCTTGTAGGTATAACCGATGTTCCATTGCTCGGAATACGGGTTGCGGTAGTTCGGATCCATCAGCCTTCCGGTTGCGTTTTTCGGCAACTGCGTCGGGGGAGGTGGTGACGTAGGTAGCGGATCGACTCCGAAACGCCAGCTGGACAGCGGGATGGTTGTTCCCGGCACGTCGCAGACCGCCGGGTTGCAGCTCGTCCCTGGCCCATTTGCGGAGATCGCGTACGTGGTGGCGAAGATGGTCGGATTGGCTTGCTGCATCATAAACAATGGGATGTTGATGAAAGTCTGTCCGAAATAGAGGCCGTAACCGCCATTGAGCACTTGCTTGCCGTCGCCGCGTATGTCCCAGGCAAAGCCGATGCGGGGGCTGATGCCGCGATTGTCGTCCTGCGGGATCTTTGAGGCGAGCGGGCTGCCAATTGCTTTCAGCTCCTGATAGGTACGGTTGTTTGGAATTTGGCTGCTGGCATAGAGGCCGATGTCCTTGTCCCAGCGAACGCCGAGGTTCAGCGTGAGGCCCGAGCGGACCTTCCAATCATCCTGGAAGTAGACGCCGAACATTTTTGAAGCCAGGAAAAAGTCCGGGTCGCCCGAAGCTCCAGTCATCGCGCTCACGGCCCCGGCAGTGGCGAACCCATTGGGATAAAGCCCGTTACTGTTCGAGACGATAGTTGACGGGCTGTCAATGAAGGTCAAAGTGGGCACTGGAGTGAACTCAAACAAGCCACCTAACACGGGTTCCCAAACGAAGTCCACGCCGGTGCGAAAAGTGTGAACGCCGTGGGTGATAGACAAATCGTCCTTGAATTGCCATTTCTTCTGGATGGATTGTTGAGGCACGTTTCCGTTCGTGCCGAAGGTGCTGCCGTCGGAGAAGGTCACCGTGAATGGCGAGAATTTGTTCGTACCAATCACATTGTTCCAGTATTGATATCCGGCGGTTACGTCGTTCACGATGCTGGGGGTCAAAACCGAACTCAGTGTGAGATTGGAGAGAATCAGGTGGTTGGTCGTAAAGTTTCCGGCCGTCAGGTCGTTGTTGTTGCCGGACTGATCGTTTAGTCCGCTATTGTTCTGGGCGCTGTAAGTGAAAAACATCGATTCGCTTGAATTGAAGTGATGATCCAGCCGGCCGGTATAGCGCCAGTCGAAGTACGGCGTCGGTATCGTGGCGGCGGGCTGGGCGCCTATCGGTTCCGCTAAGGTCAGGCTCTGCAGCGCGGAAGCGGTAATCGGATCGGCTGTATGTTCGCGTTGGCGCTCGAGAGCGAAGAAGAAAAAGTCCTTATTCTTGAGAATCGGGCCGCCAATATTGCCGCCGAATTCCTGGCGCTGAAATTGCGGTGTCGAAGAACCGGGGGTTTGCTTGGTGAAAAAGTCATTCGCGTTCAACGCGGTCTGCGTGTCGTAGAAATAGCCGCCACCGTGGAATCTGTTGGAGCCGGCCTTGGTGATGACGTTGATGGCGGCGCCTTCGCTGCGGCCATTGGCGGCGGAGAAGCGCTGCGTCGAAATATCGAATTCCTGTACGGCTGAGAGCGGAAGCTGCATCACGGGTCCGCCGACAGTGTTGTCTTTATCGTCGATCCCGTTTACGGTGACGTTGATATTGCGACCGTTCGAACCGTTGGTCGATATAACAGCGACACGGTTCTTCGTCGGGTCGTAGGAATTGACAGGGCGCGCGCCCGGCGCAAGGTAGGCTAAATTACCGAAGTCGCGGCCGTTGAGCGGCATGTTCTGGATCGTCTGCTGCGTCACCTCCATGCCAACGTTCGTCTTGGTGACGTCGACGATGGGAGCCTCTTCCGTGACCGTAACGGTCTGCGAGACCGAACCTGGTTCGAGGGTGAAATTAAGGGTGGAAGTCTGGTTGACGATCAGTTCCGTACTGGCGACGGTGACGGCTTTGAAGCCCGCCATCGTGATCTTGAGCTCGTAATTGCCGGCTGGCAGAAGGTCGAAGCGATAGAGGCCCGCGCTATTGGATTGAGCGGTACGGACCGCGCCGGTGTCCTTGCTCGTTAGCGTGATTTGTGCGCCGACGACCACGGCTTGCGATTGATCGGTGATGGTCCCGGTCAGCGACCCACTGGCGGTAGCCTGCGCAAATGCGCTGCCGCAGCAGGTTCCGATACTCAGAGCGAGTAAACACAGCACTCCGACCAGCTTTTTCATTTTCCCTCCGTTTGGCATAGCGAGTTGCAATTCTAGCGGGTGCAAACGCAATAAAAACTTGCGCTGCGACCGTTCAGGAGGAGCGACGGTTGTCGCTGCGCCTCAACGGTCCTCGCGCCGACTGATGATCGCGGTCAACAGTGACCGCAGCTTGCTCCAGTAATGAGTTCCCGAAAGCTGACATGTCGTTTATGAGCACTCTGTGTACCAAAAGTAGGATATTGAAGCAAGCTAAATTTAATAGATTGCAAACGCTCATCTTAAAGCTCTATTGATAAGGGTTAGCCGGGTGCAAAGCGGTGAAAGTACTTCCATAACTTGTAGAGATGTACGTGAAAACGGAAGCCGCATCGGGTATTTCAAACGGCAGAAGAAGCCGAGCCGCCTCAAGGGCGCACGAGATCACCGCGCACGGGGGGCATGGTCGCGGGTTTTATGGTAGGCGAAAAGAAGATGAAAGCGGCGTCGAGCCCGCCACGGCGGGCAGGCCGCCGCACTCGAGCTATGGAGTGAGGCCGGCGGTTTCTTGAATACGGCGCCAGGCGCGCTCGACATGCTGTGATTCGGTGGCGGTTTGGCCGATGCAGAGGCGCAGCGTGAACTTGCCGTCGAGTTTCGTGTGGGTGAGGTACAAATCGCCGCTTTGGTTCAGCCTGTCCATGATGGATTGATTGACGGCATCGCTACCGTGATGGCGGAAGCAGACAAGATTAAGAGGGGCGGGCGCGGCGAGTTCAAATTGTTTGTCTTCGCGGACCCAGGACGCGAATTGCTGCGCGAGTTCGACGTGGCGGCGAACGTGATGCTGCAAACCCTCGATTCCGTAGTGGCGGATCACGAACCATAGTTTCAGAGCGCGGAAGCGGCGGCCCAGTTGCACGTGCCAGTCGCGGTAATCGATCACGGCGCCGGATTCAGTGGCCTGGTTGCGCAAATATTCCGGCAGAACGCTCATTGTGTTGATCAGCGAGTTGCGGTCGGCGACGTAAAAGCAATCGCAATCGAAATTCGTGAACATCCATTTGTGAGGATTGAAGCAATAGCTGTCGGCGAGTTCGAGGCCATCGTGAATCCAGCGAAACTCCGGGCAAAGCGCCGCCGTGCCGGACATGGCGGCGTCGGCATGCAGCCAGACTTTGTGTTTGCGGCAGATCTCGCCGATGGCGCGCACGGGATCCACCGCGTTTGATGAAGTGGTGCCGACGGTGGCAGAAACAAAACACGGAATGCGGTTCGCGGCGATATCACGCTTGATTTGCGCGGCGAGCGCCGCGGGACGCATCGCGAATTTTTCGTCGACTTCGATCAGGCGCAAATTCTCGCGGCCGAGGCCGGCGATCTTTGCAGCTTTTTCAATTGAGGAATGCGCTTGCGAGGAAGTATAAGCGACGAGCCGCCCATCGCAGCCGTGCTCGTTGGAGGCGTATTTTGTGGCGCGTTCGCGAGCGGCCAGCAACGCACAGAGAGAAGAATTGGAAGCCGTGTCTTGAATCACGCCCCCGCCCGCACTGCTCGACAAAAAATTGTCCGACAAGCCGAGCATCTCGACCAGCCAATCAAGGACATGCGTTTCGAGTTCCGTGCACGCGGGGCTGGTGGCCCAGAACATTCCTTGCACGCCGAGTCCGGCGGAAAGCATTTCGCCCATGATGGACGGGAAAGAAGTGTTCGACGGAAAGAACGCAAAAAAATTCGGCGATTGCCAGTGGGTGATGCCGGGAAGAATCAACCTCTCGACATCTTTCAACACGGTTTCGAACGGCTCGCCTTGCTTCGGCGGATTTTTCGGAAGCGACGCGCGGATTTGCCCGGGCTTCACCGTTGACATCACGGGCAAGGATTCGACACGTTCGTAATAGTCGGCGATCCAGTCGACGACGGCTTTGCCGTGGCGGCGGAATTCTTCCGGCGTCATGTGGTAATTCGATTTTTCAGGCATGCGGCTCACGTTGTCTTTATGCGCGGACTAGAGCATCACTTCATGCAGAGCTTCGCCGGCGTAGATTCGTTTCACGACTTCCTCGATAGGCTCGTCTTCGATTAGCAGGTCGCGGACTTCGACGGTGTTCAGAATCTGGCGGATCAAATCCGATGTGGAAACTTTCACGCGGTCGAAGCGGATGCGATAAGTGAGCTGGTCGACCTGCTCGAGTTCGAGGCCGTCGCGCGCGATGGATGGAACGCGGGCAAGTTGCTCGGAATCTTTGATGGCGAATTTGATTTGTTTGGTGCGCAGCAATTTTTGCTTCAGCGAATCGAGGGGACCGTCGTAGAGCAGGCGGCCGTGATCGATAATCATAATGCGGCGGCAAAGTTCTTCGATGTCGTCGAGGTCGTGCGTGGTCAGCAGCACGGTGGTTTGAAATTCGCGATTGATGGCGCGCAGGAATTTGCGAATCTGATCTTTCGCGACGACGTCGAGGCCGATGGTCGGCTCGTCCAAGAAGAGCAGCGGCGGATTGTGCAGCAACGCGGCGGCCAGATCGCAACGCATGCGTTCACCGAGCGAAAGTTTGCGCACGGGCGTGTAGAGATAATCCTGGATGCCGAGAATCTGGTTGAATTTCTCCATGCGCTCGCGAAAGTCGCGCTCGGAAACTTCGTAAATGCGCCGCAACAGTTTGAAGGATTCGATGACGGCGATGTCCCACCAGAGCTGCGTGCGCTGGCCGAAAACGACACCGATGGTTTTCACGTATTGGCGGCGCTGCTTATAGGGGAGGAATCCATTGACGCGCGCTTCGCCGGAGCTGGGCATCAGAATGCCTGTGAGCATTTTGATGCTGGTCGATTTTCCGGCGCCGTTTGGACCGATGTAACCGACCATTTCGCCGCGCGCAACCTCGAAGCTGACTTTATCGACGGCGTTAACGGTCAAATAATCGCGCACGAAAAGATTTTGAATCGAGCCCCAGACACCTTCGCGGCGGCGGAAGGTGCGAAAATCTTTCGAAAGTGCGCGGACATCGATGAGCGAGCCGTCGGACATTGCGCCTGCGATTCTAACACGGAGTTTCGCCGGAAAAGGGCGCGGCGACGGCCCGGCGGAGAGAACTTGCGCAGTATATATTTAGTGAATAGACTCTCTCCAGCGTTCAACCACCCATCGCGGTCGGATTCTTGCGAGGCTGCACGAATCGAAGGAGGAACCAATGCCGAGAAATGCCAGCACGTCACTTCCGCAACCGATTTTCAACGAAGGAAGCGTCACTCCCGACTCAACGCGCTTTAAGACGACTCACCCCCTCGGACACTCAACAATACAAGGAGATTCAAAACCTCTTGAAGAAAGACGTTGTCGAGTTTGACGCGTCGCGGGTTCAGCCGGCGGATATCTACAAGCTGGAAACAGCTTACGGACCTCATGGAGCGGAGATCGTCCAGAAAATCAAAACAGCCGGGAAGATTATTTTTCATTCTGCCGGCGATACGGGCGCCTCGAACGCGGGAAAGTACGGAAATGAAGTGCGCGTGGCGGATCAAGTAACCAACGACTGCCGCACATCCAATGAGGCGAACCGGCCCACTTTCTTTTACCATCTTGGTGACGTGGTCTACGATTTCGGAGAGTCCAAGTATTACTACGATCAGTTTTACGAGCCGTACCGGAATTACCCCGCGCCTGTTTTTGCGATTCCAGGCAATCACGATTCGTTTGTGATTCCCAACACGCCCGCTGCGGAAACGCCGCTCAGCATCTTCGCGCGCAATTTCTGCGCCGCGCAGCCGGCTATCACTTCCGAGGCGGCGTCGCTTCACCGCACGGCCATGACGCAGCCAGGCGTCTACTTCACGCTGGACGCGCCATTCGTCCGGATCATCGGGCTGTTCAGCAACGCGCTCGAGGATCCGGGGGTGATCTCCAACGAGGGCGGAAAATGGCCCAGCCTTTCCAACGTGCAACTGGATTATTTGACCGCGCAGCTTGGCCGAATCAAGAAGGAGAAGTATGCGGGCGCGGTTTTGCTTGCCATGCATCATCCGCCGTTCAGTTACGCGCCTCCCCCTAAGGCAGGCGGCACGGGCGGAAATCACGGAGGAAGTCCAAACATGCTGCGGGAGATCGACACGATCTGCAAAGCACAGGGCGTCTATCCGCACGCTGTTCTTTCGGGGCACGCGCATAACTATCAGCGTTTCGCGCGGGCGATACGTTTTGGCGGGAAGGACATCGAGGCGCCTTTCATCATTTGCGGAGATGGCGGCCATAACGTCAACCGGATCACGATGAGCAAACAAGGCCAGCCGTCCCAGGAGCCGCACTTCGATGTTCCGGTAGACTATATGGAATCGAAGCCCGCCGTTCAGTCGAAAAGTCTGGTACTGAAGCATTACGACGATACGAATTATGGCTATCTGCGAATCACGGTGGATAAGACGCACCTGAAAATCGGATTCTACCAGGTGGGCAAGACGAGTCTTCCGCAATCACGCGCCGACGTGGTGACCGTGAACCTGGCGAGTCACACAGTGGTGGGGAACTGAGACGAACAGGAGATGTCTAGGCGCGGAAGAGGATGTCTTCGCGGTTGAACATGCGTACGGCGGCGGCAATGCCGATGGCGGCGTAGACGCAAGTCATGCCGAAAATACCGGCGATATAGGGCCACGGGTACGACCCTGCGATGATTTCCTTGCTCACCAGACTCGTGTTGAGGATCGGAACGAGCGCGGTTTTCCAGTTCAATTCGACGCCCGGGAAGGCGCCAATTATCGCGGGAGCAATCACGATAAAGCTCATCGGTGCGACGTAGGTTTGCGCCTCACGGAAGCTTTTTGCCAGCAGGGAAACGGCCAGCAAGACGGACGCGAAGAGGACCGCCAGCGGCAAGAGCATGACCACGACGACCGCGACCGTGCTCGGCTCAATCGAAATCTGGAACGTCGAATGCGCCGCGGCGAGCAATTTCGGCTTAGCCCAGGCGAAGGACGCCCCCAGCGAAATCAGTGAAAGAAGGGCGGTGACAACCGACGCGGTCACCACCATGAGAAATTTCCCAATGACAATGTCGGTGCGGGAAATCGGACTGGAAAGTATCGTTTCCATCGTGCCGCGCTCTTTTTCTCCGGCGGCCAGATCCATCGCCGGATACGTGGCGCCCGTGAAGGAAAAAATGATGATGAGATAGGGAATCCAGCCTCCGAAGAGCGCGGCGCCGACTTGCGAGGCAGACGCGACGTTTTTCGATTTGACGGTGAAAGGATCCATCAAATTTGCCGGCAAGCCCCGCGTGGCAAGCTCGGCGCGAACCACCTGGTCGCGGTACTTTTCAAAGAACGTTTCGAGTTTACTTTCGGCCTCTTCGGATTTTTCGTTGTTTTCGAAGTAGCCGATGGAAACTTTCTTGGACCGCCGGCTGTCAATGGCTGCGTCGAATCCCGGGGGAATCTCGATAACGGCGCGGATTGTCTTGTCGGAAACTTCCTGCACGGCGTCGTCGCGATAAGGGACGATGCGAATCCCCGGGAGATTGTTGAGCGCAGCCAAAATCTTCGGCGAGTCTTCTCCACCATGGATCATCACGGGCGCGATTTCCGTTTTTGCCTCGCCGGAAAATTCGGCGGTGACGTAGCTGATGCCCAGAAACAGCAGAGGAAACGCCACCAGCGGCATGATCACCATCGAACGAATCGTGCGCTTGTCGCGGAGCATATCGCGAAGCTCCTTGCGGTAGACGATCAGCGAATTGCGCAGGTTCATCGTGGGTCTCCTGAAACAGTAAGGAAAACTTCCTCGAGGGTTTCCTTGCGGTAATTCTTCCGCAGTTCCTCGATTGTGCCTTCGGCGCACATGCGGCCGTCGTGAATGATGCCGATGCGGTCGCAGAGTTTTTCAGCTTCCGTCATGACGTGCGTGGAAAAAATCACGGTTTTGCCCCGGTCGCGGCACTGACGAATGAAATCTGTGATGGAACGCGCAGCTATGACGTCGAGTCCGTTCGTCGGCTCGTCGAAAATCATCACGGGCGGGTCGTGAATCAGGGTGCGGGCGATGGAAACTTTTTGCTTCATGCCTGTCGAGAGTTTGGCGCAGCGGCGGTCGCGGAATTCCTCCATGTCGAGGGCTTTGAATAATTCGTTGGTGCGACGCTCGATGGTGGCCGCGTCGAGGCCGAAAAGCTGGCCGAAATATTCCACCGTTTCGGTGGCAGTAAGGCGATCGTAGAGAGCGGTGGCGGTCGAAAGAAAGCCGACATGGGCGCGGACTTTTTGTGGCTCGCGGACTACGTCGAAGCCGGCGACACTGGCTGTGCCTGACGAGGGCGAAAGAATTGTGGCGAGAATGCGCAGCGTGGTTGTTTTGCCCGCGCCGTTCGCACCCAGAAGGCCGTAAATCTCACCGGGCTTGCAGGAAAAGGTGACGCTGTCGACGGCATGGATGTCGCCACGCTTCTTGTCTTTAAAGTTCTTGCACAGCTTGACCGCTTCGATCATCAGTTGCCTTTGCCGACTTGTATACGCGGGAAGCACGGGAATGTTACATGGAGCGGCACGATTTTCTGAGGAGAAAGTTGCGCTGCGTCTACGTTCAATGTTGGGCGGCCCCCCGAGGGGCAGCGACCACGAAGTTATGTGGTGTGGCATTCAGTGGCGATGTGATTCAGGAAAATGTTGAGGTCAATGGTGGGGCGGAGTTTGAATTATTCCTTGCCTGCGTCCTGACCTTCAGGGACTTCTTGCTTCGCTTATCGGGGGCGGGTCAACCAACGCGCCGTCCCAGATGGCAGGAAATGCTGCCCAGCGCGCATCTAACTCATCATCTAAACCAAGCTTGAAATAAGTGTTCTGCTGCTTCAGCAGTCTGAGGATGATGCCGTGTCCCCTCAGTGTGGCATCGTGTGCTTCAGGTTCGGACAGTTCTTTGAACACCAAACCATCCTCTTCGGTTCCCGAACGCATTTCCAGGCCGACCGCTGTGGGGTGAATGAAAGCTGTTGGTATCAAGAAACACGTGGTGTACAGCTTCAATAGACTCGAACCGGAGACTGCATCTACCTTTTGCGCCATTTCTTCCGCGCTGGCCCGCGTCCACGCATCTGTGGTGATGAACGTGCCGCATTTGTTGCAAGTTTCCATCTTCAGCTGGGCTTTCACTTGCTGGGCAGCCGTATCTAGTTTTTGAATTTGTTCTGTGGGAACTGAATCCTTTACTTGTGGGATAACTGTTAGCGTGCGGTTCCAAATTTTCATTTTCTGAATGCTCGCATTGTCATCAAACCGTTTTGCTTCTGCCGGATTTAGGGAGATGAATGCAGCTGTAACAAGATGTTCGTACATAACGCGAAGCATTATCCTCGCAGCAAATCCTCTCCCATTGCCAGCGAGTATCAGTAGGTCACCAAAGGCGTCAAAAACGGTCCTGGCAAGGTAGTGCACGATTATTTGCGCAAGCCTTAGCTCGGTTTGTTCTGGCGTGTGTGGTGTCTGGGGTTCCTCTCTGTAGCGATCAATCGTCAGTCTGAACATCTTGTTAGCCAACGCCTTCAGCTCAGGAAATTCCGTAAGAAAAGCCTGGTGCGCATTGATGAAACGCTTCTGCACTAAGGAATCACCAACGCTGACCGGCAACGGTTTTTCAGCCATATCGAGCCGAATATTATCATAGCGAAAGAAGCGGGATAAAAGCAGCAGTCCCCGTCAGACCCCGAAGAGGAAAAAAGTAAAATTGGGGTGAGCGACGGGATTTGAACCCATCGCCCCAGCAGCTAAGTCTCGTTGATTCGGTTGCCCTTGCCGACCTGGAAGGCCAAAAATAGCCTCTGGAAGCGCTGTTTTGCGCCCAAGTTGCGCCCAAGTTTTGGTGTCGCCAGAGGTGTCGAAAAATGAAAAGTCGCGCCAAACTGAAACGCATGATTCAAACCTACGCGACAGAGTTGCGTGCCGAGTTTTCTCGCGAGATCGCGCGCGACGCGCTGGCTTTCAAAAAGCGTGTAGTGCGACTCATCAAAGAACATCTGCCGCCTGGCCCAGGACGTCCGCTCGACCAGACCATCACACGCGCCGCCGAGATGTACCAAAAAGGAAAAACCTGGCAGCAAATCTACGCCGCGTGTTTGCTTGACCTTCCAGACCAAAACTCGCGCCGCGTCTCGCAATGGCAGCTCCGCGATGCGGTGCGCAAGCGCCTCGGTGTCCGACGCCGCCACGAGAAAGCCCGCGTACGTTCTTCCGCGCGAAAAAATCCACGGCTCATTTCTCCATCTTCCACTGTGCTCACTCCGACGCTACGCTGAGGGTGAAAGGAGCAACAACTATGGCGAG
>JBOGNJ010000062.1:0-10592 GCA_050746905.1 Candidatus Acidiferrales bacterium
CAAACTTGCGCGAGGAGCTGGCCCGTGCCGAAACGCTCAACGACGTCTTTCGCATTCGCGCGCGCCGGGACGCTGCAACCGCGCATATCCATTTGTATGAAGAAGACGGCACGCTCCGCACGATCACGTGTGGCGAGTTGTTCGACCGCGCGTCCGCCGTGGCCGCCGAGCTTGCGCGCCGCGGAATTTCCGCAGGTGACACGGTCGCGATCATGCTGCCGACAAGCGCGGACTTTTTCTGGACTTTCGCAGGCACTTTGCTCGCGGGCGCGATTCCCGTGCCCATTTATCCGCCGTTCCGCGTCGACCGCATCGAGGAGTATGCGACGCGCCAGGCCGCCATCTTGTGCAACGCCGAAGCGCGATTATTGGTCACGTTTCGTCGCGCCGAGTCCGTTGCGAAATTGCTTCAACCGCGGGTGAAATCGCTTCGCCGCGTCGTCACCGCTGAACGCCTCGCTGCGTCCAACGGCCCGCCCGCACTACCTCCCACGGAAATTCGCGCCGTCGATGACGCCCCGCATCGCGCTCGCTCAAGCGACATCGCGTTTCTGCAATACACTTCGGGCTCCACTGGAAACCCGAAAGGGGTCATTTTGACGCACGCAAATTTGCTCGCGAATCTCCGGTCCATCACGGAATATGTCGGCATTCGCGACGATGATGTAGTCGTGAGCTGGTTGCCGCTCTATCACGATATGGGATTGATTGGCGCGTGGTTTGTGCCGCTCGTCACGGGCGTGCCGATGGTGGTGCTGTCGCCGCTCGCATTTTTGAGCCGGCCCGAGCGCTGGCTGCGTGCTATTCACGAGCATCGCGGCACGCTGAGTCCCGCGCCGAATTTTGCTTACGAACTGTGCGTGCGCAAAATTCCGGAGAGTGTCCTCGATGGCCTCGACTTGAGTTCCTGGCGCGCCGCTTTGAATGGAGCGGAGCCTGTTCGTCCTGAGACAGTCAATCGTTTCGTCGAGAAATTTGCGCGCTGCGATTTTCGCCGTCAGGCGTTGCTTTCCGTCTACGGTTTAGCGGAAGCCTCGCTTGGTGTCGCAGCGCCGCGGATGGGCGGCGGCGCGCGCGTCGATCGAATTCACCGCGCGGAGTTTGAAAACGAAGGCCGCGCCGTTGCCGCAACTGCCAGCGACCGAGACATTCTCGAATTTGTTTCCGCGGGCCAGCCGCTGCCGCGCATGGAAATTCGCGTCGTCGACGCGGAAGGCCGCGCCAATCCCGAACGACTGGCCGGGCGCCTGCTGTTTCGCGGCCCTTCGGCGACTTCGGGTTATTACCGGAATCCCGAAGCCACGCGCGAGTTGATACGCGAGGACGGCTGGCTCGATTCGGGTGATCTTGCTTACATCGCTGAAAGCGAGCTTTACATCACCGGACGCGCGAAAGACCTGATCATCAAAGGCGGCCGCAATCTTTATCCGCAGGAGATCGAAGAAATCGCCGGGCGCGTCGACGGCGTTCGCAGCGGGTGCGTGGTCGCCTTTGGCGTGCCCGATGAAGCCAGCGGCACCGAGCGCCTGGTCGTGACGGCGGAAGCGCGCGACCTTGCTCAGCGCGACCGCATTGCGCAGGAGATCATGCAGCGGGTCAGCGATTCCCTGGGCTTGCCGCCGGACGTTGTCGAAATTCTTCCCGTGCATTCCATTCCGAAAACGTCGAGCGGCAAACTTCGCCGCACGGAGACGCGCCGATTGTACCTCGAAGGAAAATTGAGCAAGCGGCAAGCGCCCGCGTGGATGCAAATCGGCAAACTGGCCGCGCGCGGAATTTTTCCGCAATTGCTTTCGAGCGCGACGAGACTCTTGCGGCGTGGCGCGGAAATTATTTACGGCCTGTATGCGCTCTCGCTTTTCGGAGTTGCAGCAGCCTTGGTCTGGTTGATGCTTTTGCCCCTGCGCAGCCGGCGAATTTCCACGGTGATCCTTCATCGCGCGTCGCGCGTTTTGCTTTTGCTTGCCGCGATTCGCGTCAGCGTGGAGGGACGCGACACGTTCGCCCAATGGAAGCGGGCGGCGCCGTGGATTTTCGCGCCGAACCATTCCAGCTATCTCGACATTCTTGTTTTGCTCGCGTTTCTGCCGGCCGAGGTCCGCTACGTCGCCAAAGGCGAAATTTATTCCATGCCGCTCGTCGGCACGATGGCCAAACGTTGCGGCTATTTTGCATTTGACCGCGCGGATCCCGAGGCGCGCATTGCGCAATCGAAAGAAATCGAGCGCGCTCTGGGCGGCGGTGAATCCGTGGTGATTTATCCGGAGGGAACTTTCACTGCCGCGCGCGGCGTTCGCCCATTCCAGTTGGGCGCGTTCAAGGCCGCTGTCGATACGCGGCGGCCGATTTGCCCCGTGGCTGTGCGCGGCGCGCGTGAATTGTTGCGCGACAAAACGCTGCTGCCCAAGCCGGGCCGCATCACGCTCACCTTCGGCCCGCTCGTCATTTCACGAAACGCCGCCGCGGAAGGAAGCGCCGACGCGAGGCAAACGAATGACCTGCATGAAATCGGCTGGCAGGAAATCGTTCGCCTGCGCGACGAGACCCGCGAAATCATTGCGCACGGCGCCGCAGAGCCGCTGCTTTAGCGTGGGCAATCAGCCCAAAACAATTTACCGATTTTAGTAAAGAACGCGGAATTTAATTGTGTGCGGAATCGCTTTCAGTTCCTCTCTGATTTTCGGATTGTACGCCGTGCTGATGTCCGTGATGGCGTAGC
The DNA here is from genome assembly GCA_050746905.1 of Candidatus Acidiferrales bacterium. Lineage (GTDB taxonomy): Bacteria > Acidobacteriota > Terriglobia > Acidiferrales > UBA7541 > DAHUXN01. The sequence goes on from JBOGNJ010000062.1 coordinate 2,720, forward strand.
CGATGGTCTGCGAAGTCTTTAAATATTGCCCAAGAATATTCGCTTTATGGCGGGCGAAGACTTTATTGATCTGCGCCAGCATTCCAGGAATGTTTTCGTGGATGTGAATCAAGCGGTGGGCATCGATGATCTTCGGCAACTGCACATTGGGGAAATTCACACTGTACATGGTGCTGCCCGTTTGAAAATATTCGATGATTCGCTCGGAGACAAAAGCGCCGATGTCTTTTTGCGCCTCTTCCGTGCTGCCCGCCACGTGCGGCGTCAGAATCACTTGCTCCATGCTCTGCAGCGGCGAAATGAACGGCTCGGAGTTGCCACGAGGCTCGCCGGGAAACACGTCAATCGCCGCAGCGCGCAATTTACCGCTTTTCAGGGCTTCTGCAAGCGCCTTGTCGTCCACCACAAATCCGCGGCTGGCATTCAGAAAAATTGCGCCTCGTTTCATCTGCGCGAATTCTCTTTTGCCGATTAAATTGCGGTTTTCGGAACGCCCGTCCACGTGCAGCGTGATGATATCGGCTGTTTTGAAGAGTTGCTCGAGCGACGCAGCCTTTTTCGCATTCCCCAAAACGAGTTTTTCCTCGACGTCATGAAAATAAACTTCCATGCCCAGCGTTTCGGCCAGCACAGAAAGTTGCGAGCCGATTTTCCCGTAGCCGACAATGCCCAGCTTCTTCCCACGAATTTCGTTACTTCCGGCCGCGGACTTATCCCAAACGCCGCGATGAAGTTTCTGGCTTTTTCCGAATATGCCGCGCATCAGCAAGATAATTTCGCCGAGAACAAGCTCGACCACGCTGCGCGTGCTGCTATACGGCGCATTGAAAACGGCGATTCCTTTGTTCGTGCACGCATCCAGATCGATTTGATCCGTACCAATGCAGAACGCTCCGATGGCGTCCAGACGGGCTGCGCGCACAATAACGCGCGCCGTCATCTTGGTTTTCGAGCGGATACCAACGACGGAAATCCCTGCCAGCTTGCCGGATAACACGTCTTCCTCTTCAACGCCCTGCGCCTGTTCCGTGACCATGTAACCTGCTTCACGGAATTTCCCTGCTGCCCCCGAATGAACGTTTTCGAGCAGCAAAACTTTCTGGATGAGTTCTTTCATAAGTTGTTTTCGATGGGCGACCCACCGAACAAATGAAGGGTTTCTTCGGTCGCGCCTCCCCATTTATTCTATAGCAGCGCATTCGGTTCGCGGGGGGCGAATCGCACGCAGATAGGAGACTGTTCGGAAGCAGACATTTCTGCGATACTTGTTGCGGGGTCATCGTGGCGCGCTGCCCAAGGCGCGCCCATCGGCTGCAATTCTCGCTCTCCATTCCGCGGAGGAGGACGCTATGAACAAAATCGCATTCATTCTAATCCTTGGTTTATTCGGGCCTTTGGCCGCACAGGCTCAGACGCATAAATTCGAGGCATTCGCCGGATACTCGTTCCAGCGCGTCGAAGGCTTTCCGTCGAATGCGAATATGAGCGGGTGGGAAGGCGCGCTTACGTACAAATTCACTCCGTATTTCGGGGTGACGGCAGACGCCAGCGCGCAATATGGAACGCTCACGGGTTCGCGCATCAATTACCACAACATTCTGGTGGGCCCGGAGCTATCGCTTCCACACAAGATCTCTCCGTTTATACATTTGCTTGCCGGCGACGGCAGGTCAAGCGTCTTCGGCGTGACGAGCAAGACGATCGCGATTGCTGTCGGCGGCGGCGTGGATTATCGCGTGTCCGACCTCATTTCGATCCGGATGGCTCAATTCGACGTGATCACCGGCGCGACGAAGCAAACATCGAGCGATGGGCGGTTCTCGGCCGGCATCGTGTTCCATTTTTAGCTCCGGATAGTCACCGATTTATCTTCGCGTCATCCTAAAGGTAGTGACTTCGACTCTGCGAGTTGAAGTAAGCAGAGTCTTGTTTAAGGGTGCGGGATTATCGCCCGCCCCATACTTGAGAGACGGCAGCGCAGGAAATAATCCCTTTCCCCGATCCATGACGGGCAAGCGATGGCCCCTCCGGCAGCCGGCGAGGATAAGAAATCATGCACATAGAGAGAATGGTTGTGTTTTTGTTCGTTTTGGCGTTCGCTGTTCCGGCATTTGGCGACCAAGTCACACTGACGAACGGGGATCGCGTGACGGGAGCCATTGTGAAATCGGACGCGAAGACTTTAGTGATTAAGACGGAAAACGCCGGAGATGTAACGGTAAAATGGCCGGCAGTCGCGAGCATTCAATCGGATGGGGAATTGTATGTGGGCTTGAGCGGCGGGCAAGTGGCGGCCGGAAGAGTGTCAATGAGCGACGGGAAAATCACCGTGCAGACGAAGGGTGAAGGGACGGTGGCGTCTACGAAAGACGCGGTGCAGTTTATTCGCAACGACGCGGAGCAGGCGAAAGAGTATCGGCTGGAGCATCCGCGTTTGTTCGATCTGTGGAACGGATTCGTGGATGCGGGTCTCAGCACGACGCGTGGCAATTCCAGTACCTTGAGCTTCACGTTTGACGGAAAAGCGATTCGCACGACGAAAGCGAATCAGTTTACGCTCTATTTCAACTCCATTTTGACCAAAAGCAGTCTTACGGGTCCGACGCTGACGACGGCGCATTCGATCGTCGGAGGAGTTCGCGGCGACTTCAATATTACGCCGCGATTCTTCGCGTTCGGCACGGCGGACTTTCAATACGACGAGCTTGAGGAACTCGATTTACGCAATACGCTGGGCGGCGGCCTGGGCTTTCACGTCGTAAAAACCAAAACCGCTGTGTTCGATATCTACGGCGGCGGCGATTACTCGCAGGCGTATTACTCGACGGGCGTGGCGCGAAAGGCAGCGGAGATTAATGCCGGCGAGAGTTTGACGTATAAGGCTTCGAACCGCACTGTGCTCGCCGAGCAACTCGATTTGTACCCCAATGTGAGCGACATTGGGGAATATCGCATGACGTTCAATGCAACGGCGGCCACGAAAATCGCGGGCTGGCTGAACTGGCAGGTCGCGTTTGGCGACCGCTACGTCAGCAATCCGATTCCGGGAATCAAAAGCAACGACCTGGTGCTGACAACAGGAATCCGCGTGACATTCGGCAAAGGGTCGATCTGACGCACGGACTCCTTGGCGCACGGTCACCGCGAGACTAAACTTTCGCCCGGCGTGAGGATTCTTTTTCAGTGTGCGGCGCGACGCTCGCTGGCCGGGTGGGGCCTGCGCCCGCGCCGGTTTGTTGAATCGCGGCGACAATTTCGTCCAGGTCCTTCGCACTGAGCTTCAGATTTGCGGCGGCGATCCAGGCGTCAACTTGTTCCGGTTTGCGCGCACCGACGATCGCGCCCGTGACGCCCGGCCATGCCAGCGTCCACGCCACGGCCACGGCAGAGACAGAAGCGCCGTGACGTTGCCCGATGGGACGCAGTGCATCCCGCAGCGCGAGATTATTTTTCAGGTTCGGCTGCTGAAACTCCCCGCCGTTGCGCCGCCAATCGCCTTGCGCCATTGTTGCGACGCGTTCGGCCGTAAATGTGTCGGTCAGCAGCCCCGACTGCATGGGACTGTAGCAAATCACTCCGGTATGATGGCTGGCGCACCAGGGAATATTGGTTTCGGCGGCGGCGCGATTGATGAGCGAAAATGGGGGCTGCAACGAATCAACGTGGCGGATAGGCTCGCAGCGCTTCATCAATTTCGCGTCGAAATTGGAAACGCCGGTTGCGCGCACTTTTCCCTCGCCGACGAGTTGCGACATCATGGCCCAGGAATCCTCGATGCGCACGCCGCTCTCGTCCGGCCAGTGGAATTGGTAGAGGTCGATGCGCTCGACGCCGAGGCGGCGAAGGGACTCTTCGCATTCCCGCCGGATGGATTCGGGCCGGAGTACGCGTTTCGCCTCGCCAATGCGGTCCTTGGGGTCCCAGACGAGTCCGCACTTGGTGAAGACGAGCGGACGCTCCGAGGGCGAAAGCTCGTGCAAGAATTTGCCGACGAGCTCTTCGGAATGGCCGAGGCCGTAAACTGCGGCGGTATCGATCCAGTTGACGCCGAGCTCGATGGCATGGCGCATGGTCGAGAGCGAAGCTGCGTCGTCCTGCGGACCCCAGGAGAAAGCCCAATCACCGCCTCCAATGGCCCACGTGCCGAGTCCGACCGTGGTGATTTGCATTCCGGTCGAGACCAAGTCACTCTTCGGCAAATTCATTTTTCACCTCCTCTCACCCAATTTTGCGGTTTTGTATGCTGCGAATATTATGACTCCAATTTTGGAGGATGGCCGAGCTTTTTTGAAATACACGAAGCACGTAGCTCGCAGTGCGGCAAGGCGTCAAGGAATCGTTAACTGCTTTGCCGGCAAACTGTTAGAATCGCGCGCACAAGAGTGATCCTGCCGAAGGAGGCTTATGCGACTTCCCATCGTTTTGTCTTTCGTGCTGGCCCTCGCCGTATTCCCCGGCCCGCAAGAGGAAGGGCACCATCACGCGCTGACAGACCAGGAGATTGGCTCGGTCCACTTTTCCACGTCGTGCTCATCGGCTGTGGGAAGCAGTTTCAATGGCGCCGTCGCACTGCTGCATTCCTTTCAATACGAGCAAGCGCGGCAGGCGTTTGCTGGCATATCCAGTAAAGATCCCGGTTGTGCCATGGCGCAGTGGGGCGTTGCGATGTCGCACTATCATGGTCTGTGGGGAAGCGGCGACGCGGTCGCCGGGCGAAATGCCGTTCATGGAGCGCAACAGATTGCTGCCGCGAATCCGAAGACCACGCGGCGCGAAATCGCTTATATTGACGCGTTGGCGGAAATTTATCGCGAGGACGGCAAAGACCGATTCGCTCATGCTCGCGCCTTCGAGCAAAAGATGGGTGCCGTGCAGGCGGCGTATCCCGCCGACGAGGAAGCGGCTATCTTCCACGCACTCACACTGGACATTGCCGCGCCCGCCACCGACAGGACTTTTACCAACCAGCGCAAATGCGGTGAAATACTCGAGCCGATTTTCGCAAAACATCCCCACCATCCTGGCGTGGCGCATTACATCATTCATTGCTACGACAATCCGGTCCTGGCGCCACAGGGTCTGGCCGCCGCCCGGGTGTACGCCACGATTGCCCCGGCATCGGCGCACGCCAATCACATGCCTTCGCACATCTTCACGCGCCTGGGGTTGTGGGACGAGTCGATCAGCTCAAACTTAAAATCGGCGGGATTGGCGGCCGATGCCGAAGCAACGTCTCTCAACGGAGAAGCTCGCGACCAGCGGCTCCATGCCATGGATTATCTCGAATATGCCTATCTCCAGACTGGACGCGCGAAATTGGCGAAGGGCGTGGTTGAGCAGATGAAGGCGTTGCAGCCGGTCGTTGGATTGACGCTTACCGGTGACTATGCGATAGCGGCGATTCCGGCGCGCTACGCAATCGAACTGGGAGATTGGAATCAGGCGAGCGCACTGACGGTGAAAAAAGACAGCGTGCCGTGGGCGCAAGCGATCACGTGGACGGCAATTGGAGTGGGCAGCGCGAGGGCCGGGAAACTTGCTCGCGCATCGCAAGCCGAGAAGACGCTGGCCTCGCTTCGCGACGCGACCAGCAAGTTGAACAATACTTACTGGGCGAATCAGGTTGAAGTGCAGCGGCTCGAAGTGGCTGCGTGGATTGCGGAGAAGTCGGGTAAAGGCGCGGAGGCGCTATCCACGATTCGTTCGGCGGCGGAATTGGAAGAGAGCATGAATAAAGACGCCGTCACGCCGGGCGCCATCACTCCCGCGCGGGAAATGTTGGCACAGCTACTCTCTCTGGAGAAGCAGCCTGGGCAATCGCTCACGGAATACGAAGTTGTTCTGAAAATCGCTCCCAATCGCTTCAATGCGCTTTATGGCGCCGCATGCGCGGCAGAGGCGGCCGGCAATGCAGATGCTTCGCGCAAATACTTTCAGCAATTGCTAACTTTCGCCGTGGGAAATGAGCGGCCGGAATTGTTGGCGGCTCGCAAAAAGGCGCTGCTTGCGACGAACAAGCCGACGGTCGCAAGACTATAAGACAATCAACGTTGTAAAGGCATTCTGATTTACCTCGCGCATTTGCGAAGAGCTGAATCACGAAACCGCAATTTCGTATTTCACGTCTTGTAGCTGAACATCGCTGCGCGGGTATATACTCGCGCGTTCCTGCAACAGCGCTTCCAAGGAGAATTTCAAACGTGAGCTATCTTCGGCGTTTCTCTTATTTTTTCGAGGCAACTTTTGTGGGAGTGATGATTTTTGGCGCGATGACGCCACAGCGCGTCATTGCGCAACAAGAGGAGCAACAAGGCGCACAGCAAATTAACGAGAGCTTGTATAGCGGCATGCACTGGCGGCTGATTGGTCCGTTTCGCGCGGGCCGCGCAGTGGCGGTGACAGGTGTACCTGGCCAGCCGGATGTTTTTTATTTTGGCGCGGTCGGTGGCGGCGTGTGGAAGACGACGAATGCGGGCCTGACGTGGAAGCCGGTATTCGATTCGGAGCATATCGCCTCGATTGGCGCGATAGCGGTGGCGCCGTCGGAGCCGAATGTGATTTACGTAGGCTCGGGCGAGCCGGATATGCGCTCGGATATTTCGTATGGCAACGGGATGTACAAGTCCACGGATGGCGGCGCGACCTGGAAACACATCGGACTGGAACATACGCGGCAGATTGCGTCGATACTTGTCGACCCGCGCGATCCAAATTTGGTTTATGTCGGCGCGCTGGGACATTCGTACGGGCCGAACGCGGAGCGCGGCGTGTTTCGCTCGACCGATGGCGGCGCGACGTGGAAGAAAATTTTATTCAAGGACGAAAACACCGGCGCGATCGATTTGGCGTTCGATCCGCAAAACACGAAAACGATTTACGCAGCGCTGTGGCAGACAAGGCGGCCGCCGTGGAACGTTTATCCGCCGTCGAATGGGCCGGGAAGCGGGCTTTACAAATCAACGGACGGCGGCGACAACTGGATGCAGCTTACGAATGGCCTGCCGACGGAAGGGCTGGGGCGAATCGGCGTGGCGGTGGCGCCGAGCGATTCGAATCGCGTCTACGCGATTGTCGACGCGAAAAACGGCGGGCTCTACCGCTCCGACGACGCGGGCCAGACGTGGAAACTCGCGGATAATGAATCGCGCATCTGGGGGCGCGGGTGGTATTTCGGCGGTGTCACCGTCGATCCGAAAAATTCCGGCGTGCTTTACGTGATGAATACTTCGACGTATCGCTCGACGGACGGCGGACAGAGTTTCACGGCGATTAAAGGAGCGCCGGGCGGCGACGATTATCACACGCTGTGGATTGAGCCGAATGATCCGAAGCGAATGATACTGGGAAGCGATCAGGGCGTGGTGGTCAGCGTGGACGGCGCGCAAACGTGGAGCTCGTGGTACAACCAGCCGACGGCGCAGTTTTATCACGTGGCCGTGGACAACCGGTTTCCGTATTGGGTTTACGGCGCGCAGCAGGATAGCGGCGCGGCTGGCACGGCGAGCCACAGCCGGCATCGCGGCATCGGCGCGCGCGACTGGCTGCCGCTCGGAGTGGGCGGCGAGAACGGCTACATCGCGCCGGACCCGCTGCACACGGGAATTTTATTTGGCGGCACCGTGTCGCGCGAGAATGTTTTTACGGGCGCGGAAGCGCAAGTCACGCCGGAGCTCGCGCATCCCGGCGACTACCGGCACACGTGGACGCAGCCGCTGGTTTTTTCATCGGCCGATCCGCACGCGCTTTATTTCGGCACGCAAGTGCTGTTCAAGACCACGGACGGCGGCGGGAGCTGGCAGATTGTGAGTCCTGATTTGACGCGCGCCGCTCCGGGAGTTCCTGCGAATTTGGATCCCACGACGGCCAAGGATCA
>JBOGNJ010000063.1:0-2679 GCA_050746905.1 Candidatus Acidiferrales bacterium
GCGTTTGCTCCTTCACTTGCTCCACGCCGCCCAATTCCATCTTCGCCTCCCGCCGCGCGCGCCGCGCATCGACGCCACCGCGAATTTTTTCTTCGGCAAGCAGTTCGACGTACCCGCGCACTTCTTCGTCGAGATCCGCATCCGCCCGCCGCTTGCACCACAAATTCCGAATCGCATTCTTCAGCCACACGGTTGACTCCTATTCGTAACGAAGCGCCGTCATGGGATCCACGCGCATCGCCCGCCGCGCGGGAATGTAGCAGGCCAGCAACGAAACGGCCCCTAGCAAAAGTGAAGCGCCGATGTACGTTAGCGGATCAGCCGGGGAAACGCCGGACAGGAAGTTGCCGACGAGGCGCGCAATCGCGGCCGCCGCCAAAATGCCAGCCACGAGTCCAGCGGCCACAACGAAGAACCCTTGGTGTAGGATCATCCATAGGACATCCGCCGGTTGCGCCCCGAGCGCCAATCGGATTCCAATTTCGTGCGTACGCTGGCTAGCGCCGTAGGACACAACGCCGTAAACTCCAACAACCGCGAGTGTAAGCCCCAAAATTCCAAGCGATGCGGCCAGCCCGGCACCGATTCGAAACAACATGAATCCATTTACGTTGTCAAGCGCTTCGGTCATCGTCTGAATATCCAGCACGGGCATTGTTGGAGCAAGCGAATGAACGGTGGCCACGACTTCGCGATTCATGGCCGCAGGAGGCAGGCTGGTGCGCAACTGCAGGGCAACCGCCATTTGATAATCGTAGTACTGGGACAGCGGGACATACAGGTAAGGCCCGATGGGGCTGGAAAAATCGCCGCCCACCCTGCTGTTCCCGGCCACGCCGACAATCTCAATTGAATGTTTCGTGTCCTTTTTGTCTGTAAAATGCCGCCCAATCGGATTTTCGCCGTGCCAGTATTTTTCGGCCATGGCTTCATTGATGACGGCGACGTGCGGAGAAGATTGGGTATCCGAATCGCGGAAGGCGCGGCCGCGCAAAATAGGAATGCCCATGGTTTCGAAATATTGCGGCGTAACCGCGTTGTAGCCCGCCGAGGGAGGGCTTTGACCGGCGGGCGGCTGATTGCCGTCGATTTCAAATCTCATTCCAATGTAGGTAGGACCCATCGGAACAATTGCGGCGAGACTTTCCGCGGCAACACCGGGCACAGAGCGCACGCGCGGGAGCAGGATCTTGAGAAAATTGCGGGACTGGGACGCGTCATATCCGGCCAGATGCGGATCAATCGTGAAATTCAGGACATTGCTTGGGTCAAATCCCAAGTCAGTGTGCTCCACACTCTGCAAGCTCCGCACAAAAAGTCCTGCGACGATCAGCAGCATCAACGAGCCACCGACTTGCGCGACAACCAGAATGCTGCGAGTGCGTTGATGGCCGGCGGTGGTGGTGCGGCAGCTTTCGTGCAGAAGTTCGTTCAAGTTTCCTCGCGTTGCGCGAAGCGCCGGGGCCATTCCGACGATGAGGGCAGTTACGAGGGCAGCTCCAAAGGCGTAGGCGAACACGCGCCAGTCGAAGTGGAAATCCAGCACGAAGGGGACGGATATAGTCAGGTTGATCGAACCGAGCCAACTGCTGGCCAACAAGCCCAGGACAATTCCGGCAGCACAGCCGAGCAATGCGAGCAGAAGGCTTTCCGTCAGCAATTGGCGTATCAGTCGGCCGCGGCTGCCACCCACGGCGGCGCGCACGGCCATTTCGTTCTGCCGCGCCGAGGCCCGCGCCAGCAATAAATTCGCAACATTCAAACAGGCAAGGATCAGCACCAGCCCCGCAAGTATAAGAAAAAGCGCGCTCATAAGAGCGATCGCATTCAAGTCGCTCGGACCATTGAGCGGACTCCCCGGAGTCAGTGCGTACGCAACCAGGTTTCTCCACTTGTCGGCGCTCGGGTATTGGGCTGAGAGGCGGTGAGCAATCACCTCTAGCGCCGGTTGCGCCGCAGCGAGCGTTATCCCCCGCTTTGATCGCGTGACGATCGTCAAGCCTATCGACTTTCGATCGGTGCGAAAATCCTTGCCGAAATCGCCAGTAACCGGCCCCATGCCCAGGGGCAAATACCCCTGCATAGGGAGGGCTGAAGTGATGCCGTGAAATCCTTTTGGCGCGACGCCGATGATGGTGACCGGATGTCCATTGATCAAAACGCTTTCGCCAATTACGCCGGGATCGCTTCCGAACTGGGCTTTCCAGTAGGAATAGCCAAGCACTAGAACGGGCTCGTCGTCCGAGGCGTTTCCGGTTGTGGGCTCGATCAAAGTTCCCAGCGCCGGTTTCACGCCCATGGTTTTGAAGAAGTCACTTGTGACGTAATCTGTCCAGATCGACTCATTGTCGCCACGTGCGCTCAATCCGTCTTGCTGAAAATCGACGGCCCCCGCTACTTCCGAAAATACGGCGGTGGACTGATTGCGGATGTCCACATAATCGGGATACGAAAATCCGTTCGAGTAACCGCCGCCGATGTCCGCTGACGCAAGCGTGGCCACTTGCTCGGGCTTCGCAACGGCTGGCACCCGCAGCGTGAGCCAGTCGACGACGCTGAAGATGGCGGTGTTCGCGCCGATGCCGAGGGCGAGCGTCAGTACGGCGACAATCGTAAATCCGGGATTTTTGCGCAGCATCCGCGCGCCGTAGCGCAAATCCTGCCAGAGCGTTTCGAGGA
>JBOGNJ010000064.1:0-13204 GCA_050746905.1 Candidatus Acidiferrales bacterium
GAAGTCGAAGACCTCGAAGCAGGCGATGCCGAAGTCGACAAGACGCTCGAAGAGATGCGCGAACGTGCCGCCACTTATACTCCCGTCGAAGGCCGCACCGCCAAAGATGGCGACTTCGTGCAAGTGAAAATCATGGGCACACCCGCGGGCGGCGGCGATCCCATTCGCGCGGACAATGTCCAGTGCCACATCGGCGCCGAGGAAACTCTCGAAGCCTTCAACGAAAATCTGCGCGGCGCTTCTCCGGGCGAAACGCGCCGCTTTGAAACGAAGTATCCCGACGATTATCCGGATGAGAAGCTCAAAGGCAAAACTTACAACTACGCTGTCGAAGTTCGCGCCATAAAAGAAAAACAACTCCCTGAGCTAAATGACGACTTTGTGAAAGAAATCGGCGAAGGCGCGGGCGGCGCCACCACTCTCGAAGAGCTTCGCGGCAAAATCCGCGAACGTCTCGCCGCCGCGCGCGAGGAGCATCAGCAATCTCAGGCGCGCGAGAAAATTCTCGACGAACTCGTCAAGCGCCACGATTTTCCGGTTCCGGAGGCGCTCATCGAGCATCAAATGGATACGCGTCTCGAACGCATGGTCCGCACCCTCGCCGCTCAGGGAGTCGATCCCCGCGCCGTCAACGTGGATTGGGTGGCCATGCGCCAGCGCCAACGCGAACGCGCCGAGCGCGACGTCAAGGCGGAGATTCTGATTGACCGCATCGCCACCGCCGAAAACATTGAAGTCTCCGATGAAGAGCTCGATAAAGAGATTGCCAGGCTCGCGGACCGTAGTGGCGAATCCGCAGCAGCGATTCGCGCGCGCTTGACAAAGGAAGGGGCCCTCGATAGGATGAAATCGAAGTTGCGCAGTGATAAAGCAATTGACTCGCTTCACCGCACGGCTCGAATTCAAACCATCGCTAAACGTGAAAAATAACGCCTGCTTCGTATTCTGCTGCGCGCCGGTGAACCTCCCATGAGAGATATTCTGGCCCCGCACGCCACAACGCTCGTCCCCATGGTGGTCGAACAAACCAACCGCGGCGAACGCGCCTACGATATTTATTCGCGCCTGCTCAAGGACCATATCGTCTTCATCGGCACGCCGATTGACGACCATGTTGCGAACCTCGTCACCGCGCAACTCCTGTTCCTGGCTGCCGAGGACCCGGAAAAGGATATTTCGATTTACATCAACTCGCCTGGCGGCGTGATTACCGCGGGCATGGCGATCTACGACACTATGCAGTTCGTTCGGCCGGACGTCGTCACCTATTGCGTCGGCCAGGCGGCCTCCATCGCCGCCGTTCTCCTGATGGCGGGCACTCCCAAGAAACGCTACTCGCTCCCGAACTCGCGCATTCTCATTCACCAGCCCTGGCTCAGCGGCCTCTCCGGACAGGCTACTGACATTGACATTCACGCCAAGGAAATCCTGCGCACGCGCGCCGGCCTGAACAAGCTCATTGCCAGCCACACGGGTCAGTCCGTGGAAAAGATCGAAAAGGATGTCGAGCGCGATTTCATCATGTCGGCGGAACAGGCCAAGGATTACGGGGTCGTTGACGAAATCATCTCCAAGCACCGCTAGCCCGTTTCAACGGGTTAGTTCCAAAAGGTTAGTAGCTAAACCGATGAGCAGGCGCTCAGCGCTCAACCCGTGCCGTACAATAGCGGTTAGGATTTGCACCGCACGTACGAATCGGACTGGAGGCCAACATTCCGGTGAAGCGATTTAACGCAGACGAAGCTCTTCACTGCTCCTTCTGTCACAAAACTCAGGAGCAGGTTGAGAAGCTCATCAGTTCGCCTTCGGAATACCCGCGCTCTTATATTTGCAACGAGTGCGTCAGCGTCTGCCAGCAGATCCTCGATGAAGAAAAGCGCGAGCAAGCCACTCCCGCGAATCGCCGTTTGCCGCGACCTCCCGAAATAAAGGCCTTTCTCGACGGCTACGTGATCGGCCAGGACAAAACGAAAAAGAAACTCGCGGTTGCCGTCTACAATCATTACAAGCGCATCTTTTTGAATCGCACGCCCAGTGATGTCGAGCTCACCAAATCCAATATTTTACTGATCGGACCAACGGGCACCGGCAAGACGCTGCTCGCGCAAACCCTTTCACGCATGCTCGAAGTTCCCTTCGCCATTGTCGACGCCACCACGCTCACCGAAGCGGGCTACGTCGGTGAGGACGTCGAAAATATCATCCTCAAGCTCCTGCAAGCCGCCGACGGCGACGTCCAAAAGGCGCAGCAAGGCATCATCTATATCGACGAGATCGACAAAATTTCGAAAAAGGACGAGAACCCGTCCATCACCCGCGACGTTTCCGGCGAAGGCGTACAGCAAGCGCTCCTGAAGATTCTCGAAGGCACCACGGCGAACGTTCCGCCGCAGGGCGGCCGCAAGCATCCGCATCAGGAGTTCACACCGGTAGACACCACGAATATTCTTTTCATTTGCGGCGGCGCCTTCGTTGGCATGGAAAAAATTATCGAACGCCGGATCGGTCAAAAATCTCTGGGCTTCCATGCGGACATTGCGCCTTCCACGCCCTCGCGCCGCAATATCGAAGTCCTCGAGCAGGCGCAGCCGACCGACCTGATTCGTTACGGCTTGATTCCTGAATTTGTCGGACGCCTCCCTGTTCTCGGCGTTTTGGGCGACCTCGACAAATCCGCGCTCATTCGTATTCTTCAGGAACCGAAGAACGCGCTCATACGTCAATACCAAAAGCTTTTTGAATTTGAGAATGTCCGGCTCAAATTCACCGACGACGCTCTCGAAACGGTCGCCGAGCTCGCCCTGCAGCGCAAAGTTGGCGCGCGCGGCTTGCGCATGATTTTGGAAGACCTGATGCTTGACCTGATGTACCACCTCCCTTCTCAGCGCAAAATGCGCGACTTCATCGTCACCGCTGAAATGGTCAAGGGCCGGGAAATTAATTGGACTCTGCTCGAAAAAGCAGGTTAACCGCTTAAGGGAGAACCGAAGGATTTCATGTTTAACCGGGAAAAATTGGAAACGAAGCGCGTGCCCATGATGCCGGTCCGCGAAATGGTCATCTTTCCGCAGATGATGACGCCCTTCATCGTCGGCCGCGAAGCCTCCGTCCGCGCCCTGGAAGAAGCCCTCGCGGGCGAAAAGAAGATTTTCCTCGCCACGCAGCACGACGCTTCCGTCGACGACCCGCGTCCCGAGGAAATTTATCAGGTCGGAACCCTCGCCAACATCGTTCAGAGCGTCAAGCTACCCGACGGCAATATTAAAGTTCTCGTCGAAGGCGCCGACCGCGCCAAAATTGTTCAGATCACCAATGACGAAGGTTTCTTTCGCGCCACCATTCGCGTCATTCCGCTCAAGTCGGAACCGAATCCTCAGCTCGAACAGGCCGCCAGCCGCGTCACCGGTCTTTTCGAGCAATACGTCAAGCTTTCGCAATCCCTGAATTACGACACCATGATCGCCGCCGTCCGCGTCGACGACCCCGCGAAACTTTCCGACGTCATCGCCGCGAATCTCCAGATTCCCGTCGAGGAAAAGCAGGAGCTCCTCGAAATCTTCGATCCGCTCGAGCGCCTCAATCGCATCGGTGAGATTCTCGACGCCGAAACCGAAAAGCTCAATGTCGACCGCAGCATCAACACGCGCGTCAAGCGCCAGATGGAGCGCGCCCAGAAAGAGTATTACCTCAACGAAAAATTGAAAGCCATTCAGAAAGAACTCGGCCGCGGCGAAGCGGGCGAGCTCGATCAGCTGAAAAAGAAAATCGAAACCTCCGGCATGCCCAAGGAAGTTCAGGAAAAGGCCATGCAGGAGATGAAACGGCTCGAAATGATGCCGCCCATGTCGGCCGAATCCACCGTCTCCCGCAATTATCTCGACTGGATGCTCGCCGTACCGTGGAAGAAACGCTCGAAGGAAATTCGCGACATCAAGCGCGCCGAGGAAATCCTAAACGAAGATCATTACGGCCTCGAGAAAATCAAGGAACGTATCCTCGAATTCCTCGCCGTGCGCCAGCTCGTCAAGAACCCGAAGGGCTCGATTCTCTGCTTCGTCGGCCCTCCGGGCGTGGGCAAGACTTCTCTCGCCATGTCCATCGGCAAGGCCACGGGACGCAAATTCGTCCGCGTCTCGCTCGGCGGCGTGCGCGATGAGGCCGAAATTCGCGGCCATCGCCGCACATATATCGGCGCGCTCCCCGGTCAGATCATCCAGATGATGCGCAAGGCCGGCACCGTGAATCCCGTCTTCGTCCTCGACGAAGTTGACAAAATGTCCATGGACTTTCGCGGCGATCCTTCGGCCGCGCTCATGGAAGTCCTCGATCCGGAGCTCAACCACGCCTTCACGGACCATTATCTCGACGTGGAATACGATCTCTCGAAAGTGATGTTCGTTTGCACCGCGAACGTGCTGCACACGATTCCGCAGCCGCTTCAGGACCGCATGGAAGTCCTCCGCCTTCCCGGCTATACCGAGCAGGAGAAAATGCAAATCGCCAAGCGCTTCCTGGTCCGCAAACAGCGCGAAGCCACAGGAATTGCCGAGGAAAATCTCAGCTTCACAGACGAAGGCCTCCTGCATTTGATTCGTCACTACACGCATGAGGCTGGCGTCCGCAATCTCGAACGCGAAATCGCGAATATTTCACGCAAAGTCGCCCGCAAGCTCGTGGCCGAAGGCAAATCCGCCACCGTCGCTGTGACGCCGGCCAACGTAAATTCCTATCTCGGCATCATCAAGTATCGCGACATGCTCGCCGAGAAGAAGAACGAAGTCGGCCTCGCGGTCGGCCTCGCCTGGACCGAAGTCGGCGGCGAAGTGCTCAGCACCGAAGCGACGTTGATGCAGGGCAAAGGCCGCCTCACGCTGACTGGAAAACTCGGCGAGGTTATGCAGGAGTCCGCGCAAGCTGCCATGAGCTATGTCCGCTCGCGCAGCCACCTCTTCGGTCTGCAGAGAGACTTTTATCGCCATCTCGACATTCACGTTCACGTGCCCGAAGGCGCCATTCCGAAAGATGGCCCCTCCGCCGGCATCACGCTCTGCACCTCCATCGCCAGCGCGCTCACGCGCATTCCCGTTCGCTGCGATTTGGCCATGACCGGTGAAATCACCTTGCGCGGCAAAGTGCTGCCCATCGGCGGTGTAAAGGAAAAATTGCTCGCCGCTCATCGCCTCGGCTTGCGCACCGTGATTCTTCCGCGCGACAATGAAAAGGACCTAGCCGACGTTCCGCCCGAAGTTCAGGCCCAGATGTCCGTAAAATTTGTCGATACCATGGACGAAGTGTTGTACTTGGCGCTCGAGCGGCCCTTGACGGCCAGCCCTGCGCCGGTTCCCGAAGTCGCGCCCGAATTTGACGCAGGCGCGCCGCAGGACAACGAATTCACCAACTAGGCCTTCGGTCTTTCCACGAAGATCAATGCTGTTGCAATTTACTACAAGAGAAAGGATTTGAGTTGTTATTCCGAGGACCGACGCGACGCGCGCCTTTTGCGCTCCGGATATTTCTTCGGAGAGGAATCTGCTTTTCGAATTGAAATCCTATAGATGTATAGGTTCCTCCCTTGGGCAATTGGCGTAACCCCGGAATGACAAGAAATGCGATTTGTTTTTGGCGAACCGTTACGCCAGTCCAAAGTTCACCTCCCGAGGAACATTCCGAGTGCTCCCGCGCTTGAGAAACCTCAGGTCAACAATTTAGACGTAGAACCAAAAATCGAATAAATCAATTAAGGAAATATCAGATGAGCATCAGTCTTGCAGAATTGAAGGACCGCAACATCACCGACCTGGCGAAGATCGCCAAGGAACTCAACATCCCCGGCGCCAGCGGCATGCGCAAGCAGGAGTTGATCTTCCAGATCCTCCGCGCGCAAACCGAAAAGAACGGCCTCATTTTCTCCGAGGGCGTTCTCGAATGCCTCCCCGACGGCTTCGGCTTTCTCCGCGCGCCCGAATATAATTATCTTCCCGGCCCTGACGACATCTACGTCTCGCCGTCGCAAATCCGCAAATTCGACCTGCGCACCGGCGACACGGTCTCGGGTCAGGTCCGCCCTCCCAAGGACGGCGAGCGCTATTTCGCCCTGATCAAAGTCGAGGCAGTCAATTTCGAGGATCCCGAAGTCGCGCGCAACAAAATCTTCTTCGACAATTTGACGCCGCTCTATCCGCAGGAGCGCATTCGCCTCGA
This sequence comes from Candidatus Acidiferrales bacterium, assembly GCA_050746905.1. Taxonomy (GTDB): domain Bacteria; phylum Acidobacteriota; class Terriglobia; order Acidiferrales; family UBA7541; genus DAHUXN01. Next base: position 6,202 of record JBOGNJ010000064.1, read on the forward strand.
AACCACTAAAGAAAATCTCACGGGACGCGTTCTCGACATGCTCTGCCCCATCGGCAAGGGCCAGCGCGGCTTGATCGTCGCGCCTCCGCGCACCGGCAAAACGATGATGCTCCAGTCCCTCGCGAACTCCATCACCACGAATCATCCGGAGATTGCTCTTATCGTTCTGCTCATCGACGAACGCCCGGAAGAAGTCACCGACATGCAGCGCACCGTGAAGGGCGAAGTCATCAGCTCCACTTTCGACGAGCCGCCGCAGCGCCACATTCAAGTCGCCGAAATGGTTCTCGAAAAGGCCAAGCGCCTCGTCGAGCACAAGCGCGACGTGGTCGTGCTGCTCGATTCGCTCACGCGTCTGGGCCGCGCTTACAACGCCGTCACGCCGCCATCCGGCAAAGTTCTCTCCGGCGGCATCGACGCCAACGCCCTTCAGCGCCCGCGCCGCTTTTTCGCCGCCGCGCGAAATATCGAAGAGGGCGGCTCGCTCACCATCATGGCCACGGCCCTGATCGACACGGGCAGCCGCATGGACGATGTGATCTTCGAGGAGTTCAAGGGCACAGGCAACATGGAAATCAATCTCGACCGCCGCCTCGTCGATAAGCGCGTTTTCCCCACCATCGATATCAACCGCTCCGGCACGCGCAAGGACGAACTGCTTTTGCCCGCCGACGAACTCAATCGCATCTGGGTGCTGCGCAAAGTCCTCAGCCCGCTCTCGACCGTCGAAGCCATGGAACTTCTGCTCGGACGGCTCTCCAAGGCGAAAAACAACGCCGAGTTCCTCTCCTCCATGTCCAGTCCCAACTGACCTACTTCTGCAGCTTGTCGAGTTCTTCTTGCGCCTTCTCGAGAATCTCGCGAATCCTCTTGATTCTGTCGGGTTCGCCGCCACCGCGTGTCGCCGCACGCAAAGCCGACTTCATGACCAGCGCCGCATTCTTGGCCACGGCCGCGGCTTCCGGGCCCATCCACGGAGCCCATTCGCGAAAGCCTTTGGCGCGCTCCCAAATGCGCTCCACAGTCTCCTTATTGGCTTCGAGCTCCTTCTTGCCCGCTTCCGTGATGCGATAAACGCGCTTGCCATCCTCTTCGGCGGCCTTCACGCAGCCTTCATCTTCGAGTTGCTGCAGCGTCGGGTAGATCGCGCCGGCGCTCGCGCGATACAGCCCGCCCGAACGCTCCTCCAGATCCTTCATCAACTGATAGCCGTGCTTCGGCGCTTCCGCCAGCAACGAAAGAATCGCCAGTCGCACCTCACCCGCCTCAAAGAAACGGCCGGACCAGCCGCGCCCCCAGCCGCGCTCTCCCACATGTCCCGAAAACCCCGGCCACGCTCCCCATCCGCGCCTCATCCAACGACCCTCCCCTCCCGAACCGCAACTGCCACTATAAGCATACGCGACACACATTGTATTCTCCTTGGCCCCGTAGGGTGCCGTCCGACATAATCTGTGTGCTACATCTCACACTATATCGTACGTAATAGCACAAGACGTATTTCGCGTCAACCCGTCGCTTTCTCTCCTCTTTTCTTCGCACGGATCGGGGTCTTCCAGCGCAGCCCACCGTGGGCGATGGGCAAGCGCCGCTCAAAGCGGAAGAGTTGTCATTCCGAGGAGCTTGCCTGCCGTAGGCAAGACCACGCGACGAGGAATCTGCTTCTGACTGGGTTCGCTAGGTGGGCCCCGCCATCTGTCCCTGCGTGCGCTGCCGCACCAGCATGGCGATCAATCGCGCCACTTCCTCGGCTTCCATGGCTGTGCTGTCGATAAGCACCGCGCCCTCGGCGCGCACCAGCGGTGAATGTTCGCGTCCGGCGTCGCGCCTATCGCGTTCGCGAATCTCCTCGAGCGTGCGCGCCAAGTCAATCGCGTCGCCTTTCTGTTGATGCTCAAGCCAGCGCCGTTGCGCACGTGTTTCATCCGAGGCAGTCAAAAAAATCTTCAGCTCCGCATCGGGAAAAACAACGCTGCCGATGTCGCGCCCTTCCATCACCACGCCGCCCTGCGCGCCCGCGCGACGCTGCTCGGCAACCAGCACATGCCGCACTCCCAGAATCACCGCCACTTTCGACGCCTGCTGCGACACTTCGGGCGTGCGAATCTCGCTGGTGACGTCCTCGCCATCAAGCAAAACGCGCTGCGTCCCATCCTGCGCGCGCAAATCGATGCGCGTGTTGCCCGCGAGTTTGACAAGCTCGCCGGTCGCGTCGATGGGAATTTTCCGCCGCAGCGCCTTCAGCGCCACCGCGCGGTACATCGCGCCCGTGTCGATGTACGTGTAGCCGAGAAGTTCGGCAACGCCGCGCGCCGCCGTGCTCTTCCCCGAGCCGACCGGGCCGTCTATCGCAATGACTGGCTTCTTCATGAAGAAGAAATGCTAAGCAAAAAGCAAATTGCTACCAAAACGATCAGAATTACTAAGATTTTTCGCAATCTGCTATCGGGAAAACGCCTCTTGTGTTCCCACCACACGGGTGGGAAGTGAAATTCGAGTAGATTTCGCAATCGCGGATTCGCCGCCCGCGCTACAGTCAATAGAATGAAAGCGTAGACAACCGCCGCGATGATGCAAGGCCAAACGCAATCGTCCAAAAATCGATACCGTTTCGAAACTTCATTGCCTCACCGGGCCGTCAATCGCGATCACCAGTTTCCGCATTCGATCAGTGACCTGCCCACAATTCCCACGCCCAAATCAGAATCAACGCAAAGAAAGACACCCAGATGCCAAACCTGATCATCCTTCCAAAGACAAGCGCGTGCCCATTCGGAAAAAAGTCTCGGTACTCTCCCGCAACGCGGCCTCGCAAGGGTCCGACGAGGAACCCATGCTTTATCTTTTTATCGGGGGGCAGTCTCCGATTTACACGGAAGAGAACCGAATGGAACAAGACGGAATTGCAGAGAACACAAGCAACACAAATTAGCCCGACAGCAAATTCAACTTGTTTGACGCGAACCATCCTCTCAAATCCTCTTGAAGGCGCGCTCGATTTCGCGCACGGAATAGCGCAGGACCACGGGCCGACCGTGAGGACAGCTCATGGGATACTCCGTCTTCGCCAACTCCGCGAGCAGCCACTCCATTTTCGTTTGATCGAGAGGCATATTCACTTTGATGGCGGCCTGGCAGGCCGTCGAAGCCGCGATGCGCGATTGCAACGATTCGAGCGAAATCGCCTGCGACTCGCGCGCCACGCCATCGAGAATTTCCGCGAGCAGCTTTTCCGCATGTCCGCTTGCGATTCCCGCCGGAGCCGCCGCAATCGCGACGCTCCGCGGCCCCATCAACTCCGCTTCGAATCCGTTCGCGCGCAACTCTTCCGCGATCTGCTCGAAAATCACGATTTGATGCGGCGCCAATTCGACCACAATCGGCATCAACAAACGCTGCCCGCCGAGTTCTCCCGCGCGCCGCGCTGCCAGATGTTTCTCGAACAGGACGCGCTCGTGCGCCACGTGCTGATCGACGATCCACAGGCCCTGGCCGTTCACGGCGACAATGTAGCTCGCGCTGATTTGCCCCAACGGCTTCAAGTCACCGATATGCGCCGGACCAGGCAGCGCGCCCGCCGATTCCATTTCGGTGACCGCTGGCTCGCGGCAAGCGTCCGCGGAAGTCGCCATGCCGCGAGGCAAAGCAAGTTCCTCCATGGTTTCAAAGTTCAGGCGCTGCGGAATCGGACGCTCCGGCGCGCCCGTCAATTCGAAATCGCCCGGGAGTGTGTCGACTGAGGCTGCTCCCGACATGACTTCGTTTGGAATAATGGCGCGCAGCGGCCCGGGCAAGCTTCCCGCGCCCGCCGCATTATTTTCCGCAACGCTCGGAGAAAAACTCGCCCCGCCTCCTGCAAGAGGCGCGCCCGCTCCAGCCGCAGCCGCAGAAGCCGTGCCCGCGGGAAAACTCGGCACCGGCCGCGCGTTGGCCAGCGCCATGCGAATCGCGTCGCGCACAAAATCGTGCACCACCTGCGAATGCCGGAAGCGCACCTCGACTTTCGCCGGATGCACGTTGACGTCAACTTCCTGGGACGGCAAATCAATGAAAAGCAGCACCGCCGCGAACGCGCCCGCCGGCATGATGTTGCGATACGCTTCGCCAATCGCGTGCAGCACCAGTCGATCGCGAATCAACCGCCGGTTCACGAAAATATAAATTCCGTTGCGGTTCGTGCGCTGCACTTCGGGACGCGAAACGAATCCCGAGACGCGAATCCGCGACATTTCGTCGCCCGCCTCCATTTCCGGCTCGGTGATGGCCGCGCGAATCGGCGCTTCCGCCGACTGCATCTCCACCATTTCCGCCGCGGCCTGCCGCCCGAAAACTTGATACAGCCTCTCCGCCATCGTTTCGACGGGCGTCGCGTTCAGAATTTCCTGCGTCGGAGTCTTCAGAAAAACATGCTTGTCGGGATGCGCCAGCGCGTAATGCGTCACCAGTGACGCAATGTGGCCCAACTCAGTGGTTTCGGATTTGAGGAATTTTCGCCGCGCGGGCACACAGTAAAAAAGGTCCGCGATGCTGATCGCCGTCCCGGACGGGACGCCCGCCGGCTTCACACCGATTAACTTCCCGCCGGCAAATTCGATGCGCGTGCCCTGCTCTTCTTCCGCGGCGCGCGTTTCGAGCGTCAATCTCGACACAGCGGCAATCGACGGCAGCGCCTCGCCGCGAAATCCCAGCGTGACAATCGAAAGCAAATCGTCGGCCGTGCGCAGCTTTGAAGTGGCGTGGCGCTCGAACGCCAGCAGCGCGTCGTCATGCGGCATTCCGCTGCCGTCGTCCGTCACGCGAATCAGGCGCTTGCCGCCCGACTCCACTTCCACGCGCACAGACTTCGCGCCCGCGTCCAGCGAATTCTCCACCAGCTCCTTGACCACCGATGCGGGGCGCTCGACAACTTCCCCCGCCGCGATTTTATTCGCCACATTCTCCGGCAATATCCGTATCCGCGACATCGGCGTTTGCTAAGACCTCTGCTTTTTGCGACGCAGCCACTGCACCACACCGAAGTAAACGGCGAGCAGTCCGAGAAAGACCGCCGCAATACCAGAGACCACAAATATCCAAAGGGACGAATCCGAAAATCCGGAAATGGCCCAGGCAGATATTCCGACCATGAAGATGCTCACGCCAATCGCTTCACAAAGAATGACGCGGTCGTTCGAATACTTCTTGAACGATACATACAGTGCGCCGACGACTGCCCCACACAATAAAATCAGGCGGCGAGAGCGAACAATACTCCCAACAATTGGATCCATATCTACGCGCCGCCCGCCGTTGGTTTTTCTTTGGGCTTAACCTGGATTCCCAATTCATCCAACTGCTTGGGGCCAACGTCGCTGGGTGACTCGGCCATCAAATCCTGCGCGGCGGTCGTTTTCGGAAACGCGATCACTTCGCGAATTGATTTTTCGCCGGCGAAGAGCGCCACCATGCGGTCAACTCCCAACGCGATTCCGCCATGCGGCGGCGTGCCATAAGTGAGTGCGTCAAGGAAAAATCCAAAACGTTGCCGCGCCTGCTCCTCCGAAAGACCCAGCGCCTTGAACACGCGCGCCTGCACATCCTGCCTGTGAATCCGGATGCTTCCCGAGCCAAGCTCGACGCCGTTCAACACCAAATCGTAGCCCTTCGAGCGCACTTCGCCCGGCGCGCTTTCGAGTTTCTCCAAATCCTCCTCGATGATTCCGGTGAACGGATGCTGCGCGCTCACCCAACGCTTGTCCGTCTCGCTCCACTCAAATAGCGGAAAGCCAGTCACCCACAAAAATTCCCAGCGATCTTTGCCGACCAGTCCCAGTTGCTCGCCGAGCCGCAGACGCACCTGCCCCGCGACCATCGCCGCCGCGTCGCCGTGCGGAAGCGCCTCTTTCGCCGCCAGCGCGACAATCAAATCTCCGCGCCGCGCGCCCAGGCTCTTCGCCAAATTTGTCACCGCTTCCGCTCCCAGCGTCTTATCGAGCGACGACGTGACTCCCTCCGGCGTCACCTTGATCGTGTACACCGCCTTCGCGCCCGCGCTTTTCGCCTGCTCGGTCAAGTCATCGAGCTGTTTGCGCGACCACGCGGCCGCCCCCGGCGCGACCAGCGCATAAATGTTTCCCTCGAAGCCAAATGTCTCGCGTCCCGCCTCGAAGAATTTCGTCACGTCCTGCAATTCCATCCCAAATCTCAAATCCGGCTTGTCCGAGCCGTAGCGCCGCAGCGCGTCCTTATATTGCATGTGGCGGAACGGGCGGCGCACGTTCGCGCCAATCACGCCGATGGCGCGCTCCATCACGCGCTCAATCACCTCGAAAATATCCTGCTGGCGCGGAAACGCCATCTCCAAATCGAGCTGCGTGAATTCCGGCTGACGGTCCGCGCGCAAATCCTCATCGCGGAAGCACCGCACAATCTGGAAATAACGGTCCATGCCGCTGATCATCAAAATCTGCTTGAAGATTTGCGGAGATTGCGGCAACGCGTAGAACTGCCCGTGGTGAACGCGGCTCGGCACCAGATAATCGCGCGCGCCCTCGGGAGTCGAGCGCGTCAGCATCGGCGTCTCGATTTCGTAGAAGCCCAAATCGTCGAGCGCCTTGCGGATCTCAAAAACCACGCGATGCCGCAGCGCAATGTTCTTGTGCGGTTTGCGCCGCCGCAAATCCAGATACCGGTAACGCAGCCGCGTTTCCTCGTTGGCGTTTGTGTCGTCCTCGATTTGAAAGGGCGGCGTCTTGGCGTTATTCAAAATGTAGACGCGCGTCGCCATCACTTCCACGTCGCCCGTCGCCAGCTCCGGATTCGGCCGCTGCCGCCGGAACACGCGCCCTTCCACCGCCACGACGTATTCCGGACGCACTTCGTCCGCCTTCGCGTGCGCCTCCGAGTACTGGTCGCGATTGCAGACCACCTGGCAAATCCCCGCGCGGTCGCGCAAATCGAGAAAGATAAGCTGGCCCAAATCGCGCCGCCGGTGCACCCACCCCATCAGCACCACGTTGCGCCC
>JBOGNJ010000065.1:0-31679 GCA_050746905.1 Candidatus Acidiferrales bacterium
GCAAGCTTCTCCGGATTCTCCGCCTGTTCCGGCTGCGATGGGTTGGGCCACATTTTTATGACCACGAATGGCGGAGGCGCGTGGACCAATATCACCGGCAATTTACCGGACACACCTGTGAACGATATCGTCGTGGACCCGAATGATCTGATGAACAAAACGCTGTATGTCGCAACCGACGTGGGCGTTTTTGCCACAAGCGACGGCGGCACAACGTGGTCCGAATTGCAAACGGGGCTGCCTCATGTCGAGTGCACTTCGCTCAAGTTGAATAACGCGGCGCGCTTGCTACGCGTCGGCACGCACGGCCGCGGTGACTGGGATTTGCAGTTAAACGGGCTTCCCGCGTCCGCGCTCACGGGAATTTCCCCCGTGAGCACGACGGCAGGCACGGTAGGTTTTACACTGACGCTGAATGGTGTTGGATTTCCAGCCAGCCCGGTAGTGAATTTCGGAAGCACTGCGCTGACGGTGCTTTCTGCGACATCAACTCAAATCACAGCCACCGTTCCGTCAGCGGCGGTTGCCGGCTCCGCCGCGGTGCCCGTGTCAGTATCCGGAGCGCAAAATTCACTGAACTTCAGCGTCGAAGCTCCTTTGCCGGCGCTGACATCCATTTCGCCGACCACCGCGAATACTGGCGCCAACGTTACGCTGACCATCACTGGCTCGAATTTCAATCCGAACACCGAAGTCGTGTGGACACCCGGTTCCGGCCAGGGCGCCAATTTATTCGTGAGCACCGTGCTGCCGCAATTGGCGGGCGGTACCAGCACATCATTCACTGTGACGGTGCCGGCGAGTCTGTTGTCATCATCTCTGGCGAAGATGGTTCCCTTGGCTCCGGCTGTGCCTAAATTCAAAGGGCCGAAGGCATTTTGGTTTTTGGCGGCGTTTTGTGCTGCGATGATTGGAATTTTGGTTTTCGCGGCGATCCCGCGAAAGCGCCGCTTAATCCTTGGAACCACGGTAGCCACGATGCTTGTGCTATTGCTGATCGGCGGTTGCGGCGGCGTGAGTAGCAACGGTAACCCGCCACCACCACCGCCCAATAGCGTCAGCGTGTTCGTTCAGGCTTATAATCCGGCGCCCGGTGGAGGCCGTTCGACAAATGCGGGGACGATTGTGGTCAGCCAGTAGAGTTTTGCGCTATTTGCGATTCGCTTCCGGGTGCGCGCGGCTTTAGGACATTTGCCGCAGCACGTATTGCAAGATTCCGCCGTGCTGAAAATAGGTGACCTCGACCGGCGTGTCGATGCGCGCTATCGCCGAAAACATTTTTTCTTTTCCGGCGGTGTCACGAGCGCGCACCCGAAGAATTTTCCTCGGCTTGAATTGCTCGGCGAGTCCCTCGACGTCAAATATTTCCTGGCCCGTCAAGCCCGCGGATTTCGCGGTCTCTCCCTCTTGAAATTCAAGCGGCAGCACCCCCATGCCAATCAAATTGCTGCGATGAATGCGCTCGAAGCTTTCGGCAAGCACGGCACGCGCTCCCAGCAGCAGCGTGCCTTTCGCCGCCCAGTCGCGCGACGAGCCGGCGCCGTATTCCTTTCCGGCGATCACGAGTAGCGGGACTTTTTCGGCGTGGTATTTCTCTGCAGCGTCGAAAATGGTCAGCTTCTCGCCGCTGGGCTGATGCAGCGTCCAGCCGCCTTCTGTTCCGGGCGCGAGCTGATTGCGCAAACGGATATTCGCGAACGTTCCGCGCATCATCACTTCGTGATTGCCGCGCCGCGCGCCGTAGGAGTTGAAATCCTTCGGTTGCACGCCATGGGCGATCAAATATTTTCCTGCCGGGCTGTCCGCGGGAATCGAGCCGGCGGGAGAAATATGGTCGGTCGTCACGCTGTCGCCGAGCAGCGCGAGCACGCGCATGCCGTGCAGATCCTCAAGCGGCTCGGGCTTCACGGGCATTCCGTCGAAAAATGGCGGCAACTTGATGTAAGTCGATTTCGCGTCCCATGCGTAAAGGTCGCCTGCGGGAACGGGCAGCGAACGCCATTGATCATCTCCTGTATAAACATCCGCGTATTCCTTGCGGAACATGTCGCTCGACACCGACGAGCGCATCAGCGTCTCCACTTCCTGCGGAGTTGGCCAAATGTCGCGTAGATAAACCGCCTTGCCGGATTTATCCGTGCCCAACGCTTCCTTCTCCATATCGAAATCCATGCGTCCCGCAAGCGCGTACGCCACAACCAGCGGCGGCGATGCCAGATAATTCGCGCGGCAGTATGGATTGATGCGGCCCTCGAAATTGCGATTCCCGCTGAGGACCGACACGGCAACCAGATCGCTTTCCTTGATGGCTTTGCCGATTGCTTCGGGCAGCGGTCCGCTATTGCCAATGCATGTCGTGCAGCCGTAGCCGACCAGATGGAAGCGTAACTCTTCGAGAAAGTGCATCAGCCCGGACTTTTTCAGATAATCGCTAACGACCATCGAGCCGGGCGCGAAACTCGTCTTCACCCAGGGCTTCGATTTCAATCCGCGCTCCACAGCTTTCTTTGCGAGAATTCCGGCGCCGAGCATCAGCGACGGGTTCGAAGTATTTGTGCAGCTCGTGATGGCGGCAATCACGACCGAGCCGTCGTGAAGTTCGAAGCGGTCGCCGTTGTTTTGCACGTTCGTGCGCTTCGCGGGGCCGGTCAACGATTTTTCGAAGACTGTTTTTGCTTGCGTCAGCGGCACTTTGTCCTGCGGACGCTTCGGCCCCGCGATCGTCGGCACTACGTCTGCCAGATTCAGTTCCAGCCTGTCGGAAAATTCCGGGTCGGGCGTGGCGTCGGTGCGGAAAAGCCCCTGCTCTTTTGTATAGGCTTCGACGAGTTTCACCTGGGCCTCGTCCCGCGCGGTGAAGCGCAGGTACGCGAGCGCCTCCGCATCCACAGGGAAAAAGCCCATCGTTGCGCCATATTCCGGCGCCATGTTGCCAATGGTGGCGCGGTCGGGAAGCGTCAAACTCGAAAGTCCAGCGCCGTAAAATTCCACGAATTTTCCGACGACGCCTTTTTTGCGCAGCATTTCCGTTACGGTCAGCACCAGATCGGTTGCCGTCGCGCCTTCGTGCAAGCGCCCGTGCAGTTTGAATCCGACGACCTGCGGAATCAGCATCGAGAGAGGCTGGCCGAGCATGGCGGCCTCCGCTTCGATTCCGCCGACGCCCCAGCCGAACACACCGAGGCCGTTGACCATGGTTGTGTGCGAGTCTGTTCCCACAAGCGAATCGGGATACGCCCACTGTTTGCCATCCGCTTGCCTGTGGAAAACGACACGCGACAAATATTCCAGATTTACCTGGTGGCAGATTCCTGTATCCGGCGGCACAACTTTGAAATTGCGAAAGCTATTTTGCCCCCAGCGGAGCAGCGCGTAGCGTTCGATATTGCGCATGAATTCCAATTCGGCGTTGAAAGCAAATGATTGCGCTGTGCCGAATTGGTCGACTTGCACCGAATGGTCGATCACGAGCTCCGCCGGAAACAACGGATTGATTTTCTTTGGGTCGCCGCCGAGTTTGCTCATTGCCTGGCGCATGGCGGCCAGGTCCACGATGGCCGGAACACCCGTGAAGTCCTGCAACAGCACGCGCGCGGGCAGAAACGAAATTTCTTTCGATGGCTCGACAGTCGGCTGCCAGTTCGCCACGGCGCGAATATCGTCCGCATGAACGAATTGCCCATCTTCCTGCCGCAACAAATTTTCCAACAGGATTTTCATCGAGAATGGCAGGCGCGAAATCTTGCCAGCGCCGGAACGCTCGAGTGGTTCCAGGCGGTAAATCTCAAACGATTCGCTTCCGGCCTTCAGCGTGGAACGTGTATTGAACGAGTTCTTTGAAACGAATCCCATGATTCCTTCTCGACTCCTTTCCGGAACACTCTAATGATAGCGCAACGCGAGGCCGCACTTTCTGGATTTTAGCTCTGCGCGGCACAAGCTCGGATTTGTGCCACCTCGTCACGCGTGCCATAATTTCAGAATTGCAGACGGCCATAAAAATTGCGCTCATTTCGACGTATGAGCTCGGTCGGCAACCTTTCGGGCTGGCCTCGCCAGCGGCATGGCTGCGCGCGAGCGGCGCCGAAGTTGTGTGCCTTGATTTGTCACGCGAGGCATTTCGCGAAGAAGCGATACGTGATGGAGCGCTCATCGCCTTCTACGTCCCGATGCACACGGCGACGCGGCTCGCAGTCGAACTCCTGAAAACAATTCGGGAACTGAATCCCGGCGCGCACATTTGTTTCTACGGTCTTTACGCGCCAATGAACGAGTCATGGCTGCGCGCGATTGGCGTGAACACGATTCTGGGCGGCGAATTCGAGCAAGGATTGACGGATCTCGCAGAGAGAATTTCCAACGGGCGCGCGGCAGACCCGCAGTCTGAGCCGATTGTTTCGCTCGCGCGGCAGAAATTTGCCGTGCCGGATCGCACGGGACTGCTCACCTTGGATCAATACGCGCGGCTGGCGATGCCGGACGGCGGAAAGCGAACCGTTGGTTACACCGAGGCGAGCCGCGGCTGCAAGCATCTTTGCCGCCACTGTCCCATCGTGCCCGTGTACAAAGGCGTTTTTCGTGTCGTGGATCGTGACGTGGTGCTTACGGACATTCGCCAGCAGGTCGCTGCCGGCGCGCAGCACATCACCTTCGGCGACCCCGATTTTTTCAACGGCATCGGGCACGCGATTCCGCTCGTCCGCGCGCTGCACAACGAATTTCAGCAAATCACTTACGACGCGACAATAAAAATCGAGCATCTGCTCAAGCATTCCGAATTCCTGCCGGTGCTGCGTCAAACAGGATGCCTATTCGTTACCAGCGCCGTGGAATCAGTCGACAACGAAATTCTCGACAAGCTGGACAAGCATCATACCCGCGCCGATTTTCTGGACGTCGTCCACCGTTTCCAAGAAATTGACCTGACTTTGCAGCCCACGTTTTTGCCTTTTACGCCCTGGACGAGTCTCGAAAGCTACCTCGAGCTTTTAGAAGTTTTGCGCGATAACAATCTCGTCGAAAACGTGGCGCCGATCCAGCTTGCGATTCGCCTGTTGATTCCCGCCGGTTCGCGCCTGCTTGAATTGAGCGAAGTGCGCGCACTGGTCGAGCCGTTCGATGAATCCGCGATGGTCTACCCGTGGAAGCATTCCGATCCTCGCGTTGATGCGCTGTCTCAAGAGTTGCAGCAAATTGTTCACGCGGGCGAGAAATTGAATCAATCCCGCTCGCGCATCTTCGAGCGCATCGAAACCGCCGCACGACGCGCGGCCGGAGCGCCAGCACTCCCCAAACGGCGTCCCATGATTTCGCGCGCCACGATCCCGTATCTGACCGAGCCCTGGTATTGTTGAGCCGAGCCCACCGGGGACCAGTTGGCCCCCATCGCGGAAGCAAGAAAATCGATTCGCCAGACAGACGGCTTCGTTTGAAGAATATTTTCCGATGAAAAGCACTGGATGCCAAAGTCTACGATGAACGTTGCACGCAAAAAATTGCTGATTCTGGCAAGCAAGCTCGGCTACCAGACGCGCGGCTTCGCCGAAGCCGCGGAGTCACTCGGCATCGAAATTCATTTCGCCACGGATCGCTGCCACAAACTTGACGATCCCTGGGGCGATGGCGCGTTGCCGCTGCACTTCGAGAATCCACAAGACGCTGCCAAAGAGATCGTCACGCGATTTGCGAGCGACCAACCAGACGCGATTCTCGCGTTGGGAGACCGTCCCACACCCACAGCCGCGTACGCCGCGCGCACGTTGGGCATTTCTGGCAATTACCCGGAAGCTGTCGAGCGTTGCCGCAGCAAACTGGCGCAACGCGAAGCGCTTCGCGCCGCAGGCTTGCCCGTTCCAAAGTTCTGGTCGTTTACATTCCATGAACCCGTGGAAAGTGTCACGCAGCAAGTAAAATTCCCGTGTGTCTTAAAGCCGCTCTTTCTCGCGGCAAGCCAGGGCGTGATCCGCGCGGACAACGAAATGCAATTTCGTGCCGCATTGTCGCGGATTCATTTGCTCCTCGAGTCGCCGGCGATCCAGGTGACGCGCGAGCCGAGCCTCGATCGCGTGCTGGTCGAGGAATATATTCCGGGAAGGGAAGTCGCGGTGGAAGGTTTGCTTGACCATGGTCAATTGGAAATTCTCGCGATATTCGACAAGCCCGATGCCCTCGAAGGCCCGTATTTCGAAGAGACGATTTACGTAACGCCATCGCGTTTGGCAAAAATGCAGCAGTCAGTCATAAATGATTGCGCCGCACGTGCCATCCACGCAATCGGGTTGACTCACGGCCCTGTCCACGCGGAATTCAGAATCAATGAACAAGGTCCGTGGGTTCTTGAAATCGCGCCGCGCCCGATTGGCGGCCTGTGTTCGCGTGCGCTTCGCTTCGGGCCACAACGCATTTCGCTCGAGGAACTTTTGCTGCGTCACGCGCTCGTGCTTGGCGGCGCGAACGTCGAGCGCGAGCCGGAAGCGTCCGGCGTCATGATGATTCCGGTACCGCGCAGTGGGACCTTTGAACGCGTCGAAGGTCTGGAAGACGCCGGGCGCGTTCCCGGTGTCACGGAAATCCTGATCACAGCACGGCTGAAGGATTACGTCGCGGCCTGGCCGGAGGGCTCCAGCTATCTCGGCTTCATCTTCGCGCGCGCGAAAACGCCAAACGAGGCGGAAGCCGCGCTGCGTGCGGCCCATGCGAAATTGTCTTTTGAATTTTCTCCCCGCTTGCCGGTGGAACACCCCATCACGGGAAGAATTTCCGCGTAGGCTCAAACCAGAACCGTTTTGCTCAGCTTTTCGATTTCTGGGCAATGTAACCGGGAGGCAACTGCGCGCCTTCGCCAAAAAAGAAATTTTCCATCTGCTCAGCAATAATCTTCTGCGACTGCGGGTCGAGAGGGTTCAGCCGGTACTCGTTCATGATCATTTTCGAGTGCTCGATCCACATCTTCCATCCCTCTTTCGAAACATTCTCGTAGATGCGCTGGCCGAGCTCTCCTTTCCACGGTGGACGGTCGAGGCCGGGCATTTCGCGCCCGAACTTTACGCACTTCACCATGTGCACACTCTCCGCCGCAGGTTGCGAGGATTGCGGCTGCTGCGCATGCTGGGATTTCTCGTCGGCCATTCGTCCCTCCCGGGTTCGGCTGCAACACTTTGAAGATACTGCAAACGCAGGAGAATTCCTAGAGAGCGCTCGATTCTGGAGAAAAGGTCGTACGGAGTGACTGAAGAATGTCGTTGGGAGGCGCAGCTAGACGGGGTAACGAGCGGCCTTCAGTCAGTGATAACTTGCTCGTTCGCGTTCGACAATCCAATCACGAAGCGCAGCCGGTTATTCGGTTCGATCCTGTAGCCTCCGGGAATCTGCAGGAGGCGGCCATTCCGTATCTCGAAAATCGTCGGCCGTTGTAAAACGAGCGAAGCCTCTCCCATGCGCACCACTGCGTTTCCCGCCGCGTCTAGAATGATTCCTGCAGCGCCATCCAATGCGAGTACGATTCCGTTCGGATCGGCTCCGGGTGAAAGGCTCAAATCGAGCCCGATTCGTCGTTGGTCTCCGCGAAAAATAATGTCCGTGCCAGCGTAGATGCCGCGGTAAGCGACAGCTGTGCATTCCGCGGCCGCGGAATTACGCCTGCGATAAACGAGCGGCACAATCTTCGTTGGCGGATTCGAATTCGCAAAGCGCAGCCGCAATACGTTTGCATACGCCTGCACTACAATCATCTTGCCGCGTGCAATCGTTCCCGATGGCTTCGCCTCATGATGAAGCACGATGTCCGCTTCATCATCGGATAGAAAGATATTATAGCCCGTCGCGCGAGCCAGATATTTCACCCGTTCGTCCGTCTGCCCACGATTTTTTTCGAAACGCAGAGGCGCAGTTGAAGAAATTTTCGTTTCCTGCGTGCGCGTTGCGGCGCGCGCTCCCGCAGAGAAGGGCATTGCAAAGCTCATCACTGCCACGCACGCTAAGGCGCAGCTAAGTTTCAGCAGCCTTTGCATGCTCCCCCAATCTCGCATCCATTTCTCCAGCACGTTCCCCATAACCGATCCCCACAGCGGCGTTCAAGCCTTGCTCAGTGCCACGTGCCGTGACTCGTGCACTAGTTCGTTGACGACTGATCCTCAAACAACGCGCGCATTCGCTGCCATCCCAATTTCTGCAATCTTTTGCAGCTAAACAAACCGGAGCGTCACATCGCCCGTCGAAATAGGTCCCCGAACGCGGTCTTTGCGCTGTAATTCGACGGATCGAAGCGCGGCACAATAATCATGAAGCAACTCACGGGCCGAATCGCACAGCGATTCTGGAAACCGCCCCCGCACTCAGCGTCTGAACGCGGGCGCGCTTCATCTTCATCTATTGGGCCGTTGTTTGCGGAGCTTTGCACCAACAGGGCCCTACCTCTGACGATAATGAAAGCGATACGACGCGGGCTCTTGACCAGAAACGGCGCGCGTGTTGTAACGCAGGATGTAGTCCATATGGCTCGCATCGGTCGGATAGGCAATTCCGGGAGGGTAGGGATAAGAGAGGAGGGTGTGCGTGGGCAAG
Source organism: Candidatus Acidiferrales bacterium (assembly GCA_050746905.1). Taxonomy (GTDB): domain Bacteria; phylum Acidobacteriota; class Terriglobia; order Acidiferrales; family UBA7541; genus DAHUXN01. The sequence goes on from JBOGNJ010000065.1 coordinate 8,563, forward strand.
GGAGTGACGGTGCCGCCGAGATCGGCGTAGAAATCCATGTCCTTGTCGAAACCGTTTGCGTAGAAGAAATAATCGCGGACCCAGCCGCGAGAAAGCTTTGGCAGAGATGAAGGATCAAAGCTTACAGCGACTTCGTCGCCGGAACCGAAGACGACATATTTTTCATCGACGCGCTCAAGAAGCAGGCGCACGTTTCCGTAGCGCGTATAATTTCCGACCTGGTGCGCGTAGGGTCCCGTCGCGCTCACCTGATCGTAAAGGAAAGTCAAATCCCCCGCCGTTTTTCCCTCGACGTAATTCGGATAACCCCGGAATCGCAGATTCGCGTTCGCCAGGGGCGCTTGCGTGACGCGATACGATGTGTCTGCCGCGGAATTGTCGATGCGGATTCGATCAAAATAAATTTTCAAGTTCGTGACGATGCGGATTTTTCGCGCCCCGGACGGAAGCTTTCCGGTGAGGTCAGCGGTCATGGTACGTTCGAGGCCGGAGAAAAATCCCATATCGCTCACAACGCGCCGCCAACGGCCGTCCGCGCCGAGAGCTTCGATGTACGGTGAAATTGGCTTCAGCCCGGCCTGCCATGCTGAATACAGGGAGCTGGCCGAGAAATAATCCGTGAAGCCGTCGAGAATCAGGCGCAAAGGATGTTGTGGATTCCAGTTTCCTAAATCCAATTCGAGCCAATGCAATTTTGTGAAGCCCGCAAAAGGCGTGCTCGCAAACCCAGTCACAAATTGATGATCGCGCTTGAGCAACGCCGGTAGAGCGTTGCGGCCACGATCATCCCACGCTCCGAGCGGAAGATACGGGTCGCGCGTCGCAACCACTTTGAAAGCGGGAAACGGCGGATACATCGAAAAATGCCCGTTGGGATAAACTTCCACGCCCGCCGGATGGTCAACCGCGAGCAAACGAACTTGATCGAGGTAATCGAGCTCTTCTTCAGGCTCCACTAGACGAAATTGCAGCTTGCCCTTCCTCAGTGCCACATCAGAACCGTTGACCTTAAGATACTCCGCCGGGTTCGGAATATTTCTCTCGCCGGGGCCGACCCAATGGCCGACGATTCCCGAGCCGATAATGTCCGCGACAAATTGAAACGTTTTGCCGTTCCACGCAAACAAGAGAGGACACGAACTGCCGCGGCGGTCGAGCTCTGTGATTTTCTGGCGCGAATCCGCCGGAAAATTAATTTCGTCCTGCAACACGCCGGTGGGCCAGAGCATGCGCACGATATCAACTTTCGACGTGTCATCGAGCCCAGCCGTAATCTTCATGTCGCTTTGCCCCAAATATCCCGAGGCAGCCGCTATTTCGAATTTTTGGTGAAGCGTCCCGGCGTAGATGTCGACCTTAGCGCCGATGGCGCTTTTGTTGTCGTTCAGTCCGGTGAACTGTGCTTTCAGCCAGTGATTGCGATTGCCTCCCTCGTTGCGCAACAGCACGGGCGGGCCGCCGTTCTGCGTAATGAGCAAACCCGTAGCGCCATTACCGAAAAAATCCGACGTGACGATTGAGCGTGGTCGTGTCAGATGAATTTTGTCGAGGGCAACTGCGGCGGAGACGTTGCGAAAGCCGGCCGAGCCTTCGTTTCGCAGCAAAACAATGCGGCCCTCAGCGCCAGCTTCTCCAACGGCGGCAAGATCGATCCAGCCGTCATTGTCGTAATCAAGCGCTGCCAGGCCCCAGCCACGACTCCAATCCAACTTCGGCAATGCGACGGGCGCAAATTGTTTGCCATTCACGTTGCGCCACAAGGAAAGGCTCGGCGCGCCCGAATAAGTGAACGCCAAATCCATCCATCCATCTTTGTTGAAATCGAAAGCGAGTGCGCCAACCGCGGGCGATTGCATCGCGGACGTCCACGGCTGCTCGGCGTGGAAGTTTCCTTCGCGCGGATTCAAATACACGGTGGGAGGATGGTGAAACGACGTGACAACGAGGTCCACGGCGCGATCGTTATTGATGTCGCTCGCCGTGCCGCCCCAGCTTGCCCCGTCGCCGCCCAAGCCAGTTTTTTGCGTGACTTCCGTAAATGTGCCATTGCCATTGTTGCGCCACAGTTCGTTTAGAGAATTTGCAGCGGAGGAAGAATTGGATCCGTTCCTTGCAAAATCGCGAGCGACGTAGAGGTCCAAGTCACCATCGTGGTCGTAGTCCACGAACGTGAGGCCCATCGCTTGGCCTGTAACGTGAATTCCTACAGCGGCTGTGACGTCGTGAAACTTTCCGTTTCCGTCATTGTGAAAGAGCGCGACACCGCCGTTGTAGCTGACGGCAAGATCGGCTCGGCCATCATTATCGTAATCCCCGGCCGTGCAAGCCATTCCGGCGGCCGGAAGTTTTATGCCAGACTGCGCGGTGATGTCTTCGAATTTCCCATCGCCTAAATTGCGGTAGAGCGCGGGGTGGCCGCTGCCGTCTGCGTTCACGAGGAAAATATCCGGACGGCCGTCGCCGTCGAAATCGAGAACGCATGCGCCGGAGCCGAAGGACGCGGAGGCACGGTCCTGGCGTAGCGAAGAATCAAGCGACGCAGGGTGCGTGGGCAAGCCCGATTCCGCGGTTACGTCCACAAAGTGAACGGGAATCGCATGAGGAATTTCCTCCGCGCCCGTGGAAATAATTTCCGCGAGAGAGTATTTTCCCTGATCGCCGTACGTGAGGCTCATCGGCGCGCCCAGTTTCGCCGCCACCAAATGTTGGAAGCGAATCAAGTGAGTGCGCGCGCGAGGCGTTTCGCCTGAACGCTGAAAGGCTTGCGCGAGTGCGAATTCAGCCGAGACGTGAAATGGATTTACTTTCAGAGCGCGCTCGAATGCGGCAATGGCCTTCGGATATTCGTGCAAGGCCATGTAATCCTGGCCGAGGAAATATTGCGTGTCGGCGTCGTCGGAATCGATGGCGGCAACGCGCGCGAAATCCGCGGCGGATGCATCCGCGTGGCCGTCTGATTTTTCGAGCAGGCCGAGGTTGTACCAGACGCGAGGGTTTTTCGGTTCGCGTTTGGCGACATCTTCGAGAATCGAGCGCGCCTGCGAGAATTGCTGGAGATTCAGAAGAGCGATGGCCTGATTGAGCCGCGCCGCTTCGAGGTGCGGATCAAGTGCACAGGCTTTTTGGAATTCGGCGAGCGCATGTTTTTGCTCCTGGCGCTCCATATAGGCCACCCCGAGGTTGTTGTGATGGATTGCTTCGGTATTTGTTTTGGCGCTTGTTTCAGTCATCGCACTTACCGTCTGAAAAATATGTGCGAGAGAAGCCCGGCGAGGGAAGAGCACAATTAGGGCAGAAAAAAGAAACACTGCAGTGGGAATCGCAAAGCGGAGGAGCTTTTGACGCATGCGTGCGTCAGTCTTTCTGGTATGGCGTCGCAGCAATGATTCCCTGTCCTTCTTTCACTGTAATCGTTTGGCCGGCGGAAATATTCTTCAAATAATCTACGTGCCGGCTCGGCCAATGAATCTCGATTCCAGTGGCTTTCGCATTTAGTGCGAGCCCAAACGTTAACACGAGTTCACTTGCGGAAAGATAGCTCGAACCGCTTTTCAGCATTTCCGACTCGCTTGAGCCGCCGGAAGTCACTTTGATGACGGCGCCAATGCCGTCACGATTGGATTTCGTTCCCACCAATTTGACGCGGAGGCTGTGATTCGTGCCGCCTTCATTGCGGAAAAGATAGGCTGGCCCATCGGTCGTCGAAATCAAAATGTCGAGCTTGCCGTCGTTGAACGCGTCGCCATAGGCCGCGCCCCGGGCGACCCGGGGAGAATCAAACGCGCTGCCTAAAGTAGAAGTAACATTCGCAAATTTGCCGCCGCCGAGATTGCGAAACAGTAGTGGCCGCTCCGCATAGCGAACCTGCCGCTGCACTTTCTCGATGTCTGAATCGATGTGGCCATTGGCAACATAAATATCCGGCCAGCCGTCGTTGTCATAATCGAAGAAAAAGCAGCCAAAGCCAAGCGTCAACAGGCTCGCGTGGCCAATTTCGGAATTCGGCGCTTGATCCACAAACAGGCCGTTTCTCTCGTTGTGATAAAGCGCGAGCATCTGGTTCGAGAAATTCGTTATCAAGATGCTGGGATAGCCTGAACGGTCATAATCCGCCGCGTCCGTGCCCATGCCGGCGCGCGCAATGCCATCCTCGCTGAAGCCGACGCCCGCCATGACGGCTTTCTCCGTGAACGTTCCGTTGCCGTTGTTCATATAAAGCTTATTTGGCTCGGTATCGTTGCTGACAAAAATATCCGGCCAGCCGTTTTGGTCCGCGTCGAGAATTGTAATGCCTAGACTTTTTGACGTGGGATCGTACAACCCGGCCTTACGCGTCACGTCGGTAAATGTTCCATCGCCGTTGTTGTGCCAAAGGCGCAGCGAAGTGCCGTGATACGCCTCCGGCGTGCAATACGATTTCGTGGTGCCGTCGAGAGTGCAATAAATATCGTTTTTTGGCGTCCACTGCACGTAATTCGCGACGAGTAAATCGAGATGGCCGTCGCGGTCGAAATCGACCCACGCGGCGCTGGTGCTGAATTCATTCGGCCCCCACAGCCCGGCCTTTTTCGTTACGTCGGTGAATGCGCCATTGCAATTGTTGTGGAAAAGATGGCTTTGGCCCAGCGCGGTGACAAAAATATCATCGCAACCGTTGTTGTCATAATCTCCCACGGCAACGCCCATCCCGTACATTTCCACTGCCAAACCGGCTTGCCGCGTAACGTCCGTGAAAGTTCCATTGTGATTGTTGCGGTAGAGCGCCATCGTGGAATGCGGGCCGGAATGTCCGGGCCAATTCTTCCCATTGATCAGCAAAATGTCCTGCCAGCCGTCATTATTGTAATCGAGAAACGCGACGCCTGGGCCCAGCGCCTCTGGAAGCCACTTCTTGCCGAACGCGCCGTTGTTGTCGACGAAATGAATTCCGGCCGCACGCGTCACGTCTTGAAAAGTAATATGCGTTGCGGGCAGTTTTTGCGCGGCAAGTTCGGAGAACGAGAGTGCCAAGAAAAACATTCCGGCCGCCAGCCAAATGTTTCTGAGCGAACGGCGAGCCATCAGCGTTGGCCCCTTGCCCTGGTTGTCCGAGAGCGCGGCTCGCCGGCAGAATACGACGCATTCGCCGGCGCGAGGGGCGCTGACGTCAGCTCGTGAATCGGCTGGCGTTCATTGTTCTCGTCCGGATGAGCGCGAAGATATGGCCCAAGCAGGGCCCCTTCCGCTTCGTTCGCCTTGAAGCGCAAATAGCGCACTTCGTAATCGTGAGCGCGCTCGGGCTGCCCCATGCCGGTATAACAAAGCATGAGGTTGTAATTTGCCTCGACGTCCTCCGGGTCGATGGCGAGCACGGATTGAAATTCGCGAATCGCCTCGGCATAGCGCCGCTCGAGGAAAAGCGTGCGGCCCACGTCGTTGCGAGCCACGCGGTCGGTCGGATATTGTTCGAGCGCCGTTTTGAACTGGGAAATCGCTTCATCGTAATGCCCCTGGTCGCGCAACACGCTCCCATAGAAGAAATGCGCGCTGGCGAGCGACGGCGCCACCTTAAGAGCCTGCAACAGGACTTTCTCCGCTTCCGGCAGGTTCCCTTCCTGCAGTTGCACGCGACCCATGTTGACCCAGCCGTCGCCGCGATTCGGCGCGGCTTCGGCGACTTTTTCGAAGGCAGCTCCGGCACCCTGTAAATCACCTTGAAGCAGCAAACCGATGCCGTAATCGTTCCACCGCTGCCAGTCAGCGGCTTCTACGGTGAGGTGTGGCGTCGGAGGCGCTGCATCCGCGGGCAAAACCTGCAATTCCGCTTTGTGGTGCGCCATCACCACGATAGGCAGATTCGGAATCCCCGGCCTTTTCCCCGAATCTTCTTCCGTGCCGCCGGTGAACGCCCATTTCGTGTCGTCATATGCGGGCGAGACCGGAGGATTGTGCTGATGGGGATCATGGACTCCGCTGAAAGCAAATTGCGTGAACCACCAGCTAAATTTCCGGTAATTCAACTTCGCGGTGAGCGTAATGCGATTGCCAACATTTTTCGGAATGTACATTCGATAGTGAATCGTGTCCGCAGCTCCGGGTGGAATCAGGCGGACGTAGACGACGGCGCGTTCGGCCCACGCGTTTCGTTTGTTGATGGGATTTCCGTGCGCGTCGACGAGCAAAGCACGGTAGAACTGCGCGCCGGAATCGACGGGTCCATTGGTGTCGCCATTCTTGCCTGCCTCGCCGTTCCAGAAAATCGTGCGGCCGTTTTCGTCCGTGGCTTTCAGTTCGAGCCACAAATCGAAAGCGTCCACGGTGCCGCCGGGAAAGAAGTGGCCAACGCCCCGCGTGCGGACGACCACGTCAAGGCGTACGGTGTCTCCTCGGCGAACCGCGATCGGTACGCGTCCAAACGGAGCTGTCAGTTGCGAAGCACGAGTGGCAAGTTCCTCCTGTCCCTTAGGGGCCGTGAATTCCGATTCTTCGCCGACTCCGAAGGTCGTTTGAAGCTGCGGGCCGCCAGGCGCGCTTGGCGGCAGCGATGTTCGTTTGCTGGCAGGCTGCGCCACTTCCGGCGAAATGCCAAAAATATCCACACTGACTTGATTGGCTTTCAAGAAATTCTCAACCGTGTCGAGCTGCTCGCTGTCTTCATTTTCGTAGGGCAAAGCCGTGTTTGCGCCCGGGAAGCGATGCGAATGAATAATTCCCGCATAATTACCGAAATCCGTGGAGCGCACTTGAGGCATGTGACAATCCGTGCACATTTCCGGCTTCGGCGGATAATAAAAAGACCGCGCGCCTTTGCCGGAGACTCCGCTCGCCTGCCAGTTGTCATATTCATTGAAGCCGCGCGTCCAGCGGTAATGGTTCACCGGAAAATCGAGATGGACCTTGTGGCAAGTGGAGCAAAATTCGGCCGTCTGATTCCTGACAAACGGCTTCAAAAAAGAGCGGCGGTGCGGTTCGGGATTCAGTTTGATGAGGAAGTCGACCACATTGTGCACGATCGGATTTTTACTGGTTGCAATGCGATCGAGCGGCGAATATGCGAGCACGTAGCCATTTTGCCCCATCGTGGATTGCACCGCGACGATGGAATGGCACATCACGCAGCCCAGGCCCGCCTGACCTTCAGGAGTATTCTCGATTTCGCGGACGGGCCGGTCGAACATGCCGGTTAAGAGCAAAGCAGGATCGTGGCAGCCGGCGCACCATTTCGAGGGACGAATGCCGACCGTGTCCTGCATGTATTCGACGCTTTTGCGATACCACTGATTATTGAACGAGGAAAAATGATGCGCCGAGCTCGCCCATTCGCGATAAATGTCCGCATGGCAGGTCTTGCAAGTCTCCGATTCCAGGAAAAACTGTTTGGGAATTTTCGCATTGTGCGCGACTTCGACAGATCCGGGGAAATAAGGTCCCGACGATCCGCCGCCCTCCTGATTCATCGTTGCGGGAGCGATCACCGGATTCGAAATTCGATACGAATGTTGCCACTGGACGCTGCGCGTCCACCATGCGCCGTAAGCGATCGCCGCAAAAAACACAAGAATCGCCGTCCATCGCAGCGAGGGTCCTGATGAGGACACGGAAGAAGTCGCGGACGACGCTCTCGTGAGCCATTTTCTGCTTCCAGCGTAGCCGCCGAGAAGTAAAATCACGCCGGCGACGGAGGCAATGATGTGCGCGTAAAGAATCGGGAAATCGTTGCGGGACGTGCCCGTAAAAAACAGCACGATACCAATCACGCCGCCAAACGCCAGCAAGCTCCATCCCGCGCGCTCCACAAACGTTGAATTGCGCCAAATGCTTCCAAAAAAAATGAAAAGGAGAAATAGAAACGCAATTCCCGCAACCAAGTGCAGAACCACAAAAGCATAGTAGTGGATGGTAGGCGTGGGCCAAGCGTAGTCGTACAACGCGGTTAATGAGAGGATGACTAACAGCCCGAGCCGAAACCGCTTCATGGTTTTCTTCGAAGGCGCCGAATTGCAGGGCTGCGCGGCGAGGTTGAAACAGCGGCTACCATTTTGGCTCCCAAGTGCTTAAACCGATTGAGATTTGTATCTGTCGGGCGGCATTATACATTATACTGCCGCGCGTCTGGCCCCCCATTCGGAGGCTTCAATTGGGCAACCATGAACCCGCGGTTTCCGCCAAGACGAGATAGAGGTCTGACATCTTGCAGCAACACGCACAAAGTCATAAGAAAACCATTACCTCCCTTTCTGCCAGCGAAATGGCCGCGGCAATCCGGCAGAGAGAAATATCGTCTACGGAACTCTTGGAAGCTCATCTCGGGCGAATTGCCAAACTGAATCCACATTTGAATGCCTTTGCCTACGTCAACGCCGAAGGAGCACGGCGGCAAGCAGCAATAGCGGACGCCGCGCTAGAAAATGAAAGTCCGCTCGGTCCGCTGCACGGCGTTCCGATCAGCATTAAGAGCTCCATCGACGTAAGCGGCTGGCCATGTGACTGCGGCTCGCATTTGCGCACGGGATACGTCGCTGAAGATGACGCCACGCTGGTCGCGCGGCTTCGGCGGGCAGGGGCAGTGCTTCTCGGCAACACTAATACGCCCGAGCTTCTGATGGCCTATGAGACTGACAATGCTGTCCGCGGGAAAACGAATAACCCGTGGGATCTTGGGCGGACGCCGGGCGGTTCGAGCGGGGGCGAAGCGGCAGCCATCGCTGCGCGTTGCTCGGCGGGCGGCGTGGGCAGCGATGGCGGCGGATCGATTCGCGTCCCAGCGCATTACAGCGGAATTTGCGGACTCAAACCAACTCCCGGACGGATTCCCGCCACCGGGCACTTTCCCGTTTCGAGCGGCCCGTTTGCATTATTGGGCGTCGTTGGTCCGATGGCGCGTACCGTCTCCGACGTGGAAATTCTTTTCGAAGCGATGGCGGGATTCGATTACGCCGACCCGTCGTCAGCGCCTGTTCCTGTTCGCTGGCCGAACGAAGCGAAAATTGGGGCTTTGCGCGTGGGGTTTTTCGAAGACGATGGGGTAACTCCCGTGACGCCGGAGACGCGCGCGGCGGTCCGAACCGCGGCGGCGGCATTGAACTCCGCGGGAATTGCCGTTGAGAAATTTCTCCCTGATGGATTGGAAACAGCCAGACGGCTTTGGTGGAATCTTTTCGGCCGCGCAGGGGAGCTTGTGCTGGGGCCGCTTCTTGAAGGGCACGAGCCGCAGTTGAGCCCCATACTGGCGGAATTCGCGAGCATCGTGCGCAAGGAACCGCGATTGACGGCCGACGAGTTGATGAGCACTTTGCTCGAGCGTGATGATTTGCGCTGCCGGTTCCTGCAGCAAATGGAGCGGTACCCGATTCTGCTTTGCCCTGTCTGCGCGGTACCTGCGTTTCGGCACGGCGAGCGCGAATGGATGGTCGACGGACAAAAAGTCGCTTACTTACAAGCGATGAGTTACAGCCAGTGGTTCAACCTGCTTGGCAATCCTGCCGCCGTCGTGCCCGTTGGACGCTCTCCGGAAGGCCTGCCCATCGGCGTGCAAGTGGTTGGACGGCCATTTGAAGAGGAAATCGTCCTCGCCTTCGCGCGCAAAATTGAAGCGGCTTGCGGTGATTTGCGCGAACCGAACATGCAATTCGCAGACGCCTAGGCAGCGGGAATAAAAAGCTCCAACCTGACGCGCCATTTCACGGATTGGCCCGGCCGCAACGAGATCATACCTGTGTTTCGGTTTGCCCAGATTTTCACATTAAAGGGATCCGCCAGATTAAATTGAGGCTCGACTGCGATGAACTGCTTGTCTTGAGGCGCATAGACTTGTATGGCTTTTATCTCAGGCGAGAGCGCCGCGATTCGCAGTCCATACTTCGCCGCAGGGTCCGCGATTTCGACGACGGCATGGCCATTAGCATTCCGCTGCAGGTCCGTAAAACAATCGTCCATAAACAACGACGGTCCCAACGCAACGCCGCCGACAGCAGCGAAATCGTATGCAGTGCCTTTCACACGCACAAGCTCACCGGTGGGAAACACATCGTCGTAATTGTTGACCAGGGCCCGCAGCTTGGCGCGAAGATGCAATCTCGCCTGCGATCGCTCCCCACTCGACAGCCGAAAATACGGGTGGAAACCGATTCCCATCGGTAACATTTCATTCCCCGAATTTTTCGCGGTGACGCTCAAATCGAGCGAATGATTCTTCAGAATAATTCGAATATTTACATCCGTCTTCGACGGCCAATGGCCACCAAAGTCCCCGCCGCGCAGGCTTGCCGAGATCGTCGAGCCAGCGGCGCCGTTTTCGTGCCGCACATGATCGAAATGCGAAGCCAGAATCAGACCATGCATCGCGTGAATTTCCGCGCCCGGATTCTTGCCTTTCCAGTTGGCCGGAAGATGGATTTCCTTTCCGGCGATGGCCGTCTCGATGGTTTTTCCATCCGTTGACAGTCTCCCGCGAATGCGGTTTGCATACGGTAATAAAAACGCGCCGCCGATGGAAAAGCTTTTGTTCCCGAAGGAGTCAGCAGGATCTTCGAAGACGCGCTTCGCTTCTGGCAGACTTGGCGCGCTGACCAAATCAGCGTCGCCTAATCCGGGGATGTATGCCTTCACTTGGAGCAAATTCATACCGAGACCCGGAAGGATTGTCGCTTCGAGAAACTGCGGCTTCTTCCGGTTCTTGGGCTTAGGCCGCGTTAAGGTCACGACCAGTTGGCCTCCGATGGAGACGCGAGAAGCTTTAGACGCCATTTTTCGCTTTCATCAACTTGCAGACGAGTTTGACGGTGGTCTGTGGCCGCGCGTTTCTTATTGACGTCGCGCGCTGGTGGCGTTCGCAAAATCAGCGACGCCGATCCGAATGACCGCTCCGTGCAGTTTCCAGTATTCAGCAGTTCCTCTGACGGGCTGGGGAGGCCGCTCGCCACCTCTCGGCTGTGGTGACGCAACTTGCGGCCGTTCCGTCCAGATGCCGTAGACGCGCCCGTCGAGCGCTGCGAGCCCTGTGTAATCTCCCAGGAATACCCCGGTTGTATTGAACGGCTGCGTTGTCCACGCATAATTTTGGAAGGATTTGCCGCCATCGGGCGAATGCGCCAGCGTGACGGTCTCGTTTCTGTTCCGCGGATCGCCGCGCCGGTCGTAAAAAACCACATCGGCGGAGCCGTCAGACGGATCCACCGCCAGCCACTGGAAAAATTGGTCGGCTCCATTATGAATTGCATCCGTGTTTACGCGGACCGCGGGACTCCAGGTTTTGCCGTGATCCGTAGACGTGGAGCAAAATACATCGACGTCGCCATTGCGATAATCGCTCCAGGTTATGTAGAGGCGGCCACCTCTTCCGCCGCCGCGAGGATCAATGGCGATCTGCGGGAAACCGTTCGTGCGGGACAATGCTTCGATTGTGAACATTATCGGAGCTGTGTCGATTACGTTGCGCGTGCGCGAGAATGTGTGGCCGCCGTCACGAGAAGTCGTAAGAACAATGTGATTTCCATCTCCCCAGACGGCGTAGAAAGTGCTGTCCGGCCCGACCACGCCCGCAAATCCTTCGAGCGCCCCATTGTCGTCCCGCGGCAGACCGGGTTTGTTGTCGATCTCGATTGGCTTCGACCACGTTCTTCCATCATCGGTTGAGCGGACAAGCATGAGTTCCGAATCTTTCAGAGTCCAGCGCGTCCAGCCGATGTAAAGGTTCCCGGCGTATCGGCCGTGGCTGTTGTCCGCCACGATGTAAGGCTTGTCTTCCCACGGAACGTCCGGGCGATCGGGTTGCACGCTGACGGGAATATCATCCTTTTCCCAATTTGCGCCGCCGTCGAGCGAACGACGGATGTGGAGGCCATTCCTGGAAGAATTGTGGCCCCAATAGTTGAACGAGCCAAGCTTGTCGAAGGCCATGAAGCAAATGATGGCGTGTCCTTTGTTGTCGTATGTGACCGACACGTCGCCGGAAACGCGATAGTCGGGCGGCGCAATGCCGGAAGCAATTGCCCAGTGCTTGCCGGCATCGGAAGAATAGGCGATGTGCGCGTTGTCTTGATAAGCGGCGGCGACCTGTTGAGGATTGTTGGGGTTAATCGCTATAGAAGGTTCTGAAAAAAAGCCGGGCTCGGGAGTGATGGTGATGGTTGTCGAACCGGGGGGCTGCGGAAGAGATTGCGCGGCTGCGGCGACCGCCAAAAGGAGCGGCGACAGGGCAACCAGGACCGCCCGGCCTATATGCACAGATGCAATTCCTTGAAAACGCGCCCAAAGAGCCATAATTCCTCCAATGCAGCCCTCCTCTCGCTGGCCATGGCGTTTACGCATGGTAATGGCAGCGCGTTCGCCGCCGCGTGAGCGGAAGAAGGCTTGCAATATAGCGTAGCGCATATATTATGCAAGCCGTTTGTCACAGCGCCGCGGTGCGACGGCGCACTGAAAATGGTATAAAAGATATCCGAGTTGAAAAAATAATGTGGTATCTTCTGCTGAGATTTTCGCGTGCTTTATTGCCCATAAGGCCATGAATCCAAACGCCGAAACCCAAACAAGGAAGACGCATGGTAACAGCATACCTCGCACTTCGCTCGCATCCGCGGTCGCAGACAAGCTCCGCGAAATGATTATCCGGGGGGAGATTCAGGAAGGTGAGCAATTGCGCCAGGACGCGATCGCTTCAGATTTTCAGGTAAGCCGCATTCCAGTTCGCGAGGCGATGCGGCAATTGGAGGCGGAAGGGCTCATCACCATTGTTCCGCATCGCGGTGGAGTTGTTTCTGCGCTTTCGCCCGAAGAAATTGAGGAGTTATTCGACATCCGCGCCCTGCTCGAATGCGAAGTCTTGCGGCTTTCCATACCAAACCTCACCGAAGGCGATTTCAAACAGGCCGAATCGATCCTGGTAATTTACGAAAAGGCGCTATGGAAAGAAGAAGAAGTCGGAACCTGGGGCCGTCTGAACTGGCAGTTTCATTCCACTTTGTATTCGCGCGCCAACCGCCCGCGCTTCATGGCGATGATTCAGACAATCAATAACAATGGGGACCGCTACACGCGCCTTCAACTTTATTTGACGCACGCGTTTGAGCGCGCCAAACAGGAACACCGCAAACTTCTCGAACTGTGCCACGAACGAAATACCGCCGCGGCGTGCGAATTGCTCGAGCGCCATATTCATAACGCGGGGCGTACTCTGAAAGAGTTTTTGGCGCAGCGTCGCGCATAATTTTACCGCTTCATCTTGCCGCGCGCGCTGTTCGACCGCTTCTTCCTCCGCAATCCGTTGCCGTCTTGTCTACGGCGTGGCGCTTTCCGCAGTGCCATCCGACGGCAGCGCCGCAGTCAACGGAGTAATTCCTTGCTCAGTCAGTGAGCGGTCAAACGCCGGAACTTCCTGCGTCATCAGATATCGATAATCCGCCGTAGCTTCAGCAAGACTTTTCTCGATGTTCTGAAGCACTTCGAGTGACGCAGGCGTTGGTGCAAAATCCGCGCCGCCTGCGACGTCTCCGGCACCGGTGCCCACTTCACCGTTGAGCCAGATCAGATTCAGATAGACCTTATACGCGTCCGTGTAGTATTTGTCGTCACTGTTTGCTTGCTCGCGTGCGAGCAACTTGAACTCGACGGCTTCCATTTTCTGATCCATTTCCTCGACGGACTTGCGCAAATCCGCTTTGCTCTTCTGACCGGCAAGCATCCCGTTCACGTCCTCGAGCTGTTTTCGCATCCACTCGATGCGGTTGACCATGTCCGACGTATGCGTGATGTCGTCGCGAATGCGCAGCAGCGTTTTTACGGAGGAGCTGATATCCGCGTCAGTGCTTCGCGCGTGGGGGTCTTTGAGGATTGTAAGAGACTGGGTGACAGTCAGGCCGTTGGCTGTGAGTCGCAGGGTGTATTTCCCGGGCGCGGCGAGCGGACCGACTTGCGCTCCTTCGATTCCCCAGTGCGTGACGGGTCGTGAATTTTTGCCGCGGAAACGAGGTTCCTCCCAGATGTGAGGATTATCGGGGGCTGCTGTACGCAGCGCGATGACGTGAGGTGGCTCGTAGCGCAGGTCCCAGGCCGTTCGATTCATGCCAACCTTGCTGGGAGCTTTCAGCTTACGAATTACCGTACCATGGTCGTCGAGAATTTCAATCTGAACCGGATCCTTTGTCGCGGATTTGAGGGAGTAATCGAGAATGGCGCGTCCGCCGCGAACCAAGCGATACGTTGCGCGCGGCGCAAAAAAGCGCACGGCAGCGTCGGAATGCTCCGTCGCCATCTGCTCGAGCGGTGTGATGTCGTCCAAAATGTAAAGCCCTCTTCCGTACGTGGAAACCACGAGATCGTGGAATTGCTTCTGAACCACCGCCCACGAAACCGTGGCGTGGGGAAGCCCTTCGTCGAGCGCCTTCCAGTGGGCGCCATCGTCGGACGAGTAGTAAAGATCGTTCCCAGTGCCGGCGAAGAGCAGTCCTTTGCAATTCGGATCTTCCGCCACCACGCGCACGTACGATAATTCGCTCTTCGGCAAGTCGCCTGAGACTTGCGTCCAGCTCTGGCCGAAATTCGTGGTCTTGTAAATATAAGGGTCGCGATTGTCCATCAGGTGAAAATCAATCGAGATATATGCGGTGCCCGCTTCAAAATGAGAAGGCTCGATGCTCGTGACCGTGCCCCACGCGGGCAATCCGGAAATATTTTTTGTGACATTGTTCCAGTGCCCGCCTCCGTCTTTGGTGTACCAGACTTGGCCGTCATTCGTGCCCGCCCAGATTAGTCCCCTCTGTTTCTGCGACGGCGCGATGGCAAAAACAACTTCGCCATAAAATTGGCCAAGGTTGTCTCCGACGATGCCTCCCGAAGAAACGATTTTGCTCGGATCGTTTGTCGAAAGGTCGGGACTGATCACAGACCAATGCTCTCCACCATCGCTGGTTTTGAAAATCACCTGGCAGCCATAATAAACCGTGTTGTTATCGAAAGGATCGATGGCCAGCGGCGGCGTCCAATGGCAGCGGTATTTCGTCTCATTCGGCGGTGAGTCGAGCGTGTGAATCCAGGGGCTCACCGACCGCGCCATTTTCGTACGCGCATCCCAGACCGTCACTTCGTTTCCATAGCAAGTCGCCCAGACGATATTCGGATTCGCCAGGTCCGGCAAAGTCCAGCCGGATTCGCAGCCGCCCATAGCGTGATCCCAGCCGGGTTGTTCGCCGCCGCCGAAAGCAAATCCAAATGACGTGCTGGGGCCGCGCATGTTGCCGTCGTCTTGCATGTTGCTGTAAACATAATACGGGACCTGATTGTCGACCGCGACGTGATACATCTGTCCAATGGGCAACGTAACGCGATTGAACGCTTTCCCGTGGTCCGTGGTGATTAGAAGGCCGGCATCATTCGTCAACGCGAAGCGATTTGGATTCTTCGGGTCGACCCAGATATCGTGATTGTCGCCGCCCCACGGAACTTGCTTAAAAGTCTCGCCGCCGTCGACCGATTCAAAGAAGCTGCTGTTCGCGATATAGACTTCATCCTCGTTCGCCGGAGAAACGGCGATGCGAATGTAATAGCCCGCGCGGCCAATCAGCGGACGTTGCCAGTTGACGACGCGCCAATTCTCTCCGCCGTCATCCGAGCGCCACACCGAACCCTGATCCTTCGTTTGAATCAACGCATAAACACGTTCGGAATCCGTTGGCGCCACGACCACGTCGATTTTCCCGACGGGCGGCTTTGGCAAGCCGTGGCCTTCGATGCGCGTCCACTTTGTGCCGCCATCACGCGACACATAAACGCCGCTGCCGGGGCCGCCGCTGAATTCTCCCCACGTGTGCATGGCGATTTGCCACGTGCCCGCGAACAATACGTTGGGGTCCTGCGGATCCATCACCAGGCCCGAGCATCCGGTATTTTCGTCGACAAACAAAACTCGCTCCCAATTTTTCCCGCCGTTCGTCGTGCGGTAAACGCCGCGCTCCTGTTGAGGCCCCGTCGTGCGGCCGAGCGCGCAAACAAAAACATCATTCTCATCGCGCGGATTGACGATCACGCGGCCAATGCGCCCCGTCGCATCGAGTCCCATGTGCTTCCATGTCTTTCCCGCGTCGGTGGACTTATAAACGCCGTTGCCCATCACGTCGGTGTCGCGAATCGCCCACGCTTCGCCCGTGCCCACCCACACCACGTTCGGGTCGGACGGCGCCACGGCCAGCGCGCCAATCGCGGCCACGGGCTCCTTGTCGAAAATCGGAGCCCAGCGAATTCCTCCATCGGTTGTTTTCCACACGCCCCCAGATGCCGCGCCAGCATAGTAGAGGCTTGGATCTCCTGGCACGCCAGCGACGGAAGCGACGCGATTGCCAGCCGTCGGGCCGATGAAACGGAAACGAAACTGATCCCGGCTGCCTTCGCCGCGGCGACGCTGTGCGAGGCTTGGCACAGCAAACGTAGCGACAATGACGGTGCAAAGAATTAAATTTGCGAAGACGCGATTCATTTTCAACATTTCTGAGCCTTTCAGGAGGCTTAAGGCGAGCCTTTTCTTATCTCGAATTTCTATCGAATGTTCCCTGGAAACTGACCGAATTTAAGGCCTCCTCGGAATGGACGGAAGCCTCCGTTCCCGAATCTGGAAATCCGTTGGCGGAGTGACGCCGAGCAAGTACTGCACGAAATAATCCCAACGCCGCCGGCTGACGTACAACGCGTGCGGACCGCTGTCTCCGTGAAACATATTCGGCACGTAGAGCATGTCGAAATTTTTGTTCGCGGTCATCAAAGCATCCACCAGGCGCATGGTTTCGACCGGATTCACATTGTTGTCGATATCGCCGTGAATCAGCAGCAAATGCCCCTTCAGGCGGTCCGCCATCGTGACGTTCGATTGCTCCTCGTAATCTTTTCCGACCGGATAGCCTTGATACTGCTCGTTCCACCACGCTTTATCGAGGCGCGGATCGTGGTCGCCCGAAGTCGAGACGCACACTTTGTAAAAATCCGGGAACTGCAATATCGCGTGCGCGGAGCCGTATCCTCCCGCGGAAGTGCCGTAAATTCCCACGCGCGTAATGTCCATGTACGGATATTTTGCGGCCATCTGCTTGATCATCGCCACGTGATCCGCAAACGATCCGCCCAGGTTGTGGTAGGAAAATTCGTGAAACGCTCGCGAGCGTCCCGTTGTGCCCCGGCCGTCAACCATGACGACAACGAATCCCAGTTCCGCCATGGATTGCAGTCGCAATGCCGCGCCAAACGATTTCGGCGTGAAAAATCCCTGCGGCCCCGTGTACACCTGCTCGAGAATTGGATATTTCTTGGATGGATCGAAATTCGTGGGGCGCACAATCACGCCGTATAAATCCGTTTTGTTGTCGAGCGCCTTGCCTTCGAACGGCTCTGGATCCTTCCAACCGGTCTTCAGCAGCGCGCTCGCGTCGGTCTTCTCGAGTACGCGAATTATGGAGCCGTCCTTGGTGTTTCGAAGCACCGACTCGCCCGGCAAATCCACGCGCGAATAGTTGTCGACGAAATATTTGCCGTCGGGCGAGATGCTCACGGCGTGATTCGCGTTCTCCGGAGTGAGGAGTGTGAGGTTGGAGCCGTCGAAATTCACGCGATAGAGATGCGTTAAGTAAGGATCTTCATTTTTCTCGCGGCCACTGGCCAGGAAATCGACTTGATGATTCTTCGCGTCAATATTTTGAATCTGCCGGACGACCCAAGAACCTTTTGTCACCTGATTTTTGAAATTGCCCTGGTCATCGTAGAGGTACAACTGATTCCATCCGTCTTTTTCCGACGACCAGAGAATGCCGCCATTTTCCGGGATGTACCGAAAAAAATGCTCGCCCGGATCGATGTACAGGCCGTCCTCTTCGCTGATCAGCACCTTCTGATCGCCCGTTTCCGCGTCGACCACTCGCAGTTCCGTTTCTTTGTTTCCTCGCGTGCCTCGTTCGTAGAAGAAGCTCTTGTTATCCGGAAACCATCGGAAATATCCCGGGCCGCCCTGAAATTCAAGGTCCAGCGGCGCCGTCTTCACATCAACTCGCTTGCCGGACAGCACATCAAAAATCATCACCTGCGCATGTGGAAGCACTTCGCCGGGCAACGGATACACGTAATCGTAAGCCTTGGGCCGAAGCTGACCCGGTGGGACAAACTGCAAAGTGGTGAAGCGTCCGGCATTGCGGGAATCGATCCGGAAAGTGATCAACTTCGACGAATCCGGAGACCAAAACACCTCCGGACGCGCCTTCACGTCTTCACCGTGCTGAATCCCCTGCGTCACAAGCGTGCGAAGGTCCGGCAGAGGCGTCGCATAATCCCATCCCGGCACGCCGTCGCGCGTCAGTTGCACCACTTCACCTGTCGAAGTATCGCGAAGAAATAGGTTGTGATCTTTTAAATAGGCAGCCCATCTCCCGTCCGGAGACACGTTTTCGTAGGGATTCGTTTCAGGACGCGAGCTTTTCGTGCATTCGTAATTCGCCAGCTTGCAGGTCCACTCCGTATCATCAATCTGAAACCGGATGGCACTCTCTTTGTCGATATAGTCGAAACTGTAAAACGGCAAGCGCGTGGCTTCATAGGGCTGCCGCGCCGCGCGAGACAATGCCTCTGCAAGGCGCGCATGGTCGAACGCAGGACCGTTTGTATTCTTCGCGGCATCAACGACGATGAATTCCGAGCCTTTCGGCCCGTCCGCGCGGTACCAGAAACGGTCGCTACCCTCAATCCACGCCGGACGAATGTCGGCGACGGAAATCATCGAGCGCAGGTTGCCGCCGAGGAAACGCTCCGCGCGCTGGTAGTCCGCGAGAGTTCCTTGCGCCGCAACCAGCGAGGGCGTCAGCAAAAAATAAAGTGTTGCGACCGAAACGAGCACACGCCTAACATAAGAATCCACGAAGCCTCCTCTATAAACCAATAAGCTACCAAAACAGAACGGGACGCCGGCATGCGGGCTACGCGCACCATGCGCGCAAACTAATCCGCTGGCCTTGCGTTATCGTCCCGGAATAAACAATTCCAATCTGACGTGCCACGATACGGACTGTCCCGGCGCCAGCCAATCCATGCCAGTGTTTCTGCGTCCCCAAATTTTCGTGTTGAACGGATCCGCCAGGTTGAACTGCGGCTCCAGCACGATGAAATCTTTGTCTGGCGGCGCGTAGGCTTGAATGGCTTTGATTTGCGGCGAAATTGCCGTGATGCGAAGCCCATACTTTGCGGCCGGGTCAACCACGGTAATCACGGCGTTGCCCGCGGCGTTGCGTTTCAGGTCCGTGAAGCAATCGTCCATGTAAAGGGTCGGCCCCAGCGCCGCGCCGCCCGGAGCGGTGAAATCATACGGTGTACCTTTCACAGGCACCAGTTTGCCCGTTGGAAAAACATCATCGTAATTATTCACCACGGTCCGCATATCGGCGGGCAAATGCAACCTCACCTGCGCGCGATTGCCGCTGGGAAAACGGAAATAGGGATGAAAGCTGATGGCCATGGGCAACTTTTCGTTCCCCACATTTTTTGCCGTGACAATCACGTCGAGCGCCTCGTTTTTCAACATCATCCGCACGCTCACGTCCGTCTTCGACGGCCAGTGGCCGTCAAAATTCCCACCGTGCAGGAAAGCCGATACGGTCGACTCCGTCGGGCCGTCGCGGAACCTCAAGTCCTGGAAATGCGCGGACATAATTAAGCCGTGCATCGCGTGAACTTCCGCGCCTGTTTTTTTGCCTTTCCAATTCGCCGGAAGCGACATCTCTTTGCCGCCGATTGTGGTCTCGACTGTTTTTCCGTCCACCGAAAGTTTCCCGCGGATTCGGTTTGGATATGGCAGCAGAATCGCGCCGCCCATCGAAAAACTCTTGTTGCCGAAGGCGTCATTTTGATTTTCGAGCAGGTTTTTGGCATCGGGCAAACTGGGCGCGTTGATGACGTCAATGTCTCCTTTGCCCGGCAAGTAAGCCCTGATCTGAAGCAAGTTCATCCCGTTGCCCGGCAGGATAGTGGCTCCCAGAAATTGCGGCTTATTTCGATCCGTTGGCTTCGGACGCGTGAGGATGACGGCAGGCTCGCCTCCGATGGAAATCGGCGCGGATTGCGCGGCTCGTGTTCTCGATTTGGCGGCGTTTGCCGTGAATCGGCGTCCCGAAGGAGCTTGAACGGCAATGACAGCGGCCGTGAGTAGGAAAATAAAAATCAAACCATGCTTGGTCATTAGGAGCTCCTTTTCCGCGGGAAACGTTTACTCGGCCATATCAGCTTAAATCTGCGACAGATTTGCGATTTTCGAAAACCTTATACCGAGATTCCTAGCCGCAAGCAAGAACCTTTGCAATAAAATCGTCCCGTGTCGCCGCGACCAGTCGTTCTCAGTTTGCATTCGACGCCACCCTCGTTAACTCGACCGAGACTTTCGCGCCATCCACGGGAATGAGAATGTTATTCTCTTCTCCCTGCTTGCTGGTGAAGTTCTGCAGCCCCCGGCTGCCCAGCGTCACTTGATAAGTCCCCGCCGGCAAACCGGAAATATTAATGCCGGTCTGATGCGACGCGGTCGCACGATTTTCCAGCGTGAAATTTATGCGCCGCAGCAAACGGTCAAACGAGACAGGCTGGCCCTCTGCAAAACCGTCGCGGCCCAGGAGGATATGCACGCGTTGCTCGCCGCGCAGAATGTGGAACCGCGTGCGCAGGCCGTCTTTCGGAATCACCTGCGTCATTCCCCTTTTGTTCTGAAGATCGCCGCCGTATGCGAAGAGTCCGAAAATCGGATCGTCCACCACAACCGTAGCGGCAGTCCGCAGCGCTCCCGTGAATCCCAGATCGATTTCGCCCGAGTACCACCACGGGCCGCGGCCCATTTCCTTGTTGCCCAGCCACGCGCGGCCCCACGGACGCGGTTCGAAGCCGCCGCTCGCTCCGCCATCGTCATTTTTCCCGGGATACCAGTAGCCGTAATTGGATTCCGGTGTGCCGGAATTCAGCAGCGCCCACGAGCTCAGATACGCCGCGAACCCGAGCCGCATGTATGTCGCGGGATCCTTGGCGAAATTGAGCGCATAGTCCATCACGGCCCAGCCCCCCATCTGGGCCATGTAGCTGAGCGTGTAGCTCGCGTTGCCGCTCGCGCGATAATCGCTGCCCAAATCGTAATAGGCTGTCTCGAGCCAGCCGCGGCACGCAATGTTCAATTTCATCTGTTCAGTCAAAAATGCCACAGCATCATCGTATTTCACCGCGCGGCTGAAATCTGTCGCGGGCGGGTCCGCCGAAACGGATTCGCCGGGAGCCTCCACATGGCGCATCGCATAACGCGCAAATGCCTCCGTGGATTCGAATCCCGTCGAATCGAATGGATATTCCGAGCCGAAAAGATACGGGTGCTCGTTGATGAAGTATTCGACTTTCTTCTCCCACGCGCTTCTCAGCCAGTCGCCTTGATCTTTGTGTCCGCCTTCGTATAGGGCCTGAATCAGCGCCGGGATCACCAGCTCGTCATATGTGCCCGTCTTGTCCGCCGACCATTTAA
The DNA here is from genome assembly GCA_050746905.1 of Candidatus Acidiferrales bacterium. Classification (GTDB taxonomy): domain Bacteria; phylum Acidobacteriota; class Terriglobia; order Acidiferrales; family UBA7541; genus DAHUXN01. Next base: position 30,053 of record JBOGNJ010000065.1, read on the forward strand.
TCAGCTCATCGGGCACGGTGAAAAATGCCTTCGCGGTTCCAAAAGCGCGCTCGAGATAGCCATCTTCATTCAGGTATTTTGTCGTGGACGGATAAAACTTGGCGACCTGATACATGTAGTAGTACATCGCGATCACATGCGGATAATCGTAAATTCTCCACACGTGCTTTTTGCCGCGCGGATTATCTTCAGGACTGTCGCGATTCACCTTCCAGTTGGGAATGCCGTAAATCGCGTACGGATATTCTTCCTTGTCGGTCTCCTGCAATCCGCCCCAGACATAGTTCTTGATGTAATACTCGACCGCTGAAATTTCCGTTTGCGAAGGATAGAAGACGTTTTCTCCCGCAACGTACATCGCTTTGCCAAGGATCGGATCGTCACAAGCGACAGCGTAAGATTGAAGTCCGTCCAGATCGTCGGGACTCCGCAGAATTTGGTGCTTCATGTCCCATTGCGAGAAAAGCCCGTTGTACCACTTGCTCGGATCGCGATGTTGCTCGTGCGTCACGATAAACGAAGCCCGTTTCTTGAAAAGTGTTTCCAGCGGCTGCGTGACGAAAAATTCTAGCGAAAGATACTCGCTCTTCCCGTACTCCACTTTCAGCAGATTCTCTCCCAAGCGCGAAAATTGCACCTTGTAGACGTGTACGCCCTTCCCGCGCTCGCCCAGATACTTGATCCGAGTGCTTTCGGGATGTTCGGGAACAATAGCGCGAATCTTGTTCCGAGTGTGAAGCGAAAACATAGCCGAGAGGTTACTCGGGACGGTCATCCCCGGGACGACGTTGACGTCGAAAAGCCCTTCTTCGTACAGAACCTGCCGCACTCCCGCGTCGTCGGGCGCCCAGCGAAAGCGGAATCCGTACTTCGCGGAATCGCCCACATGGCCCTTCGGCTCGAGAATCAGCCGCGTGTTCGGCAGCCGCCAGTTTCCTCCCTTCGCGCGGAGCTCCTCCGCACTTGCCGCGGAGTGGATATAGGCGCCGTAACCGCGACTCGCTCGCGAAAAATCAAAATATTCCAGGCCAGTGCCCGCGACGGGTGTCATCACAAGATAGGGGCCCTCCGAATTGGTTCGCATCAGAAAAATAAAAGACCCATTGCCGCCGATGAGACTGTGCCGGATCAGCCGCTTGGTGTACGTTTCCGTTTTGTCCCACACGTATCGCGTGTTGAACTCGAGGGGTAGGCCGAGATCGCCCACTTCGATTTCATGGGCGGTATTGTTCTGCAGCGATATCGTCCAGAGCAAAGCGTCGTTCTGAAGCTGAAAACTTTCGGAAGCTTGCAGGTCGCGAGTAGGATCTATTTTGTCACCGGCATCGCCGTTGATGCGCCACTGGAAAATTCCTGCGGTTGCGTTGTCGTCCAGATGCGCTTCGATGCGAAGCGCCGACGTGGTCACGGGCTGGAAAGCCGCTTCTGTGAATTTGTCGGCGGCGACAAGATAGCTATTTGTTGCGCTGACTTCCTTCCAATTCTCTCCGTCGCGGTAAAGCACTCGCCAACTCTTTGGCAATTTACACGGGGCGTTTGGGTTGTTATCTTTCGCCCAGTATACTTGCGTCGACCAGACTTTCTCCGGCGCGGGAAAGTCATACTCGACCCACTCGACGGTTCCTTT
>JBOGNJ010000066.1:0-1593 GCA_050746905.1 Candidatus Acidiferrales bacterium
ATGTAGCTGTGCGGGTTCTGCCAGAGATACTCCTTCACGACGCCACGATACGTAACGTTCCGGCTTACGTCGAACATCGAGCGGGAATGATGGGCGAGGGACGGAGGCGCTGCGAGCAGCAGGATTCCCATCGCGAATATCAAATGTAGAATTGCTTGGTTCGTTTTCATCTTGGCTGCCAACACCGCGAAGAGTGCCGGGCTGAAGAGTCTGTGTGGCAACTGGGGCTGGACGCCGCGGTTATACTGGCGCGCAGGGAGGCTGCGCGATGCCAAACTTTTACGAGTACAACCCGGAGCAGGCCTATCTGTTGCCGCCGAGTGTGAAGGACGTGCTGGGGGAAAATCATCTGTGTTTTTTCGTGCACCGGGCGGTGGAGAAGCTGGATTTGGGGGAGTTTGAAGCCGCTTACGGGGAGGAAGGACAGCGGGCGTATCATCCGGCGATGCAGTTGAAGGTGTGGTTGTACGCCTACGCGCTGGGGATGACCAGTTCGCGGCGGCTGGAGGAGCGCATTCGGGAAGACTTGGCGTTCCGGTATTTGGCGGGTGGAGCGCAGCCGGATTATTGGGCGTTGAACGATTTTCGCAGGCGGCATGGGCGAGCGCTGAACGACGTATTCACGCAAGTGGTGGAGTTGGCGCGTGGAGCGGGGATGGGCCAGCTAGGGCACGTGGCGATCGATTCGACACGGATGGCCGCCAACGCCGCCGCCGATTCCACGGAAACGATCGAAAAGCTGCGGGCGGAACGAGCGAAGATCCGCAAGCAGGTCCGTCGTTGGCAGAGGCAGTGCGATGGCGAAGGACCGAACGAAGGGGCGGGAACGGAACTGGCGCGCGAGGCCATGGGAAAACTAGGAGAACGGCTCGAGCAGATTCCCGGACGGATCGAGCGGTTGAAGAAGGCCGGGGTGAAAAAGCTGTCGCGCGTCGATGAAGACAGCCGTTTTCTGCGGGACCGGAGAGGCTTCACGCTAGGTTACACGGCGACGATGGCGGTGAGCGAAGATCATTTGATTGTGGCGCAGCAGGTGAGTCAGGCCGGCAACGATAACGATTTGCTGGTGCCCATGGTGGAGCGCGTGGAGCAGGAATGCCGCGAGCGTCCCAGGGAAGTGAGCGCCGACAGTGGATTTTTCTCGCTGGAGAATTTGCACCAGATGGAGGAGCGGAAGATCGATGCCTACGTGCCGGACGCGAATTTGGCGCGAGTCTTGAATCGCGGAGGAAGACTGAAGCAGCACGCCTGCGATCCGGCGCACCGGCGGATGCGCAGAAAGCTGTGCTCGCCAGAGGGGCAGCGAAGATACCGACGGCGCAGAGCAGTGATCGAGCCGATGTGGGGAGTGCTGAAAGAGCAGCGAGGGATGCGGCGGTTTCGGATGCGCGGGCTGGCGAAAGTAGCGATGGAGTTCACCTTCGCAGCCACGGCGTTGAACCTGACGCGATTGTGGCGAGTCAATCCACAACTGCGCCAAATCGCATAATTGGAGGCCGGTTCCCAGGGCAGCACGGCGAATTGAAATCGAGCCGACGCCCTATAATTTCCGTCGCAAATCGCCGCGTTGCAACGGTTGCCACACAGACTCTT
>JBOGNJ010000067.1:0-3721 GCA_050746905.1 Candidatus Acidiferrales bacterium
GGCTTGCTCCGTGCCTCCGGTCAAAAGGCCAGCGAGGGAAACATCGTAACCGCGCACGTTCTGGCGAATTTCTTCGAGAACGGCTTCGGGCGTGCGGTGCTTCATCGGCGCGCCCAGGCCGAGCTGCGCCAGCTGGTGAATCAAAATGCGCAGCAAATCGAAATCGCTGCGCGGGCCTTGCGCGTCCACGGCGCGGTGAACCATCTGGATTTCACCAGCCGTGTTGGTGAGCGTGCCATCTTTTTCGTACGTCGAAGCGGCGGGCAAAATGACGTCAGCGCGCTGCGCCGTTTCCGTCATGAACATATCCTGGACAACGAGCAGGTCGAGTCCGGCGATTTTATCAGGAGCTTTGACGCCGAAAGTTTTCACGGGATTTGCGCCGACGACGTACAGAGCTTTAAGTTTTCCTTCGAGCGCCGCTTGCATGATTTGGCGCGCGTTCATGCCGGGCTTGCCGGGGATTTCCTTGCCCCAAAGTTTGCTCCAGCGGTTGCGCTCGTTTGCATCGGAGAGCAGCGCATAACCGGGCAGGCGATCGGGGAACATGCCCATATCCGCGGCGCCGCGGGAATTGGAGTAATCACCGAGGGCCATGTAACGCGTCTGGCCGGGAAGTCCGGCGCCGAATTTCACCAAATTGCGAACGGCCGCGCCGCGCACGTTTGCGCCGAACAGGATGACGACGTCTTTTTCCTTGGCGAGCGCGTCTTTTAACTTGCCAAGTTCGCCGGTGATTTTGCCGTCGAGGTCGCCGCTGCCCGTGGCGAGCCAATTTATCGCGCCGGCTTCGGCTCCTTTCGGGACATCGATAGATTGCGCGGCCTGGCGGCTGAGCTTCAACGGGCCGGCGTTGATGATGTAAAGGTGCGCGGCGTGGTGGCGGACGGCGGAGCGAATCTGCCAGGCGACGAGCGGATTTTGCTGCGTGGCGTCGTTGGCGATCAGAACAATGGCATCGGCGCTGTCGATTTGCGCCATGGTCGCCATGGAGTCTTTCGCTTTCGCACCGAGAGCGGTTGCCAGGCCCGCGTAATCGGCGGTGCGATGATGGTCGATATTATTTGTGCCGAGCGACACGCGCGCAAAACGGTTCAGAAGATAATTTTCCTCGTTCGTGGTGTGATTCGAGCCGATCACGCCGATGGCCGCGGGGCCGTGCGCGTCATGCGCTTGCTTCAGACGCCGGACGATTTCCTCGATGGCGTCTTCCCAGCTTGCGGGCTCGAACTTGCCATTCTTACGCACCAGCGGCTGGCGAATGCGCTCGGGGTTGGTGGTGAAGTCGTAGCCGAAGCGGCCCTTGGCGCACAAAAATTCGTCGTTGATTCCCGAATGGTCGCGATTGTTGGCGCGCAGGATTTCGTTGTTGCGAATCGAGAGCGTGGTCTTGCAGCCATTGGAGCAATGCGCGCACGCGGTACCGAAGTATTTCATCTCCCAGGGGCGCGTTTGATAACGATACGTGCCGCTGGTGAGCGCGCCGACGGGGCAAATGTCGATGCAGGCCCCGCATTCTTCGCAAGCGAGCTGGCCGGAATCGTTGGGAATGATTACGGAAGTGACGCCGCGCGCGCCGACGCCGAGGGCCTTGACGTCCATGCCTTCATCGCAAACGCGGACGCAGCGGAAGCACAGGATGCAACGCGGCGCGTCGTAAAAGACGATGGGCGACCACTTTTCCTCGGGGTAGTGGAGTTTCTCCTCGATGAAACGGCTGTGGTCGATGCCGTAGGTGAAGGTCATGTCCTGCAATTCGCACTCGCCACCCTTGTCGCAAACGGGGCAGTCAAGAGGGTGATTGGTGAGGACGAATTCGAGCATGTCCTTGCGCGCTTTGTGGACCGCGGGCGTATCGGCGTGGACGACCATGCCGTCTTCCGCGACGAGCGTGCAAGCGGTGGCCATCTTGCGCGCCTTCTCGACTTCGACCAGGCACATGCGGCACGCGGCCTGCAGGGCGAGTCCCGGGTAGTAGCAAAACGACGGAATTTCGATGCCGGCTCGTTTTGCCGCTTCAATGACGAGCGTGCCCGCGGGCACGGACAGTTTCTGGCCGTTGAGCGTGAAGTTGATCAGCTTGGTTTCCGTTTCCGCCATGTTTCCTTTGCGATGGTTCTCTGATTTAGCGCCAACCCGAAAAGCAGATTCCTCGTCGCCATTGCTCCTCGGAATGACAACAAAAACTACCGTCACAACAAAGCCGAAAAACCTAGCGAGCCATTGCCAGCGCGTCCGCGGGCTTGTGCAGACATTTGCCGCGCAGGTGATCTTCGAATTCGTTGCGCCATTTGCGCACAATGCTCATCGTGGGTAGTGCAGCCGCGTCGCCGAGCGCGCAGAGGGTCGTGCCAAGAATGTTTTGTGAGACTTCGTCGATGAGCGGAATGTCTTCCTGCCGGCCTCCGCCTTCGTGGAAGCGGTCGAGCATTTTGCGCAGCCACGCAGTGCCTTCGCGGCAAGGAATGCACCAGCCGCAAGACTCGTGCGCGTAGAAATGCGCGATGCGGCGCGCCACGTCGACCATGCAGGTATCTTCATCCATCACGACGAGGCCGCCCGAGCCGAGCATCGAGCCGATTTTCGCGACGGAATCGTAGTCCATTGCCACGTCGCATTCGTCGGCGCTGAGCAGCGGACAGGAAGTGCCGCCGGGCAGCACGGCTTTCAATTTCTTGCCGTTCGCGACCCCGCCCGCGACTTCGTTGATCATGCGATTCAGATTGAAGCCGAGAGGCAGTTCGTAAATTCCGGGGCGATTGACGTGGCCGGAGATCGAATAGAGGCGCGTGCCGCCATTTTTGGGAACGCCGAGACTTGCGTACCAGTCGCCGCCCTTGCGAATGATGGCGGGGACAGTGCTGAGCGTTTCCACGTTATTGACGACCGTGGGGCACTGATACAGCCCGGCGACAGCGGGGAAGGGAGGTTTGATGCGCGGATAGCCGCGCTTGCCTTCGAGCGATTCGAGGAGGGCCGTTTCTTCGCCGCATTCATAGGCGCCCGCGCCCGTGTGCGTGCAAAGCTCAAAATCGAATCCGGTGCCGAGGATATTTTTGCCAAGGTAGCCGGCCTTATAGGCTTCGTCGATGGCGATATCGAGGATATCCAAAATGTAGCGATATTCACCGCGCGTGTAGATGTAGCCCTGATGCGAGCCAATGGCTTTGCCGGCGATGACTGTGCCTTCGATCAGCGCGTGAGGGTCCATTTCCATGAGCGGGCGATCTTTGCTGGTGCCGGGCTCGCTCTCGTCGGCGTTCGCGGCAATGTATTTCGGCTTGGGAGAATTTTTCGGGACGAACGACCATTTCATCCCGGTGGGGAAACCGGCGCCGCCGCGCCCGCGTAGATTCGACTTTTTCATTTCGTCGATAATTTGGTCGGCAGTCATTTCCTTGAGGGCTTTTTCGAGACCTTGATAGCCATCGAGATCGCGATAGACTTTCAACGAGCGCGAATCGCGAACGCCGAAGCGCTGGCTGATAACGCGGACTTCTCCGGGCGCAGGCTCATGGAGCGAGCCGGAAATCACGGGCACAGGAGCGGGCCGTTTGCCCGCGGCGAACTGATCGAGGATTGTGTCCACTTTTTCCGGCGTCAGATTCTCGTAGAAATCGTAGTTCACCTGCATCGCGGGCGCGCCGGAGCATGCGCCGATGCATTCGACTTCTTCGAGCGAGAAGATGCCGTTCGGCGTGGTCTGGCGATTGCCGATGCC
>JBOGNJ010000068.1:0-10173 GCA_050746905.1 Candidatus Acidiferrales bacterium
AGCACGCGTTCAAGCTGTTGCAAATCTCTCAGTAAGCCCGAGCCGCCGCATTTCACAACTTTCTTCGCCGGGCAGCCAAGGTTGATATCGATTTGATCGAAGCCGAGGTCTTCGACAAGGGCCGCGGCGGCGCCCATCACTTCGGGATTCGCTCCGAAAAGCTGCGCTGCAATCGGGTGCTCATCCTGATCGAAGTAAAGGTAGCGCAGAGTTTTCGCGGCACTGCGCGTGACGCCCTCGGCGCTGGTGAACTCCGTCATAATCAGCCCGCATCCGCCCAGGCTGCGGATCACGCGGCGAAAAATCGTGTCCGTGACGCCCGCCATCGGCGCAAGCAGCGTGGCTGGGCGAATCGAGAGATCGCGGATTTTGAGCTCGGCGGGAAACATAGTGGTTTACAGGGAAGTCTTGCCCGTTAGCGAAACGCTCGGGGGTTCTTCCGGCGCAGTCGTGTTCGCTGCATCCTTAGTGGCCGGGCGGAGTCCATTCATATCAGCTGCGTTTGTGTTCGCCGCGGCCATTTGCGCGAGCAGCGCCTCCATCGAGCCGTCAAAAAAATTCTCGACTACCTGCGCCACCGCGTGCGCGCGCGCGTTTTCTTTGCTCAGGTTGGCGCGATATCTCCACGCGCGGCCGGTGCGCTGACGCTCGACAATTCCCTTCTGCGTCAAACGATCCATGATCGTCATGATGGTTGTGTAGGCGCGGGGGCGGCGCGGAGCCAGGCTCTCACGAATTTCCCTCACCGTGCCCTCGCCCAGAAGCCACAACGCCGTCATGCAATCCAATTCGAGGGGAGCAAGTTCGAGCAGCGAACGCCGGCGCGTATATTGGCCGTCCGGCTTTGCATTCCCGGGAATGGGGGTAGCGTTCATCCTGGCTTCTTCACCGTTTCCGGCGTCTGTGTTCCAAACAGGCCGCCGCTTGGTTTTTGTTCGCTTGGAGATGGCGTGGGTCTGGGCTTCGACTCGCTCGGATTGAGATATGCCTGCACGTTCAACAGATTGCGCCGCAGCGCGGGATTCCGCACGCTCCAGACTTCGTCCGGCGCCGTTTGGCCCAGCGTCTCGCGCATCGCAGCCATCTTCGAATCGAGATCGTCCAGGTGATGCAACAAGACGGCTTCGCGTACGGAGGGCAATTTTGGCGAGCCGAATTCGTATTCGCCGTGATGGCTGACGATCAGATGCTCGACAATCGCCGCAAGCGGCTTCGGGAAATCTGGAATCGCATCGATTCTTCTCTGCACCATGCCGAGGCCGATAACGATGTGGCCGAGCAGTTGCCCTTCGGGCGTATATCCGATGGCGCGCGAATAGAAAAGCTCCTGGGTCTTGCCGATGTCGTGGAGCACGATGCCCGTCAGCAACAGATCTCCGTCCACTTCCGGATAATGCTCGGTGGCGTGTTTCGCAAGCCCGCACAGGCTGACGATGTGTTCGAGCAATCCGCCCAGGTAGGCATGATGCATGGTCATCGCGGCGGGCGCGCGCTTCAGCTTCTCCGTGAATTCAGGATCATCCACAAAAGACGTCAGGAGTTTCAGAAGCCAGGGATTCTTCACCGTGGCGATTTCGCCGCGCAACTGCGCGAAGAGTTTCTCCACGTCGTATTTCGTGTGCGGAAGGAAATCCTCGAGCGCGTAATCCGTTTCGACAGCGATCAGGATCTGCTCGATCGTGAGCTCCTTGGCGTTGTTGTAGAGCTTCACGCGGCCGCGCACGCGCACAATGTCCTCGCAGGCGAAAGTCTCCAACAAGCCGGTATAGTTGTCCCACATTTTTGCTTCGATTGTTCCGGTGCGGTCGGCCAGGGCGACGCGAAGCCAGGATTTTCCCGTGCGCGCCGAAGTGCGTATTTCCTTTTCACGCACCAGAAACAGCGTGGCGACCATCTGGCCGTCCTGGAAATCCGCAATGAAGGCGGACTTCACTGCTGATCGTCCGTATCTTTCGCTTTGTCGTCCTTTTTCTTTTTCGCTTTGCCCCCGTCGGCGGAATACGGGACTTCCTGAATCACGCTGTTACCGGAGACGCCGCCCGAGTCCGTGTACCCGGCCTTCACCACGACGTAGCTGTCTTTGCGCAGTTGCGTCAAATATTTCCGCATGGCGGGCTGAATTTTTTGCTGATAAATGGCGTTTTCCACGTCTTGTTCGACGTTGCTCAGCGGCTGCAGGCCTGCGTCAAAGTGCTGATTAACGCGAATGATTTGGATGCCATTCGAAGCGGGGATGACATTGGTGACATCGCCTTTCTTCAGACTAAACACCAGCTTCTCCAAATCCGGAGTTAATTGGCCGCGCTTGTAACTACCCAGCTCGCCGCCCTGCGTTGAAGTCGGGCCCTCGGAGAATCGCTTGGCGAGTGCGGCGAAATCGTCTCCACTCTTCAACCGCTTCAGCACGCCTTCCGCCTTTTGTTGAATCAGAGCTACTTGCTGCGGAGTCTTGTTCTCGGTACTGAAGAAAATCACGGAGAGGTCAACTCCCTCGGGCTTTACGAACTCATTCTTGTGCGCGTCATAGTATTTCTGCACTTCGCCGCTGCCGATGCGCACCGTCGAGCCAACCTCTTGCGAAATCACCTTCTGGGTCAGTATCTTGTTGCGGAACTGGTCTTTGTAATCCTCCCAGCTAATCCCTTGTGATTCGACGGCCTTCTGGAGCGCGTCCATGCTCGCCAGCTTGTTTTCCTGGCGGACAGCGTCAAGCTCCTTCACCACATCCGTCTCCACGCTGATATTCAAATCCTTGGCGCGCTGCACCAGCAGCGATTGGTCGATCAAGTCGCGGAGCAGATTCTTTTTCTCCTCCGCCACCAGCTGGTTGATCTTCTCGGGTGTGCAGCCCTGGCAATCCTGTTGGGCTTCCTGCTGGAGCGAGTTTTCAGCCTTTTGATAGTCGGACATGGTGATCATGTCGTTGTTCACGCGGGCGATAATTTGCTCGACGATGGTCCCGCTGGCGTGCAGAAAAGCGGGAAAGAAAAACACGATTGCGGCGGTGGAAAACACGACGGACAATTTTTTCATTGTGCCTCGAATTCTATCGCTACGTTTGTAGTTCAAGCAACACGTTTCTTATGCCTTCCGCAATTCCTTCCGGCTGGCGTTTCCATTCCAACCACAGCGTTCCGGCCGGATCAAGCCGCATGTCCTTGCGCGAACGGATGAGCTTCACCAACTTTTCCGGACGCACCGAAGTGTCCGGATGCCAGCGAATCGCAATGCGCTCGCCGCGGCGATCAATCGACGCCACCGATAATTTCTCGGCGAGCGCCTTGAGGAGCGCGTATTCCAGGAGGTTTTCCACCGCTCGCGGCGGCGGCCCGAAACGATCGCGCAATTCCGCCAGCACTTCCTGCCGCGTCTCCTCGGAAGCGGCGCCGGCGATTCGCTTATAAACACGGAGGCGCGAGCTTTCATTTTCGATGTAATCCACTGGGATTCGGATGTCCAATCCCAGATTCAGGGTGACGCGGCGCTCGCTCTGCACCACTTCGCCTTTGCGCTCGGCGACGGCCCGTTCGAGCATCTGGCAGTACAAATCGAAGCCGACCGATTCAATGTGGCCGTGCTGCTCGCTTCCCAAAATATTTCCGGCGCCGCGTAATTCCAGGTCGAGCGCGGCGATGCGGAAGCCGGCGCCCAAATCGCTGAATTCTTTCAGCGCGGCGAGCCGTTGACGCGCGATTCCTGAGAGCGAGCCTTCCGGCGGCACAAGCAAATAAGCATAAGCGCGCTGCGTCGAACGTCCCACCCGGCCGCGAAGCTGGTACAGCTCCGCCAGACCGAAGCGATCCGCGCGATTGATGACAATCGTGTTGGCGCGCGGAATATCCAGGCCGTTTTCGATGATGGTTGTTGCCACCAGCACGTCGGCTTCGTGGCGAATGAACTTCATCATCACTTTGCTCAGTTCGCCCTCGCTCATTTGCCCGTGGCCGACGACCACGCGCGCCTTCGGGACAAGCTCTTTGATCATTACCGCGAGCGAGACAATCGATTCCACGCGGTTGTGAACGAAAAACACTTGGCCATCGCGTTCGATTTCCTCGGAGATCGCGCGGCGAATCAGCGCCGTATCAAATGGAGCTACAACTGTCTGAATCGCGAGCCGGTCTTTGGGCGGGGTTTCGATCACGGACATGTCGCGCAAGCCGACGAGCGACATGTGCAACGTCCGCGGAATAGGAGTCGCGGACATGGTGAGCACGTCCACGTTTTTGCGCATCTCCTTGATGCGCTCCTTGTGGGCGACACCGAAGCGCTGCTCTTCATCCACGACGAGAAGGCCGAGGTCCTGGAATTTTACGTCTTTCGAGAGAAGCCGGTGCGTACCGATAACGATGTCGATTTTCCCTGCTTCCAACTCGGCAAGAATCTGTTTCTGTTCGCGCCGATTTTGAAACCGGCTGAGCATGGCGATGCGTATGGGGAATGCGGCAAAGCGGCGCCGAAACGTATCGTGATGCTGATACGCAAGGACGGTTGTTGGCGCGAGGATGGCCGCCTGCTTTGAGTCCGCCACGGCCTTGAACGCCGCGCGCATGGCGACTTCCGTCTTGCCGTAGCCCACATCGCCGCAGAGCAAACGGTCCATGGGCTGCGCGCTTTCGAGATCGCGTTTGACGTCAACGATGGCACGATCCTGATCGGCCGTTTCCTGAAATTCGAAGGCGTCCTCAAATTCCTTTTGCCAGGGGGTGTCCACAGGAAAGGAGTGGCCTTCGACGGACTTGCGTTCGGCGTAGAGCTTTAACAATTGCTGCGCCATGTCGTTAACGGATTTGCGCACACGCGATTTGCGCGCTTCCCATGCTTGCGCGCCCAGACGGTCCAACCGCGGCTCGGCGCCGCCAAGCGATTGATATTTCTGCACCAGGTCAAGGCGCGTGAGAGGAACGTATACTTTGGCGTCTTCCGCATATTCGAGCAGAAGAAATTCGCCGTTCACGTTGTCCACACTCACTTGGCGCAATCCCTGAAAGCGGCCGATGCCGTGGTCAACGTGAACCACGAAATCGCCCGGCTTCAAGTCCGAAAAATCGCTGAAAAAACCGGCGGTCTTCGGACGGCCGCGCGGGCGCGTTGGTGTTGCGGCGGTTTCGAATAAATCGGAATTTCCAAATAGCGACAGCTTTGCGGACACGAATTCCACGCCTGCTTCGAGCGGCGCTTTCACCAACACCGCGGCGGGAACGCTGCCCGCGCTCGACTCATCGGCCAGACGCGACGCGGTTGCGCCCTGCCCCAATTCTCCGAGACGGAAAGGCAATTCGAATTCGTGGCACAAGTCGGCGAGGCGTTCCAACTCGCCCGTGCTCGCCGCGCTCAGGAAAATTTGCTCGGCGGAATTGAGGCGGCCTTTCAGTTCGGCCATGAATGCCGCAACGTTTCCGTGGTATCGCGTGGTCGGACGCGTTGGCAAAGTGAATCGAGATTCCCCCGTCTTCTGCACGGCCAACTGCTCGAGGCCAAAGCGCGCGACAGACTGCCTTGCGCGCCGCCATTCGTCATCATTCAAAATGTAACTTTCGGGAGGCGCGGCATTTGGCTCTCTGGTGGCCGCCTCGGCGAAACGCGCGCGATATTTCTCGAGAGCTGCGTCGAGCGCGGCGGGCTCGTCCTCGACCACGAGCACGTTGTCGCGCAGGCGAAGCAGGTTCGATTCACGCCGGTCGGTGAGGAATGCGCGAAACTCCCAGCCGGGAAAAAATCCGGCGGGGACCTCCGCCTGCCGCCTCCCGTAATCTCCATGACCTGCAATCACCAGTGCGCGGAGGCGTTCGAGTTGTTCGGCGCTGCGTGGGCTGTCCGTTAGCGGCAGTAAGGTGATTCGCTCGACGGGGCTTGTGGAACGTTGCGTGTCCGTATCGAATTCCCGCAACGATTCCAAAGTATCGCCGAGAAGTTCGAGACGGACGGGACGCTCCGCTTCCGGAGGAAACACGTCGAGAATTCCTCCGCGCACCGCGAACTGCCCGGGCATTTCCACGGTTTCGACCGGTTCGTAACCGACGCTGGAAAGATGCGCGAGCAATTCGTCGCGGGGAACATCCTCGCCACGCGCAAGGGCCAAGGCGAGACTTCGATAATATTGCGGCTCGCGAAGACGAAGAATCGCAGCCGAGACTGGCGCAATAATCAAATCTGCTTCGCCGCTCGTCAAACGCCACAGCGCCGCCGCGCGCGCCTCGGAAATTTCCGGATGCGGCGATTGATGATCGTAAGGCAGAACTTCGTGCGAGGGCAGCACCGTGACTTGCGCATTGGCCCGGCCCAGCGCGCGCAAAAAATAAAGCGTCAATGCCTCAAAATCGTCGGCCTTCTGATTCGATTCAACGAGGAAAATTGTCTGTTTGGAAAGCGCTTGGACTGCGAGCGCAACGAGAAGCGCCTTGGCCGGGTCGGTGAGGCCGGCTAACACGACCTCCTGCGCGCCGCGACGCAGACGGTCGAAACACTCTTCGACTGCGTGCTGGCGCCCCACGCGGGAGAGCAGCTCGCCGACCAGGGGTAGGATCATGATGGAATTTTCAAAATGCTCTCGATGACGGAAGAAGTGGAATAGCCCGGCTCAAGCGGAATCGATACCACGCGGCCGCCCGCCGCTTCGACTTCCTCGCGGCCCACAATTTCATCCGCGCCCCAATCACTTCCCTTCACCAGCACGTCGGGCAACACGCGCGCAATGATCTCACGGGGCGTGGGTTCGTCGAAGAGCGCCACATAATCGACCGCCGCAAGCGCCGCGGCGATTTCCGCGCGTTCGTCTTCGGGAGTGATGGGGCGATTCGCGCCCTTGTTTTCGCGCACGCTGCGGTCACTATTGAGCGCGAGCACGAGCACGTCCCCCAATTCGCGCGACGATTCGAGCAGGCGAATGTGCCCCGGATGCAGGAGGTCGTAGCATCCGTTCGTAAAGACGACGCGCTGCCCGCGGCGCTTCGCCTCCGCCAGACGGCGCATCAATTTGTCTTGCGTTACGACCCTGCCCAAATTACTCTCCACATCGCGAAGTTCGCGCCGCTCACATCTGCGGTTGAATCCTTGCGCGTCCGAATTTTAGCACGTGCTGGACATTGAGCGTTGGATTGTGGGTACACTCAGAAACGGTTCCTCTTGCGGACGGGTCATCGATGACTGATGCTATACTTCGATCCAGAAGAATAATCGTTCCACTGCGGTGGTGAAGACGGGATGAAACAAATTGCCATAGTCGGCGGCGGCCCTGCCGGTGCGCTCTGCGGCGAAAAGCTTGCGGCGGCGGGATTCCGCGTTACGCTCTTCGACGAGCACCTCGCGTGGGAGAAACCGTGTGGAGGAGGGCTGACGCACAAAGCAATCGAGCGATATCCTTTCCTGCTCAGCGGCCCGCAAGACAAAAAAGAAATTCATACCGCCGAATTGATTTCCAGCAAAGGGCACCGGGCGCGCTTTGAAATGTCGCGCCCGCTGGTAATTTATTCGCGGGCCGTGCTCAATGGACTCTTGCTCGAGCGTGCCGTTTCGGCAGGTTGCCAGACCGTACACGCGCGCGTCACTCACGTCGAGACCAGCGCCAAGTACGTGACGCTCACCGCGGCGGGGCAGGAACACGCCGCCGATTTCGTGGTGCTTGCGGCGGGCGCGCGAAACCAATTGCTGCCGGATACGACTCCTCTGCGTCCGCAGGACCTGGAAGTCACGCTCGGCTATTTCATTCCGGCCCAGGAGGAAGCGGTCAAAATAAAATTCCTCGACCGCATGAACGGCTATCTGTGGTCGTTTCCGCGAACGGATCATTTGTCCGTGGGAATTTGCGCGACGATGGCGAAGTATACGACTCCCCGGCTGCGCCGGCTTCTCGACGATTTCATACACGAAGAAAAAATCTGCACGGAAGGCGCTCGTTTTTACAGTCACGTGCTGCCTTCGCCGGAACTCGGAACGTTGCGCCATCGCAAAATCGTTGGAGCGAATTGGGCGCTGGCGGGAGACGCCGCGGCCTGCGTGGATCCGATTACAGGCGAGGGGCTCTTTTACGCGCTTCGATCCGGCGATTTGCTCGCCCAGGCAATAGCGGACGGCCAACCAGAGAGTTATCCGGCGCGCCTGCGGGCCGAATTTGTGGCAGATCTGGAAATCGCGACGCGCCTTGTGCGCCTGGTTTTTCGCGGCAGATTTCTGGGCGGCGCGGTCACCACCCGCATGGTTCAATTCGCGCGCCGCAGCGGGACATTTCGCGAATTGTTGCGCGATCTCTTCAGCGGCGCGCAGGATTACGCCAGCCTGCGCAAACGGCTCTGGAAACAGTTTGGGATTACGATCACGGAATTCACACGAGATTTCTTCCATGCCCCGCGTCGGCATGAATCCTCGGAACAAGGAACCTTGTGAAAAAATCGAAATCGCGCAAAAGAAAGAAATCCACCACTAAGTCGAAAACGAAACCGTCTCAAGAGAACATTCCGGGAATCGCCAAAGGCTTGCAATCCAGAATCGAGTGCGTCGTGCCCTTCGAGTGGACCATCGCCGCGTACGATTCAACTTTGCCCGCGGTGTTCTCGACTCCGGCGATGATCGGCCTGATGGAGCTCGCCGCCGCCCAAGCGATTCGCCCGCATTTGCCTGCGGGAACCATCAGCGTGGGAACGCGGATTGAGGTTGACCATCTGAAAGCCGTGGGACAGGGCGCGAAGGTGGAGGCAACGGCACGACTGGCCGGAACGCGCGGAAGATTCCTGGTATTTGACACCGAAGCGCGAGCCGGCGACGTGATCATCGGGCGCGGGAAAGTTTTTCGCGCCATTGTGGTTGCCGGAAACTTCCGCAAATAACCACGAGAGAATTGTCCCACGATTGATAACGCCGCCCGCGCGGCTCCGCGCCCTTCAAAACTGCGGCATCCTCACAAAATCAGTTTGACGCCAAAAACAGCCGCTAGTATGCAGAACGGTGCGAAGCGGAACGCGCGCGCGGGGCGGCTGCGGCGGCGCGGGGAACCACGGTCGCCATTTTGCGGATCATGGCGAGCACGAGCTTTTTGTCCTCGTCCGTCAACGTGGTGCTGTATTTCTTGATGTCTGCGAGGAAGCGAATTTCTTCTTCGGAAAGCTCTCCGAGCATTTTCTTGGTTTCGCGATCCTGGGCCGTGTCCGCGCCGGGGAAAAAGTCGGCGAGGCTGATTTCCATGGCTTCGGCGATTTTCGCGAGCGTCTCGAGCGATGGAACTGTGTGGCCGTTTTCGACCCGCGAAAGATAACAGCGCAAAAGGCCCGTGCGCCGCTCGATATCGCCCTGCGAGAGGCCGCGGTCATTGCGGTACGAGCGGATCACTTCTCCGATATTCACCTTCGGTTTTTCTTTCGGCAATTCAGTGCTCCTTAGCCGCGCCATCTTACGCAGCGGCGCCAAGCGGCGCAACAAGATTCTCATCAATTTTACCAAAAGGTACCCCCGAGAGGGCATCCGACGAAAGGCCTTAAACTAGACTGATATGGCAGTCTAGTATGAGTTTCCGGACGAAACTGGGATCACGGCATTGCAGAGAGGGCAAAGCTATCGAACGCCGGCGGGTACCGGGAGATTCAGACGCCGCAGCCCGGCGTCGTCCTTGGCAGAGCGCTTATCCGTGTAGAGAGCTTCGTCGGCGCGCTTCAGGAGTTCCTGAGCGGATTCCCCGGGCTGGTAATCGGCCCAGCCGCAAGCGAAGGTCACCTTCACCTTCTCGCCGACACACTCGATCTCAAGGCCATGGAGACGTCCCAGGACGTGGCGAACCTCTTCGGCGCGGCATTCCGGAAGTATAACCATGAATTCGTCGCCACCCTGGCGAATGGCGAGGTCGGAGCCGCGAATGGCGCGTTTCAGGCAATCGGCGAACGAGCGAATCATGGTGTCGCCCGCATCGTGGCCAAACTTGTCATTGCATTGTTTTAAGTCATCAAGGTCAAGCAGAAGTATCGTCAGAGGCCGCGCGTGACGCCGCGAGCGCGCAATTTCCTCGAGCAACCGCTGCTCGCCCGAGCGCCGATTGTGCAAGTTCGTGAGCGGATCGAGAACCGCCAGCTTATAGACTTCTTCCGTCAGCAATTCGACTTTCGCGACGGAGTCCATTTGATCGGCAAGCTGTCCGCGAATCTTATTGATTTGTGATTGCTGGTAAATGGAATAAACGCTGAAAAGCAG
>JBOGNJ010000069.1:0-56446 GCA_050746905.1 Candidatus Acidiferrales bacterium
CTGGATCGCTGCGGTGCAATACTCCAAAGAACAGGAGAGCGCGTTTGGGTCCTTCCCGGCAATCACGAAACCGCCGAGGATACGCGCGAGCTCTGCGCCCGCTTCGGCCTCACGGATTTTCATCGCCAGATCCGCCAGCTCGGCTCAACGCACTGGGCCGGCCTCGGCTATAGCAATCCCACTCCGTTCGATACGCCCGGCGAGTACACAGAAGAGCAAATCTCCGAAGCCCTCGCGGCCTTCAACAGTATTTCGCCTCTTTATCTCGTCGTGCATTTCCCGCCATATGGCACAAAGCTTGATGAATTTGCGCCCGGGCAGCACGCAGGCAGCCACGCACTGCGCGAGTGGGTGGAACGCGAACAGCCTGAGATGCTGTTCTGCGGCCACATCCACGAATGCGCGGGAAGATCGGACCAACTCGGCCGCACGCGCTGTTTCAATGTCGGCAAAGTCGGCTACCTTCTCGATTTGATCTAATCCAGGAAAGCGCGTTGTCGAGCGCAATTGTATTCTGGGTCTGCGACATTCAGGCTTTCAGAGGCTTGTTCTTATACGGACTATTCGTAGGAAGCGGATCGTTCCGGTTCAAATACAATTGCTGCAAAATTCCCACCACGCTGCTCGTGAAAATGTAGAGGACCAATCCACTGGAGTACATGAACAGAAAAATTCCAAACGCCAGGGGCATCAGCGCCATCATTTTCTGTTGCGCCGGATCGGTGACCGTTTGTGGCGTCATTTTCGTCATGTAATACATCGCCACTGTCATCAGCACCGGCAAAATGTAATATGGATCGCGCGCCGATAAGTCGTGGATCCATCCAATCCACGGCGCATGGCGCAACTCAATCGAATATTCCAGCATTCTGTAAAGGGCCCACCAAATTGGAAACTGAATTAACTGCGGCAAACATCCGCCGACGGGATTTGCACCCTCCTCTTTGTAAATCGCGGACATTTCTTCCTGCATTCCCTTGCGCCGCGGGTCCCGCATCGAATATTTCTTGTATTTTTCCTGGATGGCCTTGACGCGCGGCATTGCTTTCTGCATCCGTTTCATCGAATGCCAGCTTTTCACCTTGAGCGGGAAAAGAAGCATGTTGATCACCAGCGTCAGCAGAACAATATCCCACCCGTAGTTTGGAACGTATTTATGCATCCATTTCAGCGCGACCAGCAGCGGCTTCGCTACGATGCTCATGTACCCAAACTGCACCAGGCCCGTCAGTGGCGGCTGCAACCTCTTAAGCTCTGTCAAGTCCTTCGGGCCAACGTACAGTCGGGTACTCCATGATCCGGCCGCTTGCGGACCTGCCGCCATCTCCGCGACAGGCTGCTGCGTTGTCTTTCCCTCTTCCGTGACGCTCTGCTGTTGCGTCCAGTCCCATAGCGCCATGCCCGGCTGATTCGGAAGAAATGCCGCTGTGAAAAACGTGTCTTCAATTCCCGCGGCCTCCATCAATCCATTCACTTGCGCCGGCTGATCCTGGTGGTCCTTCACTCCAAGTTTCTTATAGTTGAAATACTCAATCTTGCCGCTTTCGCTGTAGAAAACCTCGGCAAGCGCTGCGGCGCTTGATACGGATTGATCACCGAATCCGCCGCGCCACGCCACGCCCGCCGGCAGCGGCTTCCCGTCCAACGTCGCCGAAACGTTCAATTCAACTTCGTATCCTCTGCCAAATTTAAGCTGCTTCGAGACTTGCAGTCGCCCGTTGCTCCATTCGAAATCTATTTCTGCGGGAGCTTGCAAGTTGGACCCGGAGGGGCTCACCGTGTACAGCGCGGAATTCGCTTCCGCGTCCAGTTTCGGGTCGTCGAGCCGGATGGAAAGTGGCCACGCCTTAAGTTGCTGCGAAGCCGCCGAATTCACCAGGTCGAGTGGCTTCGGAGGATTTTTATTGTCTTTATACTTATTCAGCTTCCAGCTCCGCACCACTCCGCCGCGGTTCGACAGCTCCACGCGATACAGCCCGCTCTCCACGACAATCGTCTGCTCGCTTTTTGCTTCTTTCACGGGAACAGTTGCCGGAACAGCGGCATTCTCCGCGCCGCCAGCCTGCGCGGAGGGCGGCTGCATGTTCGCCGTTGCAGGTTTTACCGCTGAGGGTTGCTGAACGTTCGCTGCTGGCGGATTTGTCTCGGGAGCCTTGGGGGGAACTGGCGGCTTATAAAATCTGGACCACAACATCAACACCAGAACCATCAGCAACAGGGCTAAACCGGCGCGCTGCTCGTCGCTCAATTTCACTTCGCGGCCTCCGCGCTAGTCCGTGCGTTGCGCTCATTTTCTGGCAGGATTTCGGGAACCGGATCACATCCCCCGGTGGAAAACGGCCGGCACCGCAAAAACCGCTTCAGCCCCAGCCACACGCCGCGCCGCGCGCCAAATCGCTGGATGGCTTCATAGGTATATCGCGAACAGGAAGGCTGAAACTTGCAGCTACCCCCGAAAAAAGGTCCGAGAAAAATCTGATAGCCGCGCACGCCGGCCAGCGCGAGCCTCGTGAAAAGCCGTCCCACAGTCTCGCCTTCTATTTTGCCGCCCGCTTCTCGCGCGGCAGCAATGCCAGTAACTCCGTTTCGAGTTTCGAGAATTCGAGCGTCTCCACGGACCGGCTCGGATGTATCACCACGTCCCATCCCGGCAGAATCTCCTCGCGATGCAATCGCAAAACTTCCCGGATACGCCGTCGAATTCGATTGCGCACCACGGCATTGCCCAGCGCCTTCTTCACGCTCATTCCAAAACGGTCGCGATCGAGACCGTTCGCCCGCAGAAAAATCAGAAAAGTCGCGCTGGACCGTCGCCGTCCTTCACGATACACCGCCTCAAATTCCAACCGCCGCACGAGCCGCCAGTCACGCGGCAAATTCCTTTTCGCGCGAACCTCAGCGGAGTCTTCGGAGCGGCTTTCGGCGAGCGGCGGGCCGTCAGACCCGCGTGAGGCTGTGGCGTCCCTTTTTGCGGCGTCGCGCAAGAACTTTCTTTCCACCTTTGCTCTTCATTCGCGCGCGGAACCCGTGCTTCTTGTGTCGCCGCCGGACATGCGGTTGAAACGTACGCTTTACCAAAGAATCTTCTCCTTAAATAGCTGCTCCCTACAATTCGCAAGAACGGCCCGCCGCAGGCTGGCAAATCGCGCGCTAGAAGACCAGTTGCCTCCCGCATCGTTAGGCGAAACAGCTAGTGTATTCGACCCTCCATACTCGGTCAAGGAATGCTGCTCAACTTGCTTCCTTCAGCTCACGATTGTTTAAGCGACGCTATGCGCTTGGCAGTTGGACCGCGCCTTGCTATCGGTGCGGCAGATGCCGTTGACGCGCGCTCAGTGCCATCGTAACGTGACCACGTCGTCGCGCTCGCCAGATCTTCTGCGGAGCGATGGGATCATCACAATGGGCCTTACATCCACTTGTCCTGAAAAATTCCCGTCTTCGTGCTACGCTAATTTGTGCGCAATATGACTACAAGCACCGCCATGAAGGACCGCGAAGGTTCAGTTGCTCTCATGGAGCTGGATCGGGGTTATCGACCCGTTAAGAAAGACGCGCCCGTGACTTTCTTGCTCGGCTCAAGCGCAGACGAGAAGTCCCGCCAGTCACTTGTCACTAATTCCTCGCCACTGTTTTCGCGCATTTCTAATCGGCACAACCAGTTATTAGAAATGCCCGTAACTTGCACAAAACAAACGACTCATACCATTTCTAATCGGTACAAAATGTACGTTGTCGCAAAGAAGACTAGCGCGTACTTCGGCCGCTTCGCCGCTCACCTCATCAACGAAAATTCTTCGCCAAAACATTCGAAAGCCCGGACTCATCTAAGCCATGTTTGAAAACCTCACAGACAAACTTCAGCGCGCTTTCAAGAACCTTCGCGGCCAGGGCAAACTCACCGAAGAACATCTCGACGCCGGCCTGACCCAAATTCGCGAAGCGCTCCTCGACGCAGACGTCAATCTCGGCGTCGTCGACGAAATCATCGCGCACATCCGCGAAAAAGCGCTGGGCTCCGAAGTCCTGCTCCAGCTTTCGCCCGACCAGCAAGTCGTCAAAATCGTTCGTGACGAATTAACCGAACTTCTCGGCAAAGAAGTCCGCATGCAATTCGCCTCGCGCCCGCCTTCCGTCTGGCTCATCGTGGGCCTGCAAGGCTCCGGCAAGACGACCACAACTGGTAAGCTCGGCAAATGGCTCGGCGCAAACGGCCATCGCCCCGTCGTCGTCTCGACCGACGTGTATCGCCCCGCCGCGCGCGAGCAGCTCGCGCAAGTCGCCAAAGCTACTCATACTCCTGTATGGCCCGGAGCCGGAACCGATAAGCCGCTCGAAATCGTTCGCGGCGCCATGCGCGAAGCAAAACTCTCCGCGTATGACGTGGTTCTCGTCGACACCGCCGGCCGCCTGCATATTGATGACGAATTGATGAACGAGCTCTCCACCCTCAAGCGCGAGCTTTCGCCCTCGGAGATTCTCTTCGTCGCCGACGCCATGATCGGTCAGGATGCGGTCCGCTCCGCCGGCGAATTCCACAAAAGGCTCGGCGTCACGGGCGTCATTCTCACTAAGCTGGACGGCGATGCACGCGGGGGCGCGGCGCTTTCGATTCGCAAAGTCACCGGCGCGCCGGTAAAGTTCGCCGGAATCGGCGAAAAATACGACGCCATCGAGCAATTCCACCCCGACCGCATCATCTCGCGCATTCTCGGCATGGGCGACGTTCTCACGCTCATCGAGAAGGCCGAAAAAACCATCGACGAAAAACAGGCGCGCGAGCTGCAGCGCAAACTCGAGCACGACGAATTCTCTCTCGAGGATTTCCGCGACCAGTTGAAGCAGATTCGCAAAATGGGCTCTCTCGAACAGCTCATGGGCATGCTGCCGAAAATCGGCCCCTTCGCCAAATTGCCCAAGGACACGGCCATTGACGAGAGTCGCCTGAAAGTCGCCGAAGCCATCATTAACTCGATGACTGCCGCCGAGCGCGACGACCACAACTTGATCGACGGCAAACGCCGCAAGCGCATCGCGCGCGGCAGCGGCACCACCGTGCAGGAAGTCAACGAAGTCCTTAAGCAGTACAACGAAATGCGCCGCATGATGAAAATGTACGGCAACACGATGAAGGGCAAAATGCGCGGTCTGGGCAAGCTCCGCGGCGGCTTAACCAATTAATCCCGCGAAATCGCTGTGCGCAAAGCCTTTACATTAGGTACTGATTCCGCACTTTGGGAATTTCGCGGCTTACGCTATAATCAAACTGCACTCTTGGAGGATATAACGAAGTGTTGATGATCCGATTGTCCCGCATTGGCAAGAAGAAGCAGCCGGCTTATCGCGTCGTGGTCATCGAGAAGACCCGCCCGCGCGACGGCCGTTTCGTTGAAATTGTGGGGACATACGATCCTCTGAAGAAACCCGCAGTCATCAATCTCGACGCCGAGCGCGTGAAATATTGGCTCGGTTGCGGCGCCCAGCCGAGCGACACTGTCCGCAGCTTCTTGCGCCATCAGAAAATCGCATAAGCGTCGACATTAATTTTTCAGAGCCTCGAACTTCAGGGTCGGATCCAGCCTCAGCGGAATCTTCCGCTCGTCCCAGCGAACGTCCGGAGGTTTCTCATGATCAAGGAGCTCGTCGAGGCGATTGCGAAAGCTCTTGTCGACCATCCCGAACAGGTGACCGTTAACTCTGTCGAAGGCGAACAGGTCACAGTCCTTGAATTGCGCGTAGCCCAGGATGACCTCGGGAAAGTGATCGGGCGGCAGGGGCGCACGGCCAAGTCCATCCGCACTTTACTGGGTGCGGCCGGCATGAAGCTGAAAAAGCGATTCACTTTGGAAATACTTGAATAGCGTGGCGGATCCCCCAGCCGATCGGGTCACACTCGCCAGAATTCTCCGTGCTCGCGGGCGCCGCGGCGAAGTTGCGGCTGAAATTCTCACCGATTTTCCTGAACGCCTCCCGAAGCTCACTTCGGTAGAATTGTGGGACGGCAAGAACCCTCCTCGCCGCGTTGGGATTCGCGAATGCTGGCTCCATAACGGACAGGCGATTTTCCTTTTGGAAGGCTCCGATTCAATTTGCGACGCGGAACGGTTCGTCGGTCTTGAAATCCAGATTCCGATCTCTGAGCGCGTGCCGCTTGCAGCCGGCAGTTACTTTGTCACTGACTTAATTGGCTGCGAAGTTTTTCAAACCAGCACAAATGGAGTATCCGAAAAACTGGGCGCCGTTCGCGATGTCCAATCCAGCGGTGAATCCGTCGCGGGCACGCCGATTCTCGTTGTCACCACGCCTGATGGCGAATTGCTGATTCCTCTCGCTAGCGAGATTTGCACGCGCATCGACACCGCCGCCCGCTGCATCGAAGTCGTCCTCCCCGAAGGCCTCCACGACTTAAATCAGAATTAGAAACCGCATAAACATCAAATGCGACTAGGGTAAGATTCCCGATACGATGCGCTTTGATCTGATTACGATTTTCCCGGAGTTTTTTCGCGGACCACTCGATTACGGAATTGTTCGGCGCGCCCACGAAGCAAAGCTCATCGACATTGCGATTCACGATTTGCGGAATTTCACGCACGACCGCCACCGCACGGTCGACGACCGCCCATTCGGCGGCGGCGAAGGCATGGTGCTGAAACCGGAACCCCTTTTCGACGCAGTCGAGTCGCTTATCGGCCCCGTGGCCGACGCGCAAACACCCTCAGCGCCAGCGAAACCGGCAATTGTCTTACTGTCTGCGTCTGGCAAGCTCTTTCGGCAAGAAATGGCGCGAAGATTCTGCGCGCTCGATCGCGTAATTTTGATTTGCGGGCGTTACGAAGGCGTCGACGAGCGTGTGGCCGAGCATCTGGCAACCGACGAAATTTCTATTGGAGACTTTGTGCTTTCCGGAGGCGAATTGCCCGCCGCGATGGTACTCGACGCCGTCGCCCGGCTGATTCCCGGTGCACTCGGCAACGAGGACTCCGCTGAGAACGAATCGTTTTCCGCGATTCGCGACGAGGCGGAAACGAGCGCAACAATTTCGTTTCCGTCAGCACTGGCGGAGGCTCAGCCGGCGATCCGTGACCCAGCGCCTGTAAATCGCGGCATCCTCGATTATCCTCACTACACGCGCCCGCACAATTTCCGAGGCTGGGAAGTTCCGGAAAGTCTGATGAGCGGCAATCACGAACAAATCCGGCAATGGCGGCATCGCATGGCGCTTGAAAAAACACTTCGCAATCGTCCTGACTTGCTGGGCCCGGACGATCTAACGGCAGAAGGTCACTTTCTTGTTGGCAGGGATCGCACAGAACCTTCAAAGAAAGCGTCGGAGTAGAAGGGCCGGCGGCACAAAAACGGCGTTTCGTTTTGCTGGTTACCTCGAAAGGAAAGTCACTGATGCCGATTATTGATGTTCACAATCACTATTACCCGCCGTCCTATATCGAGGCGCTGCGCTCCGGCCCGAGCGCGGTGAAAATCGATTTCGACGCGGAGGGCAATCCGCGCCTACATTATCCCGGCGATTACAACGTAGCAGTGCGCGGTCATCGCGACATCGATTTTCGCGAAGGCGAGCTCGCGAAATACGGCATCGACACGCAAGTGATTTCGTTGACTACGCCGGGAACTCACGTCGAGTCGCCCGCAAGTGCCGTGAAGCTTGCAGCGCTTGTGAATGACGCATTCGCCGAGGTGGTGCGCACGAAGCGCGGAAGATTCGCCGCGCTAGCGACGTTACCACTGAACGATCCTGCCGCATCCGTGAAAGAATTCGAGCGCGCGTGCCGCCAGCTTCATTTTCCCGGCGCAATGCTCTTCAGCAACATTAATGGCGTCGCGCTCTCGGACGAGCGCTTCTGGCGACTTTACGAAGTTGCGAACGACCTCGACGCAATTCTGCACATTCATCCCACCGATCCCGCGGGCGTCGAGGCGATGACGGAATATTGGCTGATGCCGCTGATCGGTTTTCTGTTCGATACGACGCTGGCCGCGGAAAAGCTTGTTTTCAGCGGCGTCGCAGAACGCTTTCCGCGTATTCGCTGGATCTTGAGTCACCTCGGCGGTGCGATTCCGTACATCGCCGAGCGCGCCGACCGCGGATTTCGCGCGTTCCAGGAATGTCGCGTGAATATTTCGCGTCTGCCGAGCGAATATCTCAAGCAGTTTTATTACGACACCGTGAATTTCGACCCGCTCGCGCTGAAATTGGCCGTTGATTTTGCCGGCGTGGACCACATTCTCGCCGGCAGCGATTATCCGCACCAGATCGGCAGCATTCCCCTGATGCTGGAGTCGCTGCGCGGCCTGCCGATTCCCGCCGCGGATCGCGATAAAATCCTCGGCGGAAATGCCACGCAACTGCTACAAAAGTGACGGGCCCGGAGACCAGATGCCGCCATTACGAAAAATGGCAAGAATCGCGTGCTTCATTGCTGGATTCTTGGCCTTAAACACTGGAGTGGCAGGGCTATTCGATGCGGGGTATTCATACCAAACATGGTGGCATGGCTTGGGTTTTGCTCCTTACATAATCATAATAGGAATTTTCTTCGTCGTGCTTGGCATACTCAACCCCGCAGCCCTTACAGATGGGAACAAGCGTAAGAAACGCGGACGAAGGGAGTAGGCCTAACTGTTCGACAGAAATCATTCGGCGAATGTCAGGTTATCAATTTTCTCGCAAAAAACGACGGTTTTCGCTATAGTTGAGCCTCGCACACATTGAGCTGGCCCCACCTGAGCGGGTCTGCCGGGAAAATTCGCCATGAATCGCGTCATTGATAAAGTGCAGGAGTCTCAAGTTCGCACGGATTTTCCGGCGTTCCGGCCGGGCGACACGGTTCGCGTGCACGTGAAGCTGCGTGAGGGCGAAGCCGGAAAAGAGAAAGAGCGCGTTCAGCCGTTCGAAGGGGTGGTGATTAAGCGGCGCGGGCACACCGCCGGAGCGAGTTTCACGGTGCGTCGCGTCAGTTTCGGAATTGGCGTCGAGCGCATTTTCCCGCTGCACTCGCCGACCATAGCGTCTATTGAGATTGTCCAGCAAGGACAGGTTCGCCGCGCGAAGCTCTATTATTTGCGCGGGTTGACGGGCAAGTCGGCGCGCATCAAGCGCGTCGAGCGTGAGCGCCCCGAAAAGGCCGCCGAAGCATCGAGCGCGGAATAAATTTCGCCCGCGCCGCAAGACCTTCAAGAGTTTTTCGCGACAGGCCGCAGCGAATGCGGCCTTTATTTTTTCCGCTCTGGGAATCCGCTGAGATGAAATCCGCTGCAATCTCTGTGATAGAATCCCGCGCGATGGGGCGACTCTGCTCTTCGCGTTATGAACGGCTCGCGCGTCAGCAAGGATGGATGCGCATCTGCGGCATCGATGAAGTTGGCCGCGGATCGCTGTTTGGGCCCGTGGTCGCCGCCGCCGTGGTGTTGAATCCCCGCCGTCGCATCGTCGGGCTCGACGATTCAAAGAAACTCACGCACGATCGGCGCACCGAATTGGCGCAGCGTATCCGCGAACACGCGCTGGCGTGGGCTGTGGCGGAAATCGACTCGAGCCGTATCGATGCGTGGAATATTTATCAAGCCAGCCGCCAGGCAATGCTCGCCGCCGTTGAAAATATTCGTCCCGCCGCAGATTACCTGCTGATTGACGCGATGGAATTGCCCCTCGCCGTCGAGCAGAAATCATTGATTCACGGAGATGCGCGGTCGATTTCGATTGCAGCGGCATCCATTCTTGCTAAGGTCGAGCGTGACCATTTGATGGACGATTTCGATCAGCTTTACCCACAGTACGGCCTGGCGCAAAATCGCGGTTATAGCACGCCGGATCACCTGGAAGCGCTGAAGCGTTACGGGCCCACGCCGCTGCACCGCTATTCGTACGCGCCGGTTCGAGAATCGACATGCTGGGCTGTGAACGCAACGCAGGAGGCGCTGCCTTTGGCGGCCGTAGCAACCAGTTCGACGGCTGCACCTCCCGATTCTCCCCTCGCCGCGCGCGATTGACTCCCCGCTTGTCTTTTGCGCGATGGCATGCGACGGAGGCGTGCAGAGGGACTTCATCGCCTCATTCAGGTGTTATCGAGTTCCTACACGCATGCATAGCAGCGCGTTGACCCTTGTTTTTCGCGTGTGCTACCGTAGCCTAGCTCTCGGGAACGCGCTTCGGAACGCCCTGTCGTGGGCGTCTACTACAGGTATGCGGGCGGGGGCATCCAGGAAACAAGCATGGCCATGAATAAAGCTAAAGTCATGGAATCGGCGCTGAAATCGCTGAATCAAGGCAAAGTCGCCCAGGCGATTCAGGAATACCAGACGATTCTGCGGAGCGACCCGAACGATCAGGTGGTGCTGATGACCGTTGGGGATCTCTTCGTGCGGCAAAACAGCATGCCGCAGGCCGTCGAATACTTCGAGCGCCTCGCGCAGTTGTATCTGAATGATGGATTTAACAGCAAGGCCATCGCCATTTACAAAAAGATTTCGAAACTGGCTCCGAATGAAACGCAGCCGCTGGAAAAGCTTGCGAATCTTTACGTCCAGCAAGGAATTTTGAGCGAGGCGCGACCGATCTTCTTGCAGCTTGCCGAAGCGCACCTGAAAGCCAATCAAACTGCAAAAGCAGTCGAAGTTCTGCGCCGGCTGCTCGAAGTCGAGCCTGATAATCCGC
Organism: Candidatus Acidiferrales bacterium; assembly: GCA_050746905.1. Taxonomy (GTDB): domain Bacteria; phylum Acidobacteriota; class Terriglobia; order Acidiferrales; family UBA7541; genus DAHUXN01. The sequence goes on from JBOGNJ010000069.1 coordinate 10,676, forward strand.
GAGTACAGCGACGTCTGGCTGAGCTTTACATCGCCATGGGTCAGAAAAAGGAGGCGGCGAATACGTATTTGCACTTTGCGCGATATTTGCACGAGCACGGAGACACCGCCGAAGCGCAGAAAACAATCGACGCCGCACTCGCCGCCGAACCCGGCAATTCGACAGCCCTGATCCTGAAAGCCCGCATGCTCGGCACGGCTGGAGATGCCGAAGGCGCGTTGAAGACTCTCGCCAGCTTGCCGGATGCGGACTCGAATTCAGAGACCCTCGGATTGCAAGTCGACATTTGCCTGAAGGGCGGGAAAAACGAGCGGGCCGTCGAAGTGGTGCAGCATGCCGCGCTGCAGGGCGCGGAAAAATATGTGCTGGTATTGCGTGTTGCCAACGCTCTGATCGAAGCAGACGATCCGGATGCAGCGCTTCAACTCATCGATGGAATTCGAGATTCCGCGGCCGCTTCAGGAAATCAAGATCATCTGGTGAAACTGCTCACCACTGTCGTAGAGCGTCTGCCAGGACGCATCGAGCCACTCGAATGGCTCGTCGATCTTTACCGCCGAACGGGCGACAACAACCTGTCGGAGGCGCAATTGCAACTCGCCGACGCTTACGCGAACGCGGGGCAATCCGAGCGCGCCGAAGCCACACTGAACGATTTGCTCGAACGCGAGCCGGACAATGAGCTTGCGAGACAACGCCTTGCCCAAGTGCGCAAGAAACTTGGTCACCCTTCGTCCTCACCTGCTGATCTCGACGAAGCATTTCCGCAGCAACCAGAACCCGCCGCTTTGCTCGGCAGTCCTGCACCACCGCCCGTAGCCCAGGACAATGAACTGGGGCTGGATGATGAGACACAACGTTTCGTTACGCAAGCCCTGACGGATGTGGATTTGTTTTCGAGCTATGGACTGACGCAAAAAGCGATCCAGTTACTCGATAATATTCTGCAGAAAGCACCAGGGCACGCGCCAACGCTTGAGCGGCTGTTGGATTTAAACCTTGGCGCAGGCGACGATCGGCGAACCGCAGAACTGGCGGCGCAACTCGAACGGATTTACACGCAACGTGGCGATACACAAAATGCGGAACGTTTCACCGAACTGCGCCGACGTTTTCAACGCGCCTCGGGAGCGACCGACGAAGAACTGACCGCCGCGCAGACTGTTTCCCGTCCTGCGGCCAGGACATCCACGCCCGCGGAGTTCTCAGTTCCGGTGGCTCCGTCCGAACCGGGGACCCCTGCCGCAGGCTCGACGGCGGCCACATCACCCCGCGAAACTGCTGACTCCACTACCGCAAGCGAGCACGAAATTGATCTTTCAGACGAATGGGCCAACCTAACCGCGTCGGAAGAATCCGGAGTTGCTGCTCCTTCCTCCCCACCGCCCGCTGCAGCTGCGGAGCCAGAGGCGGCGGAATTCGATCTGGAGCTCGTCTCTGATGCACCCGCTGATAACGAGGCCACAACCACGGAAGGTTTTCTCGATCAGCTTGTCGCGGAAGTCGAGGGACTGGAAACTTCGGCTGCCGAACCACCCATGGAAGCGAAGACGAAAAATATCAGTGCACCCGTTCCCGAGGCCGAAACGGCCACCGCCGGGGCCAAGAATGAATTGAATGAAGTTTTTCAGGAATTCCGAGCCGAACTCGGTGAAATGGGCGAGAAAGACGAGGATGAAGACCTCGAGACACATTACAACCTCGGGATTGCCTATCGGGAGATGGGGTTGCTTGACGAGGCCATCGGCGAATTTCAAAGAGTCGCGAAAGCCATTCAGGAAGGGCGGCCCTTCCGCTACTCGATGCAATGCGCGACGCTGCTGGGGTTGGTTTTTATGGAGAAGCAGGAGCCCAAAATTGCCGCGCTGTGGTATCAACGCGCGCTCGAACTTCCCGGACTTGACCCAGAAACAATCCTCGCTTTGCGGTATGATTTGGCCTTGGCAGAGGAGCAAGCGGGCAATAGCCGCGCGGCGCTTGACAGTTTCCGGCAGGTCTATGCGATGAACATCGACTACCGCGACGTGGCGGAGCGAATAGCTACGCTCCAAAAACACTGATCCCACATTGGCTAACCGTCTCCTACGCGTGCTTTTGCTACTCCTGTGGCTCGAAATGGGCCTGTTGATTATCCTGATCCCGTGGTCGACCTTCTGGGAAGCAAACTATTTTCTCAACCGCTATCCGTCGCTGATACCAATTTTGCTCAATCCCTACGTACGCGGCGCGATTTCCGGCCTGGGCGTAATTGACGCCGTGCTCGCGGTGGATTCCTTCCGACGGAAACGAACTGTGGTTACACCGGGCAATTAATTCCACGGCGGCACGCGCATGCGTCTCTGTTATGTCACGGACCGGCATCTCCTGCAAAGTGATGTCCCGCCCGACGCTATTTCCACCGGCGATCTACTCGTGTGCATCGAGCAAGCCGTGGCCGCTGGTGTCGACTGGATCCAGATCCGCGAGAAAGATTTGCCCGCGCGCGATCTGCAGGGGCTTACTCAACGCGCCGTCCGCGCGGCGAAGAACAAGTTGAACGCGACATCAAATGTTCGAACGCGCGTTGTGGTGAACGACCGGCTCGATGTCGCGATTGCCGCGGATGCGGGCGGCGTACATCTTGGCGGCGCATCGCTTCCCATCGGCGAAGTTGTGCGATGGTGCCGCGCCGGAAACGCCCCGAAGGATTTTCTGATTGGCGCGTCATGCCACAATATCCAGGAAGCCATCGCGGTCGAACGTGCGGGAGGAAATTATATTTTTTTCGGGCCCGTTTACGAGACGCCTTCAAAGAAAAATTTGGGTGCACCGCAAGGCATCGGGAAACTTGCCGAAGTTTGCAGGCAGATTCGCATACCCGTGCTGGCCATAGGCGGCATCGATCAGGAGAATGCCACAGGTTGCATGAGCGCCGGCGCGGCAGGCATCGCCGCGATCCGGCTATTTCAGCAATCGCTCAACGCCACGTCGCTTGGCGACGCCGTCTCGCGTTTGCGCGCGATTCGGCCCGACGCCACACAATAATCAGACAAAAGATCAAAACTCCGCTGCGCTAACGGAAATCTATTTCTCACTCGCCCAGCCATTTCCCCACCGGTTCCCAACCTTCCACGTGATCGCAAACCACTTTGATGGTTCCGGTGATAGGAATCGCCAGCAACAATCCCAGAGCGCCCCACAGCCATCCCCAGAAAAGCAGCGCGACCGTCACGGACACGGCGTTCAAATGGACGCGGCGTCCCACGAACGCGGGCAGCAAATAATTTGCCGCCATCAAATGAAAAAATCCGAGTACTCCGCAAATCAGAAGGAATGGGCCCACGCTATGAAACTGCTTCAAACCAACGAGCACGGGCGGCATCCAGGCAAGGACCATGCCGAGATAGGGAACGAGATTCAGCAAGCCCGAAACGAGCGCGGCGAGAAACGAAAAATCCAGGCCAATGGCCCAGAAAAATGCCCAACTCGCGAGGACCAGAATCAGGCCAACCAACGCCGTTCCCACCACGTAGCTCCGCAGCATGTTGCTGACTTCAGAAAGGGCGATTTTTACGGGCGTCCGCTGAGCCATCGGGAATAGCTCCATCGTCCCGTGCCAGATTTTTCGTTTGCCCACGAGCATGAAGAAAATGAGAAAGGGCAAGAAAGTAGCGGCGAACAATCCTGTGTAGAGCGAACCGAGCCGTTGAACTAACGCGTCCCGTACCGGATGCGTTTCCGTTACAGTGACGACGTGCTGCTCACGCGACTCACGCGTCTGGGGTGAAAGCTCGTTGACTCGCAATTCGAGCAGATTCATCCGGCGCTCGATGCTGCTGGTGACGGCGCGCAACGGAGCGCGATAGAGCGGCCAATCCGCGCCGAATTGGTCCACGCGATTGATCAGCGACGACCCGACGGCAAACAGCAACGCTATTGCCACGAGCAATACGACGAGCGAACCCAGCACTCTGGGCAAGCGGAAAAGTTCGAGCCACACCACCAGCGGATCGAGAAAATAGGCCAGCAGAATTGCCACCAGCAGCGTGACCACCACGCTTGAGGCGAGATAGAAAAATCCAATCACAATTCCCGCGGCGATAATTCGCGCGCTCACGGCGGCGCTGCGCACGGGTTTCTCTTCGTGAGTGAGGATAGGAATGGTATCTGGCATTTCCGTGAAGATACCATACACCGGCTGCAAACTATCTCGTTTCGTCTCGTCTCGTACCTAGGCGTGTTTAGACATTCGCACAATAGGAAACGAAATGCCATCCGCGAGCGGAACTTCGAGATGCTCCAATTCCGCGTACCCTTTGGCGCGGTAGAACGGCACGCCGGTCAACGTCGCGCCCATTTCAAAGCGGGTGAAGCCTGCGGAATTGGCGGCCGATTCGCATGCTTCGAGGATCATGCCGCCGATGCCGCGCCGGGCCCATGCGGGATGGATAAAGAAGGCGCGAATTTTTGCGGCGTCGCGGGCAGGATCGAGAAGCGCGTCTTCTCGCGCGTCCAGCGGTCGCCGCCAAAAAGCGTCTTGCGCTTGCTCCAGCCGCCGCATCCGGCGATCACGGAATTGTGCTTTTCGGCCGACTTGATTTCCGCGACGAAATACGTACCGTCAGCGATCAATTGGCTATCCACGTCGCAGACCGTCTTGAGCGCGAGTTCAATTTGAGCCGGCGTGTAATCTTGCGCCTGCAATCCGCGGACGGAGGCGTCAATCAATTCACGCAGGGCCGGAACATCCGCGGGCACGGCCTGGCGAATTTGAACATTCATCGGCGTGGCGGCTTCAGTCGTGGGCTTTGGTTTCGATTTCGTTGCGGAGAGCGGCGATGAATTGGTCAAGCGGTTGCGGGCCGAGGTCGCCTTTGGAACGGTGGCGCACGGAAACGGCGCCCGATTCGGCTTCCTTGCCGCCGACGATCAGCATGTAGGGAGTTTTTTGGAGTTGCGCATCGCGGATTTTCGCTTGCAGTTTTTCGTTGCGGTCGTCGACATGGACGCGAATGCCCGCGGCGCGCAATTTCGCCTCGACGGATTTGGCGTACTCCGAAAATTTCTCGCTGAGCGGCAGAATGCTCGCCTGCACGGGCGCCAGCCACGCGGGAAACCCGCCGGCGTAGTGCTCGATGAGTATGCCGAAGAAGCGCTCGACGGAACCAAGCAGCGCGCGATGGACCATCAGCGGTTGGTGGCGCGCGCCGTCCTCGCCCACATATTCGAGGGCGAAACGCGCCGGCAAATTGAAATCGAATTGCACGGTGGTGAGCTGCCACGGGCGGCCAATCGCGTCGATTAATTTCACGTCAATCTTCGGGCCGTAAAACGCGGCTTCCCCCTCGATGCGTTTGTAAGGAATTTTCATGCGCTGGAGCGTATCCGACAGCGCCGCTGTGGCGCGATTCCAATCTTCGGCTTTGCCTGCATAGTTTTCCGGATGCGCGGCGTCCCATTCCGAGAGTTCCACCTCATACCGATCAAAGCCGAAGGTCTTCATCACGGCGAATGCGAAATCCAGACAGCCCGCAACCTCGGATTCGATTTGATCCGGCCGGCAGAAAATGTGCGAGTCATCTTGTGTGAAACCGCGCACGCGGAGCAATCCGTGGAGGACGCCCGACCGTTCATAACGGTAGACGGTGCCGAGTTCCGCGTAACGCAGCGGCAGCTCGCGATAGCTGCGCAAATGCGACTTGTAAATCAGAATGTGGCCCGGGCAGTTCATCGGCTTGATCTGGTAATCGGCCTTCTCGATTTCGATCGGGCTGAACATGCTGTCGCGATAGAAGCCGGTGTGTCCGCTGGTTTTCCAAAGATCGAGACGCATCACGTGCGGAGTAAAGACGAGATCGTAGCCACGACGCAGGAGTTCCGCGCGCAACCAGTCTTCGACGATGGTGCGGATAAGGCCGCCCTTGGGATGCCAGAAAATCAGGCCAGGTCCGGCTTCGTCCTGAATGCTGAAAAGATCCAGTTCCTGACCGAGCTTGCGATGGTCGCGGCGCTTGGCTTCTTCGAGCTTGTGCAAATATCCGTCGAGCTCGGCTTGGGTGTAAAAACAGGCGGCGTAGATCCGCTGCATCTGCGGATTACCTTCCCGGCCTTTCCAGTATGCACCGGCGACGTTCATCAACTTGAACGCCTTGATGCGACCAGTCGATGGAATGTGCGGTCCTTTGCAGAAGTCGATGAATTTCCCCGTGGTGTAGAATGAAACCATAGGCTCAATTGCTTTTTCCTCGATCAGCTCGCATTTGAATTCCTGTTGCGAATCGCGATAAAACTTCAGAGCCTCGGGCTTGGGCAGCAACTTGCGCTCGTTTGGAATATTCTGGGAAGCGAGCTCGCGCATTTTTTTCTCGATGCGTTCCAGGTCTTCCGGTGTGAACGGCTCGCTGCGAACGAAATCGTAGAAGAAGCCATTGTCGATGGGAGGCCCGATGCCCAGTTTTACGTCCGGGAAAAGCTCGACGACCGCGGCCGCAAGCAAATGCGCGGCGGAGTGGCGCAGCACCTGAATCGCCTCGGGGTCTTTCGGAGTGAGAATCGCGAGCGAAGTATTTTGATCGAGCGGGCGCGCGAGGTCCCACAGCTCGCCATCAACGCGCGCAACAAGCGCTTCCTTTTCGAGCCGCGGCGAAATTTGACGCGCAATCTCCGCGGGAGTAGTTCCGCCAGCAACTTCGCGCTTTGCGCCATCCGGCAGCGTGATTTGTATGGTTCCCATTGTCATTCTTGAGGACGTTCGAAATGCTCCCACTCATGGTCGGCTAACAATTGCGAGTCGCCCAAGGTTCTTGTTCGTGCCCACTGGAAGCGTCTAGCTTACTGGCCGCCGCAATCACGGTCAAGGCCGTGAATGGGCCGAATCCAGCGCAAATTGTATTCAGAATTGAGTTTCATCGGCGGAGACATCGTGCCGCTTAGGCGCGCCGCCTGCCGGAAAGTCAGCCACGAGCACTTCTTGCGCTTCGATCAGCGGGAAGCCTTTGGACGAGGCCATGACTTTTGCGAGGGCCTGGTAAAAATAGAAATTCTGCTCGCCGGCCTGCAAATCTTCGATCGAATCCCACAAAGACATTACGCGCACGTCGGCTGTTGATGTAGCGGACTCTGCGCGGAGAACTATGAGCGCGCGGAATCCGTGCTGTTGGCGAGCGTGAGGAATAGCGTTCTGCACGGCGGCAAGAAACGAATCGAGCTTGTCGGGCACGATGTGGAACTGCGTGACGCGAGCGTACACGGCGCCTCCTCGAGTGGCTGGGTGGAGGGAAGTGCCTAAGCGTATCCTTATCTGGGTCTACAGTAAAGCGCCTCACGGGTTCGCTCTTGTTTCAGGCTCGAAAGGGCAACGCCGGAATTCCAGGATGAAGTCTCCGATTGTCGTTTTCGTCCCGAACTTGCATGGGAAGCTTGCTGGAACGTGCCAATGCGGCTAGTTTTGGAATTAAGGCAACCCACATGAGAACGTTCCTCGCGGGCTTGGTCCTCATTCTAGTGCCCGAAGGCTGGCGCAGAGGCTCGCACTTCGAAGAATCAATCAATTGGCGCGAGGCTGCTGTCGTGTCCGGCCTTCTGCAGGCGATCACTGCGCTGACGGCTTACGTGTTTTGGTATATCTACTCGGCGGGTCACTGGGCACAAAATGCGATTGCCGCCGCTGTGCGCGCACACACCAATTTGCATGTTGGCAGCGGCACCATCGGCTCGCTTGCCTTCGTCGTGATCGCACTGCATCCCATAACATGGCTGCTGTGGTATTTCGCCATCGAAGGCCTCATGCGAACCCTGAATGCCAGGGCCAGGATGGAAACACGCGCGACGTTGCCGCTGCGGGTTGTTGACCGCGCGGTGCGTTTTGCCAAACATGGAGAATGGAGTAGACCGCCGTTGCGCGATGAAGTGACGCGTACCGAAGGAAATTGGGATTTGAAGATTGCTTCCCGCAAGAGCAAGCCGCACTGGAAGTACCCGCTAACAATAAGGTATAGCGGCGAGTTCTTTCAAGTGCAGGGTGAAGAGCACGTCGCGATGGTGAGCAGTCGTCCGCACATATACTTGCTTCGCCGGCTGCCAGCGAATGAAATCCTCCGGGGACTGGAAGAGTACGATCCCATCGATGCGTTTGTCGAAGACAATCCTCCAGGCTTCCTGGCGACTGTGTACGGCGAAATGCGCAAAAAATTCGCGAAGTAGATCTGGAGAGACCGCATCGGCAGCTCCGAGTGAATTGACGGGCGGTATCTCTAAGGATCGCCTGCGAAAGTGCCGCAACAATTGGCCAAGTCGTCCCGTACGACGAGGAGGGCCTGGTCAGGAGCGCCGATGAGGCGATAGTGGGCCAGTGACGTAACTTCATGCAAAGTGAATGTGAAGAGAAACTTTCGACCGGAAATATCGTATTGATAAAGGGAAGCCTCCCAGATGCCCTGCGCTACGGGCACTTGTTCCATGATGAAATGGCCCCCATGATAAACTTTGCCGAGAATGCCACCACCGATCGAGATATCGCGGATAATCTCGGCGTCGGCGCGCACAAGCTGGGCAGCTGACGGGTCGATCCAAAGCATGGCTCTAGCGTGAACTAGCCAGTCGGTGGAATCGCCTCGAGACTGATAGGCGGGGTTGGGACTGAGCTGAATCTTTTCGAGAATGCGGCCATTGCGAATTTCGTGGCCGGCCCAGGTGACGAGGTAGGCGCTCGCAACGCTATTGATCAGGCGTTCACGGTCTTTGAGTTTCTTTTTTTGTTTCGCAACCGAAGCAAGTTCGTGCGGATCGTTAGGATGGATCGCGATCTCGAGGACGCGCTCCCATTCGTGCAACTGGCGCCGGTATTCGTTGGTCGAGATCGGCTGGTTGTTTTCCTTGACCAGCAGTTTCAGATTGCCGCTTCCGGTGGGTACGACACGATAGAGCTTGTCTTCCGTAATGCGGCTGTCGGAGCCATTGCGCTCGACGTGGTGCTCCAATCGTTCGAAGGTGTCCAGCGCCGCATCATTGCGATGCTGATTGGCGATTACGCGCTCGAGCAGGCCGTGAATCTGTTCCGGCGCGAGGGCGGTTTGGTCGGAGGCCGATTGCGTGGGCTGTTGCTGCGCTCCGGCCCGCGGCAAGAGAGAGACAGTGGCCACAATCGCAATAGCGGACCCGAATTGGAGCAGACGTTTCATCGAAAATGAATAATCACTTCCCTTCGGGGAGCCTTGTATGATGCTTCAGAGAAACGGTCTTTGGATCGCTCTTCAGTATTGTAGCGGCGTTTGGCTTTGCCGAGGCACGGGTCTGTGGGACCGGTATCGAGAGCGTCATCCTGTGCATTAATCGTGTCCTGGAGAGAACTTTTATCTCCTGAGGAACGTCTATACTGATTAGATGCCGAAACGGCCCAAATTAGGACTTGGCTTTCGACAAGCGAGCGTGACGCTGCGCGAAGCCACGTGGCTTGCGTTCGATACATTACGCGCGCATAAATTGCGTAGTTTCCTGACGCTGCTGGGCGTCATTCTTGCCGTGACGACGCTCGTCTCCGTGATGAGCGTTCTCAACGGGCTGAATCTTTACGTGGCCAACAAAATCGCCAATCTGGGTTCCAACGCATTCGTGATCGATCGCATCGGCATCGTAACGAACTTCGACGACTTCCTGAAAGCAAGCAAGCGGCCGCCACTGCGTATGGAAGACTACCACGCTCTAAAAGACCACCTGCAATATTCAAAAGAGGTGGCGGCCGAAGAAAACTCGCTTGCGGATGTGCATCAGGGTGAAAAGCTGATGGAAGACGTACAGATCATTGGAGCGACGCCCGAATTCGCCGAAGTGCGCGATTTCGACATTGCCTCCGGCCGTTTTTTTACCTACGCCGATGAAGATCATCGCTCCCCTATCTGTTTTCTCGGGAATGATGTGGTGACGAAACTTTTTCCTGGAGTTGACCCGATCGGCAAGGAAATTCGCGCGGGCTCGCAGCAGTGCCAGGTGATCGGTACCGCCAAATCGCTCGGAACGATTCTGGGCCAGTCGCGAGATAATTTTGTGATGCTGCCATTGACGACCTACCGCACGGTCTGGATGAGCGCCGACGATTCGATCACCATGTTCGTCGAAGCGATCAGCACGGAAGCGATGCCCGAAGCCGAAGACGAAGTGCGTGTACTATTGCGATCGCGGCGTCACGTTCCGTATCGAACAGAAGACAACTTCGGAATCATTGAGCCGTCATCAATTACCGGGCTGTGGGAAAAGTTGACCGGGAATTTATTCGGCATCGCTGTCTGGCTGACGAGCGTGTTCCTGGTGGTCGGCGGAATTGTGATCATGAACATCATGCTGGCGAGCGTCACGGAACGGACTCGGGAAATTGGTTTGCGAAAATCGTTGGGCGCGCGTCGGCGGCACATCGTGCTGCAATTTCTGATGGAATCGTCGATTTTATCGGGAATTGGAGGGCTTGCAGGAGTTTTTCTGGCTGTTGCGATCGCCATGCTCGTGCGGGCGTTATCGCCGCTGCCAATCTCGACTCCGGTTCATGCTGTGGTAATTGCTCTGGTGCTTTCGACGGGCGTCGGGCTTTTCTTCGGGATTTATCCGGCAATGCGCGCGTCGCGGCTCGATCCAATTGAAGCATTGCGCGCGGAAACGTAGGCACAAGCGATGAAACAAGACATCCGCGAAAATCTTGCGTTAGCTTTCGACACACTCCGCACACACAAAGCGAGGAGCGCCCTGGCTGTATTGGGCGTGGTAATCGGCGTGGGCGTGATCATCATCGTCGCATCGTTGATCACGGGATTTAAGGCAACGATCGCCGCGGAGATCGAAGGCTATGGCGCAGACACGGCCTACGTGGATCGTTTCGACCAGGGACCGCAAGTCGGACGCCCGTCGAAACAAGTCCGCGAGAGGCCGCCGCTTTCCCTCGCGGATGGCGAAGCCATCCTGGCCTCATGTCCGTCGGTGAAGCAGATCGCCATTTCGGCTTTCAATTGGCACCAAGTCCACAGCATCCGTTATGAAAAAAATCAGGTCCAAAATATGGAATTCCGCGGTACGTTTCCGGCATACATCGAAGTTTATGGCAATGCCCAAATGAAAGCGGGCCGTTTCTTTACGGACTCGGAGAATGAACATCACGAAAAGGTAGTGGTGTTGGGCGAAAATATCGCGACAGCGCTTTTTCCGACCGCGAATGACGCATTGAACAGGAACGTAGTCATCGACGGTTCAGATTTCCTCGTTGTCGGCGTCTTTGAAAAGCCTCCTGGCGGGTTCGGTATGCAAGACGAAGACCGCCGCGTGACGATTCCCTACAACACGTTCATGAAGATGTTCCCCTCGACCAGGGACAATGGCTACCGTTTTCTCGCCTATCACGGAAGACTGGATGAAGCAGTGGACGAAGCGCGCGAAGTGCTCCGGCGGCGGAGAAAAGTCGCCTATACCGCACCAGACAATTTTTCGATCACCACCCAGGTGCAGGAGGAAGAGCAGTTTAACCAGATCATCGGCGGAGTGGCTCTGGTGCTGATCGTGTTGAGCTCGATTGGCCTGCTGATCGGGGGTGTGGGCGTGATGAACATCATGCTCGTGAGTGTGACGGAACGGACACGCGAGATTGGCGTGCGCAAAGCGATCGGGGCGCGCAGCCGCGACATCACGTGGCAATTCCTGTTCGAGGCGATGACCTTGACCGGTTCCGGTGGCATTCTCGGCGTTCTGTTTTTCAGCGGGCTCGCGATGCTCATTCCGCACGTTACATCCATGAAGGCAGCGGTGCCGCTTTGGGCTGTCCTCGTCGGTATCGGAGTGTCGGTGGGCGTTGGGCTGGTTTTTGGCGTGTGGCCCGCGGTGAAAGCAGCGAAACTTGATCCCATCGAAGCACTTCGCTACGAATAACTTCCCCTTCGAAACTTTTCAGGGCTTATGACCGGCAGACTGCCTAGTTAGTGGCACGAGGCGGAACTCCAGGAGCAACGAGGGCCGCAAGTTGTGGATTTTCTTGCATATCTTGCGGGAATTTGCTCACGTACCGGCTGACGGCGTGGCACCAGAGTCTGTGCATGAAGGCATAACCGAAGGCGCGCATTTCGTTCATAGCCTCGGGCTCGGTCCATCCTTCTTCCGCCATGCGATAGACGGCGATCATCGCGCCCGTGCGATCAACGCCTTGATAGCAGTGGACAAAAACCTTTTTGCCGCGATTCTCATTTAAGATCCGCAGGAACTCTGCGGCGATCTTGTCCGAGGGATTGCGGCAATCCCAGCTCAAGACAATTAATTTCATGTTATGCGCTGCGGCTTCGTGTCTCTCCTGGTTCAAGTTCAAGCCGCGAAAATCAACGATGACGTCTATCCCCAATTTTGCAAGGCCCTGAAAACCAAGATCGGACGGCTGCGCTCCGCGGAAGAGAGTTGGCGCGACCTCGCCAAAATTCGGCACACCCGCGAGACGGACTCTCTTGGCTGGCGCGTGCGCAATCGTGGAATTCTTAGCCTTAGATTGGGCCTGGAGCGCTGGAACCGCCGCGCACACGCAGAGAGCGACGATCATTATTCGTCGAAGGCGGTGAATCTGTTGCGATACTCTCATAAAAATTAGATGCACAAGCGGATAACCGCGATGGCGAAGCAATACAATGAGAGAAACGCGGGAGTGGTGCGTCGGAATTAAACCACTACCTGTAGACAAGTTGGGCACGGGGACCCAAAGATTTTGTGGTGGCATTGCGCTTTCTACTTGACACTTTTTCCACAACCCAGTAATACTGCCGTCCCAGATTCGGGGAGCGTGGTACGGGCCGCGGGCAGGGGGAATGGAAGAATCACGGCGCCGACCCGGGTTCAAAAACCGACGAAATCAAGGGCCAGCCGCCCGACCGTAAATTGCACGTAAAGTGCGGGAGGAGCGAAGCTTTTTCTTTTTTCGGTTTTTCAGGCTGTGTGGAAATCCACAGCCGCCCGGCTTGCGTTGAACTGCTCCAGGGGCTAGAGTCACCCTCTCCAGAATCGAGCGACGGCTGCCTGCCCTCTCGAACCGTCGCGTAAGCCGGAGCTCCGGGATTGCGGTATAATTATTAAAACCCGCTGCCCCCGCCCGGTAAATCCATCAGCGGCAGGACTGCCTGCGCGGAGGCGGAAATATGGCGGAAACGAAAATGGCATTGAGCGGCAATTTGGCCGGAAAAATGGACGTCGAGCAACACGATCGCAAGGCAATTCAGACCGGACTGGAGTTCCGGCGCAAATTCACGGACGGCAGCGTGTCTCCCTTCGACGCGGTCGAATGGGAGCGGCGGACGGCGCAGATTGGGAACGAAAAGGGGCAGGTGATTTTCCGCCAGGATAATATTGAAGTTCCGAAGGCGTGGTCGCAGACGGCGACCAACATTGTCGCTTCGAAATATTTCCACGGAAAGCCCAACACTCAGGAGCGCGAAGGGTCCGTGCGCCAGCTCATCGGACGCGTGGTGGACACGATTGTGCGCTGGGGCGAGCACGACGGATATTTCGCCTCGGCGGACTCGCGCGTGGCGTTTCGCGACGAGCTGACGCACTTGCTCGTCGAGCAGAAGATGGCCTTCAATTCGCCCGTGTGGTTCAACGTGGGTGTGCAGCTCAAGCCTCAGTGCTCGGCGTGCTTCATCAATTCCGTGCAGGACAGCATGGACTCCATCATGAATCTGGCAAAAACCGAAGGCATGCTGTTCAAGTGGGGTTCCGGCACGGGAACGAATTTTTCGACCCTGCGAGGAAGTAAAGAAACGCTCTCCGGCGGCGGCATCGCTTCCGGCCCGGTCAGTTTCATGAAGGGCTTCGATGCGTTCGCGGGCGTGATTAAAAGTGGCGGTAAAACGCGGCGCGCAGCCAAAATGGTTATTCTCAACGTCGACCATCCGGACATCGCGGAATTCATCGACTGCAAAATGAAGGAAGAGCGCAAGGCGCAGGTGTTGATTGAGCAGGGCTACAACTCCGCGATTGACGGCGAAGCGTACAGCTCGATTTTTTTCCAGAACGCCAACCACTCCGTGCGCGTCACGGATGAATTTATGCAGGCGGTCGAGGACGACCGTGACTGGTGGGCGCGGAACGTGAACGATGGCCAGCCGGTGGAAAAATTCAGCGCGCGCGACCTTTTGCGCAGAATGTCGGAATCGGCATGGCAATGTGGCGACCCGGGAATGCAATATGACACCACGGTGAATCGCTGGCACACCTGCAAGGCAACGGACCGGATTTACGCGTCCAATCCGTGCTCGGAATATATGTTCCTGGACGACACGGCGTGCAATCTGGCGTCGCTCAATTTGCTGAAATTCCTCGGTTCGAATGGGCAATTCGATGTCGAAGGCTTCCGGCACGCGGTTGACGTGACCATCACGGCGCAGGAAATTCTGGTCTCCAACGCGAGCTATCCCACGCCGAAAATCGAGCGGAACTCGCACGAATTTCGACCGCTGGGACTGGGCTATGCCAATCTCGGTGGGCTATTGCTTTCGCTCGGTGTGCCGTACGATTCCGATCAGGGCCGCGACATTGGCGGCGCCATCACCGCGCTGATGACGGGCGAGGGATACGCGCAGTCCGCGCGCATCGCCGAGAGGATGGGCCCATTTGCTCGTTATCAGGAAAATCGCGAGCCGATGCTCGAAGTTATGCGCATGCATCGCGACTCGCTGCGGCCCATCAAAGAAGACAATGTCCAACCTCAAATCTTGCGCACCGCGCGTGATGCCTGGGATACAACGGTCGACCTCGGCGGAAAATTCGGCTACCGCAATTCGCAAGTGTCCGTGCTGGCGCCGACCGGCACAATCGGCTTCATGATGGACTGCGACACGACGGGAATCGAGCCTGACCTCGCGCTGGTGAAGCACAAGCGGCTGGTGGGCGGCGGCGTAATCAAGATCGTGAACAACACCGTGCCGATGGCGCTGATGCGGCTCGGCTATTCCGATGTGCAGGCGTCACTGATCGTCGACTGGATTGACCAGCACGGAACCATCGAAGGCGCGCCGGACCTTAAACCGGAGCATTTGCCGGTGTTCGACTGCTCGCTCGCGACGAACGGCGGCCGCTCGATCGCCTGGCGCGGGCATCTGAAGATGATGGCGGCGGCGCAACCGTTCCTTTCCGGCGCGATTTCGAAGACCATCAACATGCCGGAAGAATCGACGGTTGAAGACGTGATGCAGGCTTATGTGGAATCCTGGAAATTGGGGTTGAAGGCCGTGGCCATTTATCGCGACAACTCGAAGCGTTCGCAGCCGCTCTCCGCCGCGGGCGAAAAGAAAACGGGAACTGCCGAAACGGCCGCAGCTTCAGCGGCAGTCAAAGCGGAAGTTTCGGCCGCGCAGCAGCAGGAACTCTTCCGCTCGGAGCGCAGAAAGCTGCCGAACGAGCGCAACTCGATCACGCACAAATTCTCGGTGGGCGGGCACGAAGGCTATTTGACCGTCGGAAAATATGACGACGGAACGCCGGGCGAAATTTTCATCAAGATGGCGAAGGAAGGCTCGACGCTCTCCGGAATCATGGACGGCTTCGCGCTTTCCGTCTCGATTGCGCTGCAATACGGCGTGCCTCTGCGGGCGCTTATCGATAAATTCGTGAACGCGCGCTTCGAGCCTTCGGGGTTCACCGGCAACAAGGAAATTCCCTATGCCAAGTCGATCATCGACTACATCGGGCGCTGGCTCGGCGGCAAGTTCATCTCGCGCGATTACCTGGTGCAGAACGGCGACGCGGAAGCTGCCGGGGTTGTGAATGGCCCGGTGGCATCAACAATGAATCCGGCAAGCGTCGTCACTACGGTGCCGGAAGAAAAGCTGCGACCGCGAGCGGCGATTGACGACGCGCCTTCCTGCTCCGAATGCGGCATGCTGATGACGCCCAACGGCAGTTGCTACAAATGCGAAAATTGTGGCAGCACCTCGGGCTGCAGCTGAACGCGAGGAGCTGCGAAGATTGCCATTCTACCGCTTGGGCGCTCGAAGGGTGAATTCGTCCTAATCACTTCCCCAATTGAAGATAATAGTTATCGTCGTGTCCACTGCCACGGGTTGTCCGTTTAAAGTGTAGGGCGAATAACGCCATTGACGAACCGCTGCCATGGCTGCCTGAGCAAGCAGCCGCTCGCCTTCGGTGACTTGCAAGCTGCAGACCCGTCCATCCTTCCCGATAATTGCATGCAAAAGCACTTTGCCCTCAATATGCTCGCGCTTCGCATCCTCAGGATAAACAGGGAAGACCCGATCAACTAGTTTGGGAACTGTCATCCCGGGCACAGTCAATTTCGGATTGCTTGAGACTTTGACCGGGGAAAAACTAGCCGGTGGTCGCAATCGAAAATTGCTGATGTAGCGAAAAGCCCCGTCAACGTAGGCGAAGTACAACAGCGCGGCTCCCTCTGAGTACGAGGTGAGGCGGACATCATAGAGCGGCTGTTCCTTGGCGCGACTGATGAGCACCGTGTACTCTTGTTCCGTCGCGTCCGCATTGCACGAATCGGTGAAAAGCACGGCGCGCGCAACAGTCATGTGCTTTGAGTTTATCTGGCGCAGCACCTCGGGGAAGGAAAGCGGCAAATCTATTTGTGCGCGGCCATAAACGGGTGCGAGTTGCGCGCCGATTTCGTCCCCAAATGTCGCGCGAAACCATGCACCGGCATTCGGCAGCGCCAGCGACGCCACGTATGGCGCCAGCGCTTGCGCGTCATGTTTTTTCTGCAGCTTGAGCATTTCGTTCACTAAATCTTCAAGACCCTTGGGCGAGTCAGGATAGGACGGAATAGCTGCTGGGGAGGATCCGGGTATTTGTTGCGTCGCGAGCGTGGATTGCGTCCTTGCCGGAACCGAAGCCGCCGCAAGGAACGAGCACAGCAGCAACGCGAAATATTTGCAAAGACTCATGGCTTACGCCTCAAGAGGATTGTGACGACGGTACTTTACAAATTATTTAACCAGGATGAAAGTGTTTTCGGGCGTGAAGTGCCCTAGGTGTTAAAACCGACGGAGGATTGCAGGGCGGAGGCGATGGACTGGGCGCAGTGGTCGACGTCTTCGGCGCGTTCGGCTTCGACCATGACGCGCGCGAGCGGCTCGGTGCCGGAATAGCGCACGACAACGCGGCCGGAATTGCCCAGGTTCTTTTCGGCGTCGGCGAGCGCGCTCGCGACCAGCGGAAGCGAATCGAGTGGCGGTTTGGAACGCACGCGCACGTTGACGATTTTCTGCGGAAACACCTTTAAGTCGGCGAGGAGCGCGTCGAGTTTCCCGGCAATCGAAACGAGCGAAGCCATTTTCACGGCCGTGAGCATCCCATCGCCGGTGGTGGAATCGTCAAGGAAAATCACATGGCCGGATTGCTCGCCGCCAAGGTTCGCGTCGATGCGCAGCATCTCCTCCAGCACGTAACGGTCGCCGACGGGAACGCGCGCCAGTTTCAAGCCGTCGCGTTCGAGCGCCCGTTCCAGGCCCAGATTCGACATGCTCGTACCAACGATCGTGTCGCCTTTAAGTTGCCTCTTCTTTTTCATGAAGCGGCCGGCGGCAAAAAGAACCGCATCGCCATCGACGTAGCGGCCACTCGAAGTGGAAAAAACGGCGCGGTCAGCATCACCATCAAACGCGACACCGAGATCAGCACCAGACGTGACGGTTTTTTCCTGCATTTTGCCGGGATGAAGCGAGCCACAGTGATCGTTGATATTCCGGCCGTCCGGATTGTCGGCAATCGTCAGGACTTCCGCGCCGAGCTCGCGGAAAAGCTCCGGGGCAAGAGCGCCGGCCGCGCCATTGGCGCAGTCGAGAACGATTTTCATGCCGGCCAGATTTGCTCCCGAAAATATTTTGCCGCGCAAAGCCGAAAGATAATCGACATTCAGAGCGTCGGTGGCCGGCAAGCTGCTCGAAACGAGCTCCGGAATCGGCGAGTTGTCCATTTGCGCGGCCAGAATTCGCATTTCGATTTGCGCCTCGGCTGCGTCAAGGAACTTCATTCCGCTTCCGGAAACCAATTTCACGCCATTATCGTGATAGGGATTATGCGATGCGGAAATGACGACGCCGGCCGAGAAATCCTCCGTGTGAACGAGCCAGGCGACGCCGGGAGTGGTGATAATGCCCGCGGATACAGGCTCAATTCCCGCGACCCGAAGGCCTTGCGCAATATGGCTGGCGATTTCGGGGCCGGATTCGCGCGTGTCCATGCCGATGAGCACTCTCGGCGATTTCGCGGCGTCGCGATGGTCAGCGATGTACTCGCCCAGCGCGACGCCAACGCGAAAAAGCGTCGCGTCATCGAGAGGATATTTGCCGGGAAGGCCTCGGATTCCGTCAGTACCAAAAAGCTCTTTGGGCATGCGCCTGAAAAAGAATCGAAAGTGCGAACCGAAGCTGGGAATTCAGTTTAGCATAGGCCGGAAATCACCCACACGGAAAGCGACTCGATTGCCCGAAGAGCAACATCGGTGCAAAACTCTATCCCTCGTCGCACCCGGGGTTAACGCTAGAGTGACTTGCTTGCCGCTTGCAGCTCCCCGCTCAGGCCGTGCTATACTTCGTGGCCCGTCCACCCTGACGGGCTTTTTTGTCAGGGCAGTCGCGGGTAGTTGAGGCTGGAGGTGGGTTTATCGCCGAACGAGCAGGAGCAAGCAGTGGGCCGCGAGTGAACGAACGCATTCGCGCGCGCGAATTGCGCGTGATTGATGACCTGGGTAATCAGCTTGGTGTGATGACTTACTTCGACGCCATGAAGGCGGCGCGCGAGGCGGGCCTCGATTTGGTCGAGATTTCGCCGAATGCTGTGCCCCCAGTCTGCAAAATAGCCGATTTCGGTAAGTTTCTCTACGAGCAGAATAAAAAGGCTCATGAGACACGCAAACATCAGAAGGGCACGCAGATCAAGGAAGTGAAGTTTCGCCCTTCGACGGCCGAGCATGATTATCAGGTGCGCAAAAACCAGATTATCGAGTTCCTCGGCAAGGGCTACAAAGTGAAGGCCATGATTTTCCATCGCGGGCGCGAAATGGCCCATCAGGACGTCGGCCGAGGAAAGATGATGCGCCTGCTGAAAGACATCGAAGAGCACGCGCTGGTGGAATTCGGTCCCCGCATGGAGGCCAATATTTTGCTGGCTCTATTGGCGCCGAAAAAGGGCTCCGTTGGCGCGAAGCCGGCTCCGGCGTCCGGACCGTCCTGAGATTCGAGTTTTATTGAATTTAGTGAGGGAATTGTGCCGAGAAAACCGAGAAAGAAAATCAAGCTGAAGACTCATCGAGGTGCAGCCAAGCGCTTCAAGATCACCTCTACCGGGAAAGTCATGCGCATGCATTCCGGCAAGCGCCATTTGTTGGGCACGAAGAAGCCGAAGCGGATGCGCCGGCTGAAAAAGCAGATTCAGGTGACCCCGGGCGATGCCGCAAAGATCCGGCTCCAATTGCCCTACGGTACCTAGTATCTGCGGTAATTTGAGTTCGAAGACTTAGTTTCTGGATCGCGCCAGGCAGCGCTTCACGGGTGCCTGCCGGCCGGTCAGGCCCGTAATTGTGGGGCGCATGGCAACAAGCAGTTCCCGCGAGACAAACCCGTTGCGTCGCGCTGATGTCTCGGCGTGCCGCGACCGTTTGTCTCCTGTTATCTCCCGTGAATTTTTCGTTGCCGGTCGTGTTGCCGGCATATCTCTACAATTCTTTCGAGGAGTTTCTCCGATGCCTAGAGTCAAACGTGGAACCAAACGCCGCGCCAAGCGCAAGAAGATTCTGAAGCATACCAAGGGCTTCTTCCTGACGAAGAGCAAACTGTACCGCTCGGCGAAGGAGGCGATGAATCGTTCGCTGCGCTATTCCTATCGTGACCGCCGGACGCGCAAACGCGATTACCGCACGCTGTGGATCCAGCGTATCGGCGCGGCCGCGCGCAATAACGGCATTTCGTACAGCCAGTTTATGCACGGGCTGAAGGTGGGCGGCGTGGACCTCGACCGCAAAATCCTGGCGGACATTGCGGTGCACGACGCAGCGGCGTTTACGTCGCTGGTGGCGCACGCAAAGCAGCATCTCGCGGCGGCGCCAGCCTCGGCATCGGCATAGCAGTAACTTTCACCGTAGCTCAGGTCCCGTTCGCGCTGTTTTTTGCGCGAACTGACCTGAAGATTTTGCTTGCGGCAGCGAATTTACGCCGCGACATTCTCCATGGCGCTTGGGGACGGCCCGATCACATGCCTGACATCCTCGAAAAAACAAACCTTACTTTCGATGAGCTCGGGGTGTCTTCCCCCGATCAGCTCTCAGCCGTATTTGCAGAGTTGCGTCAAGAGTTCGACACGCAAAACTCCAATCTTGAAAAAACGGTGCCAAGCCATCGGAATCGATGGGAGGCCCTACGTCTTGACTGGCTGGGGCTGAAGAAGGGTATTCTAAAGCGCATTAACGACAACTGGCTGAAACCTGCGACACCAGCACTTAAACGGGCTGTTGGGCAAGAGTTCAATGAACTGCGGGAGCATGTGGAAACCGCGCTCGAGCAGATTCTCGAACAGAGCCACACTGAGACATCGCTGCCGGGGCATGGGCAACTAGATCTTTCGCTTCCCGGCGTGGCGCGGCCGATTGGCACGCGCCATTTGATCTCCCAAACGTATGAGGAGCTTTATCGAATCTTCAATTCGATTGGCTTTTCGATTGTCGAGGGTGCGGAGATCGAAACGCCGTATTACAACTTCGAGGCGCTGAATATTCCCGAGCATCATCCCGCGCGCGACAATATGGACACTTTTTACATCGGCAACGCGCCCGGGTATCTTTTACGCACGCACACTTCGCCGATGCAAGTCCGCACGATGGAGAAACAAAAGCCGCCGGTGCGCATCGTCGTGCCCGGCAAAGTGTATCGCCGCGACAATCCGGATGCGACGCATTCTTTCATGTTTCACCAACTCGAGGGGCTTGCGGTCGACACAGACATCACGTTTTGCGATTTCAAAGGCACGATCGAATATTTCGCTCAACAGTTCTTCGGGCCGCAAACCCGCGTGCGCCTGCGCCCCAGTTATTTTCCTTTCACCGAACCTTCGGCGGAATTCGACGCGTCATGCCACGTTTGCGGCGGCTCGGGCTGCCGCACATGCAAATATTCTGGATGGATCGAGCTGTTTGGCGCCGGAATGGTCGATCCCGCGGTTTACGGATTCGTGGATTACGACGCGAAACGGTTGAGCGGTTTTGCCTTTGGCTTGGGCGTCGACCGGCTCGCCATGCTGAAATACGGCATCGACGATTTACAGCAATTTTTCAGGAACGATACGCGTTTTTTGCGTCAGTTCCCGTAAGTGGGCAGCGAGACCGTGACTACCGCATCCGTCTCGCAAAATCCGCCCGCCTTTCCCGGCGAACAGCGGGGATTGCGGAAGCGGCTTTTTGCGTGGACACTGCATAAATTTAACGGACGCTACGAACAGGAAATGGCAGCGCGAAAACGTGGATTGCTGGGCGGGTTAACGGGAACGGTAATTGAAATCGGTCCCGGAAGCGGTCCGAATCTGCGCTACTACGCGAGCAGCGTGTGCTGGATCGGCATCGAGCCGAATTTGTATATGCGTGCGTATTTGAAGCGCGAGGCAGAGCGCACCGGGATAAAAGCTGAGTTGCGCGATGGCAAGGCAGACGCGTTTGAATGTACGGACGATTCTGCCGATGCTGTCGTCAGCACGCTTGTACTTTGCTCAGTACCGGATGTGCGCGGCACACTCGCGGAAATTTTGCGCGTTCTTAAGCCCGGCGGTCGATTTATTTTCATCGAGCATGTCGCGGCTCCGCCGGGCACGCGCTTACGAAAGTGGCAGCACCGTTTGCGCCCGTGGTTTCGTTTTTTCGCCGACGGATGCACTCCCGACCGCGAGACGTGGCGCACCATCGAATCGGCGGGATTTGCGGAAGTGCATCTCGATCATTTCGACGGGCCCGTGCCGATCGTGCGGCCGCACATTGCGGGCGTGGCGATCAAGAAAGTCGCATGATGCGGTTCGCAAAACGGGCATCGCATTAGCGAGAGCGGCGCAAGGAATCAATGAAGGTTCTCTACAACTGGCTGAAAGAATTCGCTGACTTCACCGCGCCGGCGGCCGAGCTGCGGTCGCGCCTGTCGATGGCGGGAATCTCGGTCGATTCTGTTGACGAGACCGCAGCTGGTCCCGTGATGGACGCCGAGATCACGATCAATCGCCCGGATTTGCTTGGCCATGTGGGAATCGCGCGGGAAATTGCGGCGCTCTACCGGCTTGACCTGAAACGAGTGTCACCGACATTCAAGGAATCTGCCGAACCAGCGTCAAAAGCGGCGCGTGTCGATCTCGAATGCCCCGATCTTTGCGGACGTTACACGGCGCGGATCATTCGCGGCGCGAAAATTCAGCCTTCGCCGGACTGGCTACGGCAGCGGCTCGAAGCGCTGGGCCAGTCGTCCATCAACAACGTTGTGGACATCACGAATTACGTCATGCTGGAACTTGGCCAGCCGCTCCATGCATTCGATTACGACCGCCTCGCCGAGCATCGCATCATCGTGCGCCGCGCACGACCGGGCGAGACGATGCGCACACTCGATGGAATCGAGCGCAAGCTGACGAAAGACATGTGCCTGATTTGCGACGCGCGCGCTCCCGTGGCGATCGGCGGCGTGATGGGCGGCGCGGAAAGCGAAATCAGCTTCAGCACGAAGAACCTGCTGCTCGAATCGGCGTGGTTCGATCCGATTTCGATTCGCCGCACTTCGAAGGCGCTCTCTCTCCGCACGGAAGCGTCCTTGCGCTTCGAGCGCGGCGTCGATATCGAATTGGCCGACTTGGCATCGCGCCGCGCGGCGGAGATGATCCAGCAGCTTGCCGGAGGCGAAGTGCTCGCTGGCGTTGTCGATGTGTATCCGCATCCCGCGACACCGGAGAAAATCGAGCTTTCACGCAAAGAGTTGCTGCGCATCATGGGCGCGGATGTTCCCGATCGCGCCATCGAGGAAATTCTCTCGGCACTGGGCTTCGCACCCGAGCGCATCGACGCGAATCGCGGCAGCGCTGGCTCGCTCGCCGCCAGATGGGAATGCACGCTGCCATCCTGGCGCGGCGACGTGACACGCGAAATCGACATCATCGAGGAAATCGCGAGGCATTACGGCTACGACAAATTCTCTCCGCGTTTGCCTCCTGCTAAACAACCCGCCGCGCGCTTGCCACACGCAGGGGAGGGAGACAGGCTGCGTGAGCGCCTTGTCGCACTCGGCTACCAGGAAATTGTGGCGATCCCGTTGGTCGATCCACAGCGTGACGCCGCGTTTCGCCCGGAAAACGTTGCGGCGGCCGTCATTGCGAATTCGCTCTCTGAGGACGCCTCCATTATGCGCACTTCAGGCATCCCCAGCATGGTCAGCGCGCTCGAATGGAATTTGAATCACGGACAACGAAATGCACGACTTTTCGAATTCGGCAAGACGTACGCGTTACGCGAGGGAAAACCGGTTGAAACGCGGATTTTGACGCTTGGAGCCACGGGCTTAGCGCGCGAACAATCGATTCACGAGCCGGCACGCGTATTTTCTTTCGATGACTTGAAGGGCGATCTCGATCAAATTATGGCTTTTGCGGGTGGCGCGCATTGGAAGCTTGGGGGACCACTCTGGCTTGACACCGGCAGCGCGGCGGAAATTTCGCTCACGACAAACGGCACCGGCTCCATCGGCTTTGCGGGGCAGCTCGCGCGTAATCTTACGCAGCGGTTCAAGCTGCGGCAGGAAGTCTATCTTGCAGAGTTGCGTCTTCAGCCGCTGATACAAGCTGTCGCCCACACTCACCGTTCGCTGCGTTACCAGCCCTTGCCACGATTCCCTGCCGTGGAACGTGACTTCTCACTCGTGCTGGCCGACGGGACGACGTTTGCCCAAGTCGAGGAAACGATTTGTTCCATCAATATTCCAGAACTGCGACGCATCGAGGTAATTGATCTATTCCGAGGCGGACAAGTGCCGGCGGGAAAATATTCACTCCTTGTGCGCGTCACATTCCAGAGCGCGGAAGCAACTTTCACGGAGGCACAGCTCACTGATTTTTCCACACGCATCGTTTCAGCCCTCGCGGAGAAGCTGGGCGCGTCGCTCCGCGCCAACTGACCCTGAAATCGTGCGGCATACGCTAAGAAATCTCGGTCGCCGCTCCCGGCCTTGCCATGGTTCAATAGTTGCCGCAGAATGACTCCAATGCGACGCAAGTCCGAAAATCTGCTCACGCCCCGCGAAGCTGCGCAAGTTCTCGGTGTCAGCTATCCCACACTCAAGCAATGGATTTATCACGATAAGCTGCGCACGGTAAAAACGGCCGGCGGCCACCACCGCATCCCCGAATCAGAAATTGATCGATATCTGTCGCGCACTCTTCGCCGCACCGATGTCGCGGAGCGCCGTACAACATTTCGGCGAATCAGCGGGCGCAATCAGCTAATCGGGCGTGTGGTTGGAATTAAAACGAGTGGCCTGATCGCCCAAATCACGCTGTCGATCGGCGAGCAGCACATAACGTCCATCATCACGGCGGATGCGGTGCGCGAAATGCGGTTGAAAGCAGGAGACATGGTCGCCGCGTTGATTAAATCGACTGAAGTGATGATCCTGCGCGTCTGACTGCCCACCTGATTCCATCGCTGCTTTTCTCCTCAACCATATCCGTATCAAATCGTATCTAAATACCGATTAGATTTGGTATATTACGAAGCGCGTAGCCTTTTGCAATTTTATCGACACCCGGCATCATCCCAAGGAGCGGGGATGCGTATACTTTTCCGACAGCTTTACAACGCGGCACTAATCGCTCTTTTTCTTCTGGCCGGGACATATGGAACGCCATGCCGCGCGCAGAATGCGGACCAGGCCGGCGGCAGTGGCTGGCTCGCGCGCGCCTCGGCAACTCAAGCCGAACAGCCGCACTGGATCACGCTGCTCGCCACCGTCACGCCGCGCCTGGAACAGGAAATTCGCTACGACAATTTCTGGGAAGATGGCATATCCGGCGGCGCTTCGCTGACGAATTACGACGGCGGTAAGGGC
This sequence comes from Candidatus Acidiferrales bacterium, assembly GCA_050746905.1. Classification (GTDB taxonomy): domain Bacteria; phylum Acidobacteriota; class Terriglobia; order Acidiferrales; family UBA7541; genus DAHUXN01. The sequence continues at coordinate 35,743 of JBOGNJ010000069.1, forward strand.
CTTGAGCTTATCCCGGCGCGACACGTGGAAATTATCCTGGGCGTGCCACCCTACATCGTGCATCACAATTCCAGCGCGCGAGACGGTACTGGGGATACTTCGTTTCTGCTGAAGTATCGTTTCCTCTCGGGAAATGAAAGCCACGGCAATTATATTCTCACCGCGTTTCTCGGCGTCACAGCGGCAACAGCCACGAATGGCAACGGCACCGGCCATGGAAGCGTCGCGCCGACTCTGGCTTTTGGGAAGGGCTTGGGCGATTTCGATTTTCAAAGCACGTGGGGTACGACGATACCCATGGGAGCAGTGAATCGCATCGGAACGCCAATTATTGCGAACAACGCGTTCCAATACCGCGTCTTCCGCAGATTTTGGCCGGAAATGGAGGTGAATTCGACATGGTGGTCAAATGGAACGAAGGCTGGCAAGAAACAGGTTTTCCTGACGCCGGGAATCGTCTATGGCAGGCTGCCCATCCATAATCGCGTCGGTTTGACGCTCGGCATCGGATTTCAAATCGCGGCAACCCACTTCCACACATTTAATCACAACATAATTCTTTCTATCCGCATGCCATTCTAAGACTCGCGATTCTTTCCATCTCCCAAGTTCCCTCTTGGCGTTGCCCCCGGAGATTGGCTATGTCCCCTTGCCTTGCCTGCAACGATGCCGCAAAATAAGCGAACTCAACCGGGGGAGACGCGAATGAAAATAGAGATTTTCGACCAGACATATAACGTGCAGGCGGAAGGCGATGAAGCGTATCTTCGCCAACTGGCGTCGTTCGTCGATGAGAAAATGCGCACGGTCGCCGAAGCGACGCGGCAAGTCGACTCGACGCGGCTGGCCGTGCTGGCTTCGCTGAATATCGCCGACGAACTTTTCGCGTTGCGCCGCCACCAGGAAGCGATAGAAGTGCCGCTGCGGAAGCGGGTTGAAAGGTGCGTAAATTTGGTCGAAAAGGCTCTGGAAAGTTCGCACTGACGCTGTTACTCTCCCTCAGCATTGCGTTGCAACCTATTGCCCGAGCGGCACGTCTGACCTACAATCGGGGTTGCGAACCCGGTCATCAAGTAATGCACAGTCCCGCATGAGAACTCTCGGGAACAGAAAAATACGGCTGATATTCTTCGCGCTGTCGGTGGCGCTCTTGTTGGCGACGGCGACGACGGCGGGGAACGTCTGGCACCACCATGCCTCGACCGCAGCCGAATCTACATGCTCGATTTGTCACCTCGGACACCAGCCGGCTCAGCAATCTCACGTACAGCAGTCAGCGCCGTTAATGCTGGCCGAGAACTCGGGGCCATTCGTTGCCGAGCCGCTGTTCCGCAGCGCCCCAATTTTTTCTCGCCTCGCAACCCGCGCGCCTCCTTCCCTCTAAAGCCCCTGCGTATTCCTTCGGGCGCATCGCTCGCCCCAACTCTTGCTCCACTTCGTAAAGGAAGATGATGTACTACCGTGCTCTGTGTTTTCCGGCCCTTGTGGCTGTTTTGCTGGGAGCTGCCGCACTGTCATTCGCGCAATCCTCGCAATCCGCCATTCGCATTTCGCTGGATGAAGCCATCCAGCTCGCGCTAGCGCATAATCACGCACTGCTCGCTGCGCGCACCACAATCTTGCAGAGCCAGGCGGCAGAGACGACGGCGAACCTGCGGCCGAATCCTACTTTGACCGTTGATGGTCTGTTTATTCCTATTTTCAGCCCCAGCCAGTTGAACTCTGACACCATCGACAATCTGTCTGAATTCGACACTGCGCTCAGCTACTTGTTTGAGCGCGGTAAGAAGCGCCAGCACCGTCTGAAGGCCGCTCAGGATCAGACTTCGGTCACAAAGTCTACGGTGGCGGATAACGAGCGCACGCTGACATTTAATGTCGCAACACAGTTCACCGGCGTCTTGCTCGCTGAATCCACTCTTAGTTTCGCACAGCAGGATCTCAAAGGTTTTCAGAATACCGTGAGCATCAGTGAGAACCAATACAAGGCCGGGGCGATCAGCGAAGGCGACTTCCTGAAGATCAAACTGCAGCTTCTGCAGTTTCAAACCGATGTGACTGCGGCGCAACTCGCTAAGCAGCAGGCCTTGGTCGCGCTTCGGCAACTGCTCGGATACCAATCCGTGCCGCAGGATTACGACGTGGCCGGCGACCTGAAGTACCAGAAGCTGCCGTATACGCTGGAAGACCTGCAGGCTCGTGCGCTGAAGGAACGCCCCGATCTGCGGGCCGCCGAGCAAGGAATTGCTGCGGCGCAAAGCCAGTACGCGCTGGCGAAGGCGAATGGAAAAGTCGACGTGACTGGCACATTTACCTACTCCCACATTTCCGGATTCAATGCCGGCTCCCTCACGGTTAACGTTCCGCTCCCGATTTTCGACCGTAATCAGGGCGAAATTGCTCGGACGAATTATGCGATTGAGCAGGCACGGGAAATCGAGCAGGCGGCCTCCGAGCAAGTGATGGCCGACGTGCAAACGGCCTACGAGACGGTGCACACGAACGAGCAGACGCTCCAAATCTACCAAACCGGTTATTTGGACGAGGCCAAGCAGTCGGTTGATATCAGCGAGTACGCATACAAGCGCGGTGCCGCAAGCCTACTCGATTTTCTGGATGCGGAACGCAGCTATCGCGACACGGAACTGGCCTATCGCCAGCAACTCGCTTCCTACATGCTCGCACTCGAGCAATTGAGGGAGGCGGTCGGGACAAGGACGCTGCCATGAATCGCATGCACAGGCACGTATACTCCGGCAAGAAATTCAGGCATTTGACTCTCGCTCTCGGCATGGGTATTGCCGCTGTGATGGTTCTGGCCGGGTGCGGGTCGAATGGCCGTGAATCAGCCGCGAAGATGACTTCATACACGTCGGCGAACTCTGACGCGGAAGGGACGCTGTTCACCGTGCCGCAGGACCAGCTTTCGCACATCCAGATTGTGAGCGTTTCGACCGCTCCGCTGACGCGAACGCTTCGGTTGTCCGGCCAAGTGGCCTACAACGGTTTCAACACAACGCCGGTGATCAGTGCCGTAGGGGGCCCGGTCAGCCGAGTGCTTGTTTTCCCCGGCCAGCACGTGCGGGTGGGCCAACCGATGCTGGAAGTCTCCAGCCCGGATTATTCTCAGTTGCGCGCAACCTATTTAAAGGCGCGCGACAGCTACAATCTGGCTAATAAGAATTACCAGCGCGCGCAGGACCTCTACACTCACCATGCCATTTCAGAGGCGGACGTGTTGCAAGCTGAATCGGTTCGCACGCAGGCGCAAACCGATATGAATGCGGCTGAGCAGGCTCTGCATATCCTGGGAATAACGGATCTGGATTCGCTCGCAACCGCGCCCGTTTCGGCTCAAATCCCGGTGCGCGCACCCATCTCCGGCGAAGTAGTGGACCGCCAATGCTCACCCGGGCAACTGATTCAAGCTGGCGCCACGCAATGCTTTACGATTTCCGACATGAGCAGGGTGTGGGTGCTGGTGAACGTATACCAGAATCAATTGTCGTATATTCACACAGGCGATGCCGTTTCCGTGCAGACGGACGCCTATGCCACTATTTTCCACGGGAAGATCTCTTACCTGGCCCCCGCCGTGGACCCCAACACCAGGACACTGCAGGCGCGCATCGTCACGGAAAATCCGGGCGAAAAATTGAAGAATCAGATGTATGTGACGGCAACCGTCATTGCGGGCAAGATTCCCAAGGCGATTACGGTTCCCGCGGCTTCGGTGATGCGCAACGCTGAAAACCAGCCGTACGTCTACGTGCAAACCGGAGCGACGCAGTTCAGCCGCCGGAATGTCGAAATCGGCGAAACACAAGAGGGCCGGATTCAAATTCTCAGCGGATTGTCGCCGGGCGAAAAAGTTGTCGCCGACGGCAGCCTGTTCCTGCAGTTCCAGAATTCGTTGCAACGGTAGCGGCCCATGCGGACGATGACCCATCCATGATCAATCGCCTAGTCCAATTCGCGTTGCGGCAGCGCTTCCTGGTCCTCTTGCTCGTGGTCGCGCTTGTCATTGCGGGCTCGATCTCCTTCCAGCGCATGCCCGTGGATGCGTATCCCGATCTTTCGCCTCCGATGGTCGAATTAATCACGCAATGGCCGGGCCATGCTTCGGAAGAAGTCGAGCGCCTCATCACCATTCCGTTGGAAGTCGAGATGAACGGCGTGCCGCACATGCAGATAATGCGTTCGATTTCGCTGTATGGCTTGTCGGACGTGCGCATGACCTTCGACGAGGCCACGGACGATTATTTTGCGCGCGAAGTTGTCTTCGAGCGCATCGCGGACGCGACATTGCCTCCCGGCATTGTCCCGTCGCTTTCGCCACTTTCGAGCCCGAGCGGCCTGGTATACCGCTACGTAATCCAGAGCCCGGACCGCAGCCCTCAGGAACTGAAGACGTTCGAGGACTGGGTGATCGAGCGCGCGTATAAATCGGTTCCGGGCGTTGCGGATGACTCCGGTTTTGGCGGCACTGTGATGCAATATCAGGTGCTGCTCGATCCAGCCAAACTTTACGGCTATCACCTCTCCATTCCCACGGTGCTCCAGCAGCTTGCAAATAACAACGCCAACGCCGGAGGTGGCTTTTACTCGCAAGGCGGCCAGTTCTACTACGTCCGCGGCCTCGGTCTGATGCGCGACGTGCAGGGCATCGGCGACACAATCGTCGGCAGCCAAAATGGCGTGCCGGTGCGCGTCAGTGACATTGGCCAGGTAACCATCGGGCACGCCCCGCGGCTCGGCGAATTTGGCTTCATGAATACGGACGACGCGGTCGAAGGCGTGATCCTGATGCGCCGCGGCGAACAAACGCAGGACGTGCTGAAGGGCGTCGAGGCAATGACCAACAACCTGAACCAGCACATCCTGCCGCCAGACGTCAAGGTTCACCCGTTCTACGACCGCAGCGACCTGGTCCGGGTCACGATCGACACGGTTGAGGGCAATCTTGTCCGCGGCATGCTGCTCGTGCTGCTGGTGCTCTTTATTTTCCTGGTCAGCGTGCGCGCCGCCGTCATCGTGGCTCTCACAATTCCTCTAGCGCTGTTGTTTTCCTTTATTTGCCTGCACGCCAAGGGCGTTGACGCGAACTTGCTCTCGATCGGCGCGATCGACTTTGGAATCATCATCGACGGCACACTCGTGATGGTGGAAAATATTTATCGCGAATTGGGCTTGCGCGCGGGGCAGAATTATAAACTCCACGACGTCATCAGCGCCGCCGCTGCCGACGTGGACCGCCCTGTCTTTTACTCCATCGCGGTCATCATCGCCGGTTACATTCCGATTTACGCGTTGGGCGGCGCCTCCGGAAAATTATTCCATCCCATGGCCGACACGATGGCGTTCGCCTTGTTGGGAGCGCTGATTCTCACGCTGACCTTCGTGCCGGTGATGTGCTCGTACTGGTTCAAAAATGTCCGCGAACGCGTTAACAAGCCGTTCGAATCCCTGAAGCATTTTTACGGCCGCAGGCTCGACTGGTGCCTCGACCATCCTGCGTTAACGTTGATTGCGGCCGTGGTGATTTTTTCTTTGACGCTGATCCTGGTGCCCTTCATTGGCGGCGAATTCATGCCCCACCTCGATGAAGGCGCGTTATGGGTCCGCGCAACCATGCCTTATACGATTTCCTTTGAGGAAGCCAGCAAGTTCTCCCCACAAGTGCGCCACATCCTCATGTCTTACCCCATGGTGACGCAGGTGGGCTCTGAACTTGGGCGTCCTGACGACGGCACCGATCCCACTGGTTTCTTCAATGATGAGTTTTACGTCGGGTTGGCGCCTTACGGCGACAAGACATGGCGGCAAACATCGATTCGAAACAAAGAAGAGCTGACGGCAGACCTTCAGAAGCGCTTCGCCGCTTTCCCGGGCGTCATTTTCAATTACACGCAGCCCGCTGAGGATGCCGTTGACGAGGCTCTCACCGGACTCAAGAGTGCGCTCGCCGTCAAAATTTATGGCCCAGACCTAAACGTCCTGCAGGATAAGGCGATCCAGATCAAGCGCGCGTTGGAACAAGTGCGGGGCTTCACGGAGCTTACGGTTGTCCGGGAGCTTGGCCAGCCGAGCCTCCTGATCAACGTTAATCGCGATAAAATTGCGCGCTACGGAATCAACGTCGCCGACGTTGAAGCTGTGATTCAGGCGGCAGTCGGAGGAGAGGCCGCAACACAGGTGATTCAGGGTGAAAAACTCTTCGATCTTGTGGTGCGCATGGAGCCGCAGTTCCGCTCGAACCCAACGGAGATCGGCAACCTGCTCGTCGGCACGCCGTCCGGACAACTCATTCCGCTGAACCAGCTCGCCGATATCGAGGAAAGCTCTGGAGCGTCGTTTATCTATCGCGAGGGCAATTCGCGTTACATCGGCGTGCAATACAGCATCGAGGGGCGCGACCTTCAAACCGCCGTCCTCGCCGGGCAGGCTGCGGTGAAAAAGGCGGTGACGCTGCCGCAGGGATACCGCGTCACGTGGGGCGGGGAATACAATGAACTCGTTGCCGCGAAAAAGCAGCTGGATTTGATCGGCCCGCTTGCGGTGTTGCTGATATTTTTTATCCTCTTCGCCCTCTATGGGAATTTCAAATTCCCGGTCGGGATTGCCATCGGCGTGCTTATCACGGAGCCTGTCGGCGCCCTCATCGCCCTGAAGCTCACGAACACCCCATTTAGCGTTTCATCCATTCTGGGCTTGCTTGCGCTGATGGGCGTGTCGGTCGAAACAGCCGTCATCCTCTATTCTTTCATCAATAAGCTGCGCCTGAGCGGCCAGGACATCCGCACAGCCACGCGCGAAGCGGCTCTCTTGAGGTTGCGGCCCATTATGATGACGGCGCTGGTCGCGTGCCTTGGCTTGCTGCCGGCCGCCCTTTCGCACGGCATTGGCTCGGATACACAGCGGCCCTTCGCCATTGTTATCGTTGCGGGCCTGATTTCGCGCCTGTGCCTCGCCGTGTTCATTGACCCGGTTATTTACCGCGCCGTCGCCCGCGACGGCGATGTGCTCCAGGTGTGATGTGTCTAAGGAAAAAGCTGCAGCCATGGACGCTCTAACTCGCCAGCGCCGGTTCAATCGCCAAGCCACTCGCGCTGTGGCGTTGGCTCTCGTCCTCGTCCTGGCCGCAACAAGCGTCGGCGCCTTGACCTGGCACCAACATCCCGATGCTGCCGCGGCAAGGACATGCCAAGTCTGCCATTTCGCTCACTTGCGCGTCGTGGCGCCGCACGCGCAAGCGCAATTGCTACAGCCCAGGCTGCTCTACCGGGTCGCATTACGAAATTCCGTCTGGATCTACGCGGGCCCGGCGGCCTTTTCAATTTCCCCTCGCGCCCCGCCTCTCTGAACCTCGCTGTCCCCTCACAATTCAGCCTGAACCGGCTCGCGCTCGCGCGGAAACTACGCCGCGAGCGATGTCAACGTTGCACCTTCTGCCTGCTGCCCACTGTGGCAGATAGGCTGGCGCGCACGCGCCATACAAGGAGATGATTCAATGGCAGCCATACAGAGAGTTTTTCGCGTTTTATGCGTGTGTCTTTCCTTTGTGATTTTAGCGGCGGTTGCGAATGCCCAGACAGGAAATTCTTCGTCGATTTCGGGTACGGTTACGGATTCATCGGGCGGCGTCGTGCCCGGAGCGATTGTCACCATCCACGATCCGGTTAGCGGCTTCGAAAGTTCAGCTACCACGGGCAAAACCGGAGCCTTCAGCTTTTCGAACGTCCCATTCAATCCGTACCATCTTACCGTCGCAGCGAAAGGCTTCGCTCCATATGCGCAGGATGTGGAAGTACGCTCCTCGGTGCCCGTCGACATCACGATCAGTTTGAGTGTGGCCGGGACGGCGACTACGGTGACGGTGGAGGCTGCGGCAGACTTGCTTGAAACCGACTCGACAGCGCACACCGACATCGACCGAACATTGTTCGACAAACTACCTCTCGAGAGTCCGTCTTCCTCGGTGAGTTCGCTCGTCACACTTGCCTCACCGGGAGTCGCTGCCGATTCGAACGGCCTTTTTCACGGGTTGGGCGACCACGCGGAGAACTCTTTTTCCGTCGACGGCCAGCCCATTACGGACCAACAGAGCAAGGTCTTTTCCAACCAGATTCCCGTCGATTCAATCCAATCCCTCGAGGTCATTGATGGCGCCCCGCCCGCTGAATACGGCGACAAAACGAGCCTCATCATCAACGTAACGACTCGGTCGGGCCAGGGCGTCACTACGCCGCATGGCAGCTTCACGGCTTCTTACGGCACGTTCGGGACTGCCCACTCGAGTTTTGATCTCGCGTACGGAGGCCAGAAATGGGGAAACTTCATTTCGGTGAGCGGGTTAAACACCGGACGTTTCCTGGATCCTCCCGAGTTTGCGGTGATGCATGACAAAGGCAACGAAGAGAACCTGTTCGATCGGGTGGACTATCGGCTGTCAAATGCGGACTCTCTTCAACTCAATGCGGGGTACACGCGCTCCTGGTTTCAAAATCCCAATTCGTTCGACCAGCAGCTTCATCTCGGTGTCGTCAATCCTGTAACCGGCAATCCGCTGGACGCAACCGACCAGCGCTCCCAGATTGGAACGTTCAACGTAGCGCCCACCTGGACGCGCCTGCTTAGTTCAAACACCGTGTTCACCCTCGGCGGCTTCGTGCGGCAGGACCAATACAATTACTATCCGAGCGGAAACCCCCTGGCAGATCTGAGTCCGGATCTCCAGAGCGAGAGCGTCGCTCAAAGTAGAAGGCTCACTAACGCGGGGGTCCGTTCGAATGTCTCCTACGTGAAAGGCATGCACAACCTCAAGGCAGGCGTTACTTACGAACATACGTTCCTCACGGAGAATGACACGCTCGGCATCGTCGATCCTCTCCTGAACGCGCCGTGTCTCGACACGAATAACAATCCGGTATCAGGACTCAACGATCCTTCCCAATGTGCGGGAGCGGGTTTTCAGCCGAACATCGCTTCAAATCCGAACTCCGCAACGCCTTTCCTGCCTCTCTTGGGTTGCCTCGATCTCACCCGGCCAGTTCCTTCGTCCAACGATGCCTGTACGAGCACGTCCAGCACTCCGTTTCTTTTTCGCGGCCACACAGATGTCAAAGAACTGGCTCTCTACCTTCAGGACACAATTACAGAGGGGAACTGGTCATTCAACCTGGGAATCAGAGGTGATTTCTACAATGGTCTTACCATCACCCGGCAAGCGGAACCGCGGCTCGGCATTGCCTATAATATTAAGCCGAGCAGCACCGTTCTGAGGGTTTCCTATGCGCGAACCCTCGAAACTCCTTTTAATGAAAATCTGGTGCTAGCCGGCGCGGGTTGTAATGTTTCCGTCATTGCCGCCCTGGTGCCATGCGTGCCTTCGAACCTGGACCCTGGTTTTCGTAATGAATTTCATGCCGGGGTGCAACAAGCATTTGGGCCGCATCTGGTCGTCGACGGCGAGTACATTTGGAAGTACACGCATAACGCGTACGACTTCAGCATACTCGGCGCCACGCCAATCACCTTTCCGATCGAATGGCACAATTCGAAGGTCACTGGATTCACGCTCCGAGCGAATATCCCGCAATATCGCGGTTTTTCCGCTCTGGTGGTTATGTCCAGCGTAGCCGCGCGTTTCTTCCCGCCGCAGGTAGGCGGCTTGGGAGTCACTGTGGGACAAAGCGGCTCTGTTTTCCGGATTGATCACGATCAAAAATTCAACCAGACGACGCACCTCCAGTATCAGCCGTGGAAGCAGGGACCGTGGGTGGGCTTCAATTGGCGGTACGACAGCGGACTCGTGGCTGGCGCTGTGCCCTTCGCCACGGATACCACGACACCCGTCGACCTAACCGGCCTCACCGCCGACCAGCAGATGCAGGCCGGCTTATTCTGTGGAAGTCAGTTCGCCACTCTCACCGCGCCTTTGACGACCTGCGCGCCTTCGCAGTATGGTTCGACGCTCGTCAAGATACCCGCGCCCGGGACCGAGGATGATGACCACAATCCACCGCGCGTCCAGTCGCGCAACCTGTTCGACCTAAGCCTGGGGGAAGACAATCTCTTCCACGGCGACCGTTACAAGTGGAGCTTGCAGTTCACCGTGATCAATCTCACAAATAAAGTAGCACTGTACAATTTCCTGTCCACGTTCAGCGGCACCCATTACGTCACGCCGCGCACGCTCACGGCTGAAATCGGCTTCCACTTTTAGTGGGAAGTTGATTGACCGGCGAGGGCGGCTGTAGTTTCGTCGCCCTCCGCTTCCGCGCTGGGACTCCGGGAGGAAATGTATAGAAGCTGCTACAATGAATTGCGGAGTTGGCCTGCGACGCGCGTTTCGCCGCGATGGCTACTTTGAACCAACACTGAAACCCCGGGAGTCCTTGTCGCCCTGCCGGTGTGCACGTCCTCTCTCGAGCAATCGGGCCAGGAAAGCCTAAAGGCAGGCGTTGGGCGCCCACTTAGATCAGGGGTTCAGGGGCCTAGCTGCGTACGGCGAAGTGGACCGCTCCGCTTTTTTCAGGCGGCCTTCGCGAAAGGATTTTGGAAATTTTGGTTGTTTTTCCTGGCCTGCAACCTCTAGCATCCAACTTCTAGCTCATGCGCATTCTTTTTGTGGGAGATATCGTAGGTTCACCCGGCCGGCGGATCGTCCACGACCACCTTGCTGACGTCATCGCGCAGCAGAAAATCGACCTTTGCATCGTCAATTGCGAGAACGCAGCTTCTGGTTTCGGTGTCACGCCGCGGTTGGCCGACGAGCTTTTCGCCTCCGGCGCGGAAGTGCTTTCCGGAGGGAATCACATCTGGGACCGCAAGGAAATTTTCGACTACTTACCACATCAGCCGCGCCTGCTGCGTCCGGCGAATTTTCCAGACGGCGCACCCGGCAGCGGCCTCTACATCGGCGCCTCGCGCGACGGAATTGGCTATGCGGTCTTGAATCTGCAGGGGCGTACATTTATGACACCGCTTGATTGCCCGTTTCGCGCTGCGGAACGCGAGCTCGCCCGCATTCCTTCCGAGGTGAAAGTGGTTCTCGTCGATATGCACGCGGAGACGACTTCTGAGAAGCAGGCCATGGGCTGGTTTCTGGATGGCAAGGTTTCCGCCGTTGTGGGCACGCATACGCACGTCGCCACGGCGGACGCTCATGTTCTGCCCAAGGGCACAGCCTTCATCACCGATGTGGGAATGACCGGGCCGCACGATTCAATCATCGGCATGGGCAAGGAAGGCATCATCGAACGGTTCCTCAATGGGCTTCCCGCTCGCTTTGAAGTTGCCGAGGGAGACGTGCAGATGCATGCCGTGCGCATTGACGTGGATGAGTCTTCCGGGCGCGCCCGTTCCATAGAACCTCTTGTCTTCCGCGCCGAATAATTTCCGCAACGCCTTGTAAACCCAAAACGCAGCTCCGCGCATCTCAATTGACCGAACGCACCGTGTATAATTCTGAACCATGAAAATTTCGCCCAGCCGAATCACGACTGCCGTTGCTGCAGGAACGATCATCTGCGCGGCGTTCGTCCTTTTTGCGCCGGCCATTTCTCGCGCGCAAGACGACATGGAAATCGAGATCACGGCCCGCGCGCATCTGTTCCCGGACGTTGGCCCGGGCATCAAGGCGGTGAGGCGCGATGCCGCTGGCCGCTATTACTTCCTTTCGACAGTAGATCCGGCCGTTCGCGTCTATACCACTGATAACACCTTCCTCGGGCAAATTCCCACGGACGCGACAGGCGCGGCGGCGATCGTCTACGGCGAAGATATGGATGTGGACGCTTCAGGCCGCGTGTACGTAGCGGATCGCGGCGCGAATGCCGTGAAGATCTACTCGCATGAAGGCAAACTCACGCTTTCGATTCCCGTGACTGCTCCTACTTCGGTCGTGGCGCTTCCCTCGGGGGAAATCGCGGTCGCCGGCTTAAAATCCGGGGAGCTCGTCACGGTTTACGATGCGGCGGGCAAGGATTTGCGCGAATTCGGCGACATTTCCGACCTGGCGGAGCACCAGCAATTAAATCGCATGCTTAATATCGGACGCCTTGCCGACGATCCTGCAAATCACATTTACTATGCGTTCAGCTATTTGCCCGAACCGACCGTCCGCAAGTACGATGCATACGGCTATAGCACCTATCAAATCTCGCTTAAAACGATTGATGTCTATCCCACCGCGCAGGCGGTGCGCCGCGCCATTTACCGGCTTGACCAGCAGAATATGGCGCCCCAGTTGCAAAAAGTGATCAATGCCATTGGCGTGGACCCGGCGACGCAGGAAGTTTGGGTCGCGCTGGGCGACGATTTGATGAAGTTCGATAAGAATGGGAATCGCACAGGAAAATACCGCACGCTCACGACCAGCGGCGAAGATTTGACGCCGACGTCAATCCTAGTCGAGCCGCATCGCCTGCTCCTCGCCGACGACCCCCACGGCATCTTCGAATTCCCGCGCCCCGACCAACCTGCAGCGCCATCCTCTAAGACTAAGTGATTTTTCGTCATTGTCCGCACAGCGTAGCAACCTGTTGCTCGAGGCTCGCGTCCATCTGGATTCCCACGTGGCTTGCGGCCGAGCAAATCTGCGTGGCGGAAACCGCAAGCGCACCACGAAAATCAGCGCCATCCAAATTCCCGCCACTGAGTTGAGTCCCGCTGAGAATGGTTCCCTCGAAAACAGCGTTGCGCAGGTCCGCCCCACGCAGGTCCGCGGCATCCAGAAATGCTCCATTGAGCTGAACATTTTCGAGCTTCGCGCCGGTCATTTTCGCCGAGCCTAGATACGCTCCACGAAAATCAGCTTGATTCATTTCCGCATCGTTCATGGCGGTGTCGCGCAGATCGGCCTTCCGGAGGCTCGCGCGCACCAACTGCGCATTCGTCAGGTTGGCGGCGTACATATTCGCGCCGTCGAGTTTGGCGCCCGCCAGAATTGCGCCGGCCAAAGAAACGTAGGTAAGGTCTGCACCGGACAAATCCGCCCGGTCGAGAACCGCTGAATCGAAATTTGCGTGCTGCAAATTCGCGCCGCGAAAATCCGTCTGCGAGAGATAAGCTCCGCGCAAGTCGGCGTTCTGCATCCGAGCGTTCGCGAAGAAGGCGCGAGACCCCTGCGCATAGCGGAGACTCGCATAGGAAAGCCGTGCGCCCTTCACCTGCTCCAAGTCCTCCCCTTTCCCGGACCATCCCGCCGGGGCCCTCGAAATTGCCGCGTTCGTTACATCCGGAAATGGATCGTAGGCCACCAGCCAGAAAATATCGGCGGTCCACCGGCGAAAGTTGGACGGACTCAGCCCCAGAGCGCGGCCGTTCCCGTGAGGAGCGCCCAGAATGGCGCCCAAGGAAAGCGCCAGCAAAAACACGCATGCGGCCAGCGTTACAGTGGTGAACGGACCGCTTTGCCAGGGTTTCGCGAATTGTTTTGTTGCTTCGTTAGCGTCCCGCCGCGCTGGGGCAAATATGCTGCTTGCGTTGCCGGGCAGAAAACCGCTCATCGCCGCGGCTAGCAAGATGAAAAAAATCTGCAACAGGCTGCCGCGCAAATCCTGCTCCGTCAAATAGCGCGCCCACAGCAAGACGAGCGTCGCCGGAATCATCCAATACGCCGTCAGTTTGGAAATCACGCGCTGCAAGAAGCGAAGCGACGCCCGCTCCGCACCCAGCTCATCGAGGCGCGCCGGCGCGAGCGCAATTACTGACGCCGGAACATACTCCGCAAGCCTTCTGCCGTCTGGAAAAACGGCGGGCAACTCGCTGAGAGCGTCCCACAATCGTTGCAAGAATAAATGGAAGCCAATGTACGTGCCGGCGAGTAGCAGGGGCGCAACCAAATAGAAAGCAACCGTGGGCATGGCATCGCCCACGGCCGGGGAATTCCTGAGGAGTTGCACGTCCTTTGTCCGGGCAACAACCAGCCACACAAGAGCGCAAATAACCGTCATCGCCGCCAAAAGCAAGCGCAGAATTCTGGATACAGCCGCGATTTTTGCGATTCCCTCGAAGGGATAAATCGATTCGGGCAACTCGGCGCCAAAGAGGCTTGCTCCCGCGAGTTGCCGCGCAACCAGGCCCGTTGCCGTTGCCAAATTCGCGCCCGCCAGACTCGCGCCACGCAAATTCGTGCTGACAAGGTTTGCGTCGCTCAGGTCGGCTTCAATCAGGCACGCGCCGCGCAAATCCGCGAGTAGTAGGTCGGCGCCCTTCAACTTCGCGCGCAACAAGTTCGCTCCGGGCAGCTCAGCGCCCATCAAATCGACGCCTTCGAAATTTGCGCCGATGAGATCTGCTTTTCTGCCGGCTTCGCCGCGCGATTCGATCCACGCGCGATGGTCCTCGACAATTTCATCCAATTCCGGATCGCCGAATTTGCGACACCAATAATTGAGTGTGGTTGCGGACTTCGATTCCTCCTCAGCCGCGGCCGTTTTCTCCGCCTCTTCACTCGAAGGCCCAAAATTAAAGCTGAATTTCATCGACACCCCGTCATCCTTAATGTGGTGCCCACCGCAAAATGAACGTTGAGACGAACGCGCGCGGCAGGGCCCCATGCCTCCTCTAGCCTAAGCGCAATCGGCGGCTCCGTGGCTTCATACTACCGCGCGTGTCCTCAACAAATCCCCTGTCCTGACGGTCAGGGAGGTGTTAGTGAGAGGTTGATGCCTGATAAGGGGAGGGACGACAGTGTGCAATTTGCTAAAAATCGGTACGGCTGCTCAGATGCGCATGGGCATGACGACGTAGCGGTAGCGGCACGATTCATCGGCCAGCGGACGCAACTGGCCGGCGGACTGGTCATCCTTCAACTCGACAGAAATTGGCCCGTCGGTTGCCGCTGAAAGAAAATCGAGCAGGTATTGAGCGTTAAACCCGATACTGATCGGCTCGCCTTTAAACTCCTTCTCAATAGCCTCTTTCGCTTCGCCGTATTCCGGGCTCGACGCGGAAATTTCCACCCCTTCTTTCGCCAGCATGAATTTCACCGCGTGCGAGCGTTGGTCGGCAAGTTGCGAAACGCGGCGCAACGCGTCCTGCAGTTCAGCGCGTTCGAGCACGACCGTCTTATTCACCTCGCGCGGCAGCACGGCCTCGTAATTCGGAAATGTGCCTGTCAACTTACGAGAAGTCAGCAGCCGCCCGCCGAATTGAAAAAAGAGGTGGCTCTCGTCCTGCGCAAACTCCATTTCGGCGTCGTCATTCACATGACCGCACAATCGCTGCACTTCTGTCATGGCTTTCTTTGGCACAAGGACTCGAACTTCACCGGGCAACCCGGTCAGTTTGTGGGTCATCTCCACCATGGCAAGGCGGTGGCCGTCGGTCGCGACCATCGTCAGGGTGGAAGGGTTTAACACCACAAGTGCCCCGTTCAGTGTGTATCGCGACTCTTCCTGTGAAATGGCGAAGATCGTCTTTGTGATTAAGCTGGAAAAAAGTTTCGCCGGCAACTTCACGAGCGTGTGGGGAAACTCAGGCAGCGCCGGAAAGTTCTCTTTTGACATGCCGACCATCTTGTACGACTTGCGGTCGCAAACAATCTGCACCCAGTGATTGTCGAGCAACTTAAAGCGAATCTCTTCTTCGGGCAGCAGTCGTACCAGGTCAAGTAGCTTCTTCGCGGGAATTGTCCCCGCGCCCTCTTTCTTCACTTTCGCTTCGCACGATGTGCGAATACTCAACTCGAGATCGGTCGCCGTGATAAACAGACGATTGCCTTTCGCCTCGCAAAGCAAGTGTGAAAGGATGGGGATTGTCGTCTTGCGCTCGATTACGCCCTGTGTCAGATCCAATTCGTCGAGCAAGTCGCTTCTCTTTACGCTAAATTCCATCGTACATTTTCCTCACGGACTGCGTTTTGCTGCGCGCTGTACTTTACTTCTTTTCTTTATTTGAATAAATAAGGGAAATACCGTAGTAGCCGCCGCACCTGTGAATTCTTCGGAAATCCCGCCATGCCACTTCCCTTACTCAACTTACTACGTCACTGCGTTTGTGGACATTTGCGCGGAGGTGGGGAAACCCGTTCATACACCCCCCAGTAAAATAAATTTATAAGATATTCACATGCCACAAAAATTACAATTGCGGAAAACTTGCCCAACTTTAACCAAACGAGTCAAGTAGCCTGTTAATCGTCTTGTTCAATTCTTTGTCACTGTGGCGCAAATTCTCAATCTTGTGGATCGAGTGCAGCACCGTTGTGTGATGCTTTCCGCCGAACTGCCGCCCGATCTCCGGCAATGATGCCGACGTAAGCTGCTTTACCATGTACATTGCAACTTGGCGCGGGAAGGCAATCGCTTTGGAATTGCTGCGCACCTTCAAGTCCTGCCCGCGCATCCCGAAATGCTCGCCCACGCGCCGCTGAATCTGCTCGATCGACACTTTCTTTTCTTGTGTGTCGATCAGGTTCTTCAAAACTTGTTGCGCCGTCGCGACGCTAAGTTCCACGCCCGTCAGCGAGGCATATGCCAGCAACCGGATCAGCGCCCCTTCCAGCTCCCGGATATTCGACTTGATAGAGCGGGCGATGAATTCGGCAACGTCTTCGCCGATTTTCACCTGTTCACTTTCCGCTTTTCTCTGCAGAATCGCGATCTTGGTCTCCAGGTCAGGCTGTTGGATGTCCGCGATCAGCCCCCACTCGAAACGCGAACGCAGCCGCTCTTCAATCGCGGAAATTTCCTTCGGAGGACAGTCCGAGGAAATCACGATTTGCTTCTGCTGCTCGTAGAGAGCGTTGAACGTGTGAAAGAATTCCTCATGAGTGCGCTCTTTGCCCGCGATGAATTGGATGTCATCGACGAGCAATATGTCCATCGTACGGAAGCGGTCGCGAAACGCGCTCATGCGGTCAAAACGTACCGCGGCAATCACTTCGTTGGTGAACTTCTCCGCGCTCACGTAAATCAACCGTGCGGCTGGATTGCGCCGCCGGATCGCGTGCCCAATTGCATGCATCAGATGAGTTTTCCCCAGGCCGACTCCGCCGTAGAGGAATAGAGGGTTATAGGATTTCGAAGGGTGCTCCGCCACGGCCTGTGCCGCCGCGTGCGCGAACTGGTTGCTGCTGCCCACGACGAACGTTTCAAATGTGTATCGCGGATTGAGCTGATGGTTCGTTGAGTCGAAATCGAGCTTGGCTTGAGCTGGCGCCGCCGTTCCGGTTTGTGGCTCCATTTCCGCGCAAATGAATTCCAGCCGCGTGTTTGGAGTGCCCACCTCAGCTAACACTGCCTGCAAGAGGTCGCCATAGGTCTGCGTTAGACGCTTGCGGAATATTGGTGTCGGAACGCGAATCAGCAGGCGGTCGGCCTCTACTGCTTCCAGGCGCGTTGGACGAAACCACGTCGAGAAACTGTGAGCGTTAACCCGCCGCTCCATGTGTTGGAGAATTTTGTCCCAGACATTCACAGTAGCAATAAGACTCCGCCAGTTTTCCACACCAGTGGAAATGTTGTGGAAAACCCTACCCCCGGGAAAGGGGTTTTGTCGAGCTATCCTATGATTCAATCTTGTGGCGGAATTTGCGCCCCACGCGCTGCCCCCACAAGACTGCTGAGAAGTTCAATTTCTCTGCACTCTGTTTAAGTGCGAGCGCGGATTCTGCCTAAACGGAAGCAAAGGAGCAAGAGAAAACTGAACGAAGATAGTGCGCGCCATTCACAGATCATTCACAGCTTTTCCACAGCAGCTAAGGGGCGTCCAATGCGAGAAAAAATCCTTGACTTCGAAAATTCTCTTACGCAGGTCCCGATTCCGGGATTCCGGAGGCGCGGTGACGCGCGCTCTCTCGCGTCCGTTCTCTTTATTTCCTCGCGAATCTCCGAATAAAGAGTCAGCTAATCTTGAACCGCTAATGCCGCGTGATTTTCCGTAAAACAACCCGGCAGGAAGCGCCGGAGAAGTGCAAAAGCGCAAGTTAATTCTGGGCGTCGAACCCCCGAATGAATGTCCGGAAAACACGGCGCTTGACCGCTGTCAATCCCCAAATTCGATGCTTGTAACCTATTGAAACAAAATAATCTAAGCTACTTTTGAATGCCAAGAATTGCCTTGTCGGCGCACCTGAAATCCGTTACAATTTCCGTGTAATTCAAACACCATTTGGGCGGTTGATCTCCAACGCCGCATCGCTTTGCTCTAGTCAGGCAAGACTGGATTTTTCTCGCGTTCGCGCCAGAACGCGGGAAAAAAAAGGAATCGCCAGCCCGCCTGAAAACGGCCCCCAAGGAGCCATCAGTCTTCGCCGCGCGCCACCGGATCCGCCGAACGGCGCGGGATGAAGCGAGAAACCCTTCGAGCTTCAGTTTGCGTTCGTAAGAAACGCGCTGAGGCCAATGGGCGGGCAAACGTCGAGCCAATCCGCGCGACCGCCTTCCCGATTCGAACTCTAGGAGCACCACAGCATGGGTGAAAAAGAAAATACGCCTGCCAAAGGCGCAGGCCATAAGTACGACGCCACGTCCATCAAAGTCCTTGGCGGCATCGAAGCCGTGCGGAAACGTCCGGCAATGTACATTGGCTCGACCGGCGAGCTTGGCCTGCATCATCTTGTCTGGGAAGTCGTCGACAACTCGGTCGATGAGGCGCTCGCGGGTTTTTGCGACGAAATCAACGTCGTCGTTCACGACGACAATTCCGTCACCGTCACGGACAACGGTCGCGGCATTCCCGTCGACATGCACGCCACGGAAAAAAAGCCCGCCGCCGAAGTCGTCATGACCGTGCTCCACGCCGGCGGAAAATTCGACAGCGACACCTACAAAGTTTCTGGCGGCTTGCACGGCGTCGGCGTTTCCGTTGTCAACGCACTTGCCGACTGGCTCGATCTCGAAATCTGGCGCGACGGACAGGTCTGGGAGCAAAGCTACGAAAAGGGCCAGCCCACATCGAAGCTGAAAGACACGGGTAAAACGAAGAAGACCGGAACAAAAATTACCTTCCATCCCGATCCTTCCATTTTTGCCGCGGCCACCTATAGCTACGACACTCTTTCGCAGCGTCTCCGCGAGCTCGCCTTCCTCAACAAGGGCCTGAAAATCACGCTCGAAGACGAACGCAGCGCCAAAAAAGCTGAGTTTCGTTTCACGGGAGGCATCGCGGAATTCGTCAAGCATTTGAATCGCGGCAAGCAAGTCCTCCACGATTCGCCCATTTATATGGAGGGCAAGCGCGACACGGTGGACATGGAAATCGCGCTGCAATACAACGACAGCTACGCCGAAAATGTTTTTTCCTTCGCCAACACCATCAACACAGTCGATGGCGGCTCGCACCTTTCCGGTTTTCGCTCCGCGCTCACGCGTACCATCAACTACGCCGCCAGTTCCTTCGGCATGCTCAAGGATCAGAAAGACGGAGTTTCCATCACCGGTGACGACGTTCGTGAAGGTCTCGTCGCCGTCGTCTCTGTAAAACTTCCGCAGCCACAGTTTGAAGGCCAGACCAAGGGGAAGCTCAACAGCGACATCAAAGGCCTCGTCGAGCAGCTCATCAACGAAAAACTCGGAGAATATTTCGACAAGCATTCCTCCATCGCGCGAAAAATCATCGGCAAATGCATCGACGCCGCGCGCGCCCGCGAAGCTGCTCGCAAAGCCCGCGAACTCACGCGCCGCAAATCCGCGCTCGATTCCAGCGGCCTTCCCGGCAAGCTCGCCGATTGCCAGGAGCGCGATCCCGCGCGCTGCGAACTCTTCGTCGTCGAGGGCGAGTCTGCCGGCGGCTCGGCAAAGCAGGGCCGCGACCGCAAATATCAGGCCATCCTGCCTCTCAAGGGCAAAATTTTGAATGTCGAGAAAGCGCGTTACGACAAAATGCTCGGCCACGAGGAAATCCGCGCCATCATCACCGCGCTCGGCACAGGTATTGGCAAGGACGATTTCGACGCCGCCAAATTGCGCTACCACAAAGTGATTCTGATGACCGACGCCGACGTCGACGGCAGCCACATTCGCACCCTCCTGCTCACTTTTTTCTTTCGCCACATGCGCGAGCTGATCGAAAAGGGCCACATCTACATTGCGCAACCGCCGCTCTATCGCGTCAAGCGCGGCAAGATGGATCGCTACATCCGCGACGAACGCGACTTTGCGCGCGAACTGATGAAGCGCGCCACCGAAGAGCACATCGTCACGGCAAAGGGCGGCAAGCAACTCGAAGGCGGCGACCTCACGCAGTTTCTCCTCAACGTGCAGGAATACGAACAAATGGCGGCGAAGCTGGCGCGACGTTTGCGCGACCCAAAGCTCGTCGAGCTATTGGCCGAGAGCGAACTCGACAAGAAGACGGACTTTGCCGAGAAGAAGAAATTGCAGGAGCTGATCAAGGAAATCGACAAGGCCAAGCTGAAGCTCGAAGCCAAGCTCGAATTCGACGAGGAGCACAGCTTGCATGAAATTGTCCTGCGCAACGGCACAGCCGACAGAAAAATCAATTGGGCGCTGGCGGCCACGCCGGATTACAAACGCCTGCGCACGCTGCATCAGGCCATCTCTGAGCACGACAAGCCGCCTTTCGCCATCGCCCACAATGGCGACAAAGTGTCCAAGGAAAGCGCGGCTGCGCTCCTCGCCTACGTCCTTGAAGACGCGAAACGGGAATTCACGATCACGCGTTTCAAGGGCCTCGGCGAAATGAATCCCGACCAACTCTGGGCCACCACGATGAATGCCGAGACGCGCACGCT
>JBOGNJ010000070.1:0-17622 GCA_050746905.1 Candidatus Acidiferrales bacterium
CTCGCGCAACTGCACTTCTGGACCTCTCTTGGCTTCATTACCGTCCTGTTTTTTGCATATCCGGCGACACACCCCGCCAGTCCTGCTGGCCCTTTTCTTCAGTCGGCGCTCTGGTTTTTTTTCTTGAGCATGCTCGGTCTCATCGCCGCCCAAATTATCCTGCTCATCAACTTGGTCTGGAGTTTCTTCCGCGGAGAAACAATCCGGATTGCCTCGCCTCCTTCCTGATCTGCGAAAACGAATTGCAAAAGCCCCCTGCTTCGCGCATCATATTTCGTCTTTCTGACGCGCGCCTTTTCAGCTAGTCCATACTTCGCGCTCAAATTCATTTCATTCGAGGAGATTGCATGCGGAAACCCGGAAACATCGCGCCTCCCAAGGGCAAGCTTGGCGTTTTGACGCCCGGCATGGGCGCGGTCAGCACCACTTTCATGGCCGGCGTGGAACTTGTGCGCAAAGGCAAAGCCGTTCCCGTCGGCTCGCTCACGCAAATGGGCACCATTCGTCTCGGCAAACGCACCGAAGGTCGCGCGCCTAAAATTCATGACTTCGTTCCGCTCGCGAATCTCGACGACATCGTTTTCGGCGGCTGGGATATTTTCCCGGACACGGCTCACGAAGCCGCCACGCACGCCGGCGTACTCGACGCGCGCCACCTCGATGCCGTGCAGCCCTTCTTGAAAAACATCAAGCCCATGAAGGCCGCCTTCGACCAGAACTACGTGAAAAAACTGCACGGCACGCATGTCAAAAAGGCAAAAAACAAATTCGATCTCGCCGAGCAGCTTCGCGAAGACATTCGCAACTTCAAAAAGAAAAACAAAGTCGCCCGTACCGTGATGGTCTGGTGCGCCTCAACGGAAATTTTCCTCACGCCTGATAAAGTTCACGCCAGTCTGAAAGATTTCGAGTGCGCCATGAAGGAAAATCACGAATCCATCGCGCCTTCCATGCTTTACGCCTACGCCGCCATTCAGGAAGGCGTGCCCTTCGCCAACGGCGCTCCGAATCTCACCGCCGAACTTCCCGCGCTGGTAGAACTCGCGAAAGAAAAGAACGTTCCCATCTGCGGCAAGGATTTCAAGACCGGCCAAACTTTAATGAAAACGATCCTCGCGCCCGGCTTCAAAGCGCGCATGTTGGGAGTGCATGGTTGGTTTTCGACGAACATTCTGGGCAATCGCGACGGCGAAGTCCTCGACGATCCCGGCTCGTTCAAAACCAAAGAAGAATCGAAGCTCGGCGCGCTCGAATATATTTTCCAGTCGAAACTTTATCCCGAGCTTTACGGCGACCTCTACCACAAAGTGCGCATCAATTATTATCCGCCGCGCGGCGACAACAAAGAGGGCTGGGACAACATCGACATTTTCGGCTGGCTCGGCTACCCCATGCAGATCAAAGTCGATTTCCTATGCCGCGATTCGATTCTCGCCGCGCCCATCGTTCTCGATCTCGTTCTCTTTCTCGACCTCGCGCAACGCGCCGGCATGCGCGGCATTCAGGAATGGCTCAGCTTCTATTTCAAATCGCCCATGTGCGCGCCCGAGCTTTATCCCGAGCACGACCTCTTCATCCAATCCATGAAGCTCAAAAACACTCTCCGTTGGATGATGGGCGAAGGCCTAATCACCCACCTCGGCCAGGAATACTACGACTGATTCTTTTGTGGAGTGCGGCGGCTCGACGCCGCTTTCACAGGAGGAATGCGATACTCGGCGCTTTTCGAGGTTTCGTTTTCCGTCAGCGCATTTGCCGTACGGGCGCCGGTTTCACGAAAAATCCCATGCTTTCGGGAGACGGCAATTCTCCCAAGCGCGAATAATTATCTTTCAACTCTTCGATCGCATTGATTTTTTCCTGCATTTTATTCGCCATCGCGTCATAACGTATCGTCACGTTGCCAAGCCAGAATTCCCTGTTTTCCGCGCGCCAGCGTTTCGCATAATCGTCGCGCAGTCCCGTCATTTCCTCGCGCAAATCCTGCAAATCGCCGTTCATCGTGCTCAGGACGCCCAGGTCATGCTCCACGCGCCGCCGGTTACCCATATCCATGAACGCGTCCCAGTAACTCTCGCTCATCTCCTTCGTGTATTCCAGTTTCAATCCCAGCGCGTCCAGCCGGTGCGCCGCGAAAATCAAATCGTCAATCGTGTCCGCGTTCTCGTGCGCCTTTCCGCGATTCGCGAGCAGCAACTGCCACGCCTGCTCTGCATTCACGCGCATGTCATGCGTCACCGGCGCGGCTTTCTCCGCGTAATCCGCGCCCACTTGCGAAAACGGATCGGCCCAGAAGTACGACGTGTAAGTGCCGTTGAGCTTCGCTCCGTCGAGCAGCGTATTCGTCGCCGCCAACTTATCCAGAATGTCCTCAAATGTATGGTCCGTGTTGCGATAGAAAGCCCAGTCGTAGCTGTCGCGAAATTCATCGATCGACGATTCGCCCGGCTGCCACGCGCACGCCGCGCCGAAAACAAATCCCGGCCAATCCATTCCGCCGAGCGCTTCGCCCCAATCCTTCCAATCCGTGTTCAACATTCCCAGCGCTCCGAATTTCTGCCCGTCGCGCGTCAAATTGCGGATATTCAAATACGCACCGTTGAAATCCGGATAAACGCGCCGCCAATTGCTGATCCCCGGCGAAACAAAAAGCGGCAGCCCCGCTGCGCGAAACGGCTGAAGCCGCGCGTCATAAGAATCCTTGTTGCCATAGGTCCACACCACCGCGATGATGTCCTTCGGCAGAGTCGGCAGCAGTTGCGGAAACTTCTCGGCAATGTCCGCCCAGAACATTGTCTGCTTGTGATACGGCTTCAGCATTGCGTCCAACTTCGCGATGTGGTCCAGATAGACTTGCCCCAACCCTTTCTCCGCGATCAGTTCCTTCGTTTGGCCCTGGCCGAGCTCGAATGTCTCATCCGCGCCAATATGAAAAAACGGCCCCTTGAAAATCGGAGCCATCGCCGCGATCATTTTCTCGAGCAGGTCGTAACTTCCCGGCTGCGTCGGCGTCAGCACCGAGCCGTGAGGAACTTCCGCAAGCTGGCTGTAAATGTCGTAACGCAGCACGTTGTGCAGATGCCCGTACGTTTCGAGCTCCGGCACAACCGTCACGTAATATTTCTGCGCGTACGAAACCAGCTCGCTAATCTCATCCGGCGTCAACGCGTCCGGCGGCGCAAAAATCTCGTTCCCCGGCACCGTGAACACATCTTCCATGTAAAGCGCGTACATATTCAGCTTGAATCCCGCCAGCACGCGAATCTGATCCTCCATGAATTTCAGCGTGGGAATCGGCCCGCGGCTGATGTCGATGCTCACTCCGCGCCACTTCATCGCGGGCCAATCGCGAATCGCGATCGCGGGACAATTCAATTCGCCGGTCGGACTTTCCTTCTGGCGACTCGCGCCGGCCTTCTTTTCGTTCTTCGTTTCTGTCCTCGTTTCGCTTCGCGCTTCCATTTGCGCGGGACGCAAAAGTTGCCGCAGTGTTTGCACGGCGTTAAACGCGCCCTCCGCGCTCGCACCGCCGACCAATATGCGGCGCTTGTCCGCCGAAATCGCATAGCCCTGCTCGTCGAATCCCTGCCCCATCGACAAACCCTGCCTTTCGAGCGCGTCGCGCAATTTGCCGTCTTTCATCGCGTCGCCAATGTAAATCATGTCGGACGAGCCGGGCATCTCGCGTTCGACCGAGATTTTCGGCTCTGCGCCAATCCATTGCGCGATTTCTTCGGCCAGCATTTGCGCGCCCTCGAAATTCCTACCGCCCAGCGCGCTGCTCACCACGATCCGTGTGCGCCGCGTCACCGAGAACGCCGCGCCGCCGACTTCCTTCACCTCGCGCGGCCGCGGGAGCAACTGCAAATCCCCCGCGCCCGCTTGGACTGCGCTTTGCATCTGCGTAATCCGGAGCGCTCCCAGATTCAACTTCGCCTCGCGCATTTCGGCCGCGCCGCGACTCGGCGCACAATTCAACCCGGCGCCTCCAGTGGTACAGGCTTCAGCCTGTACGCTTTGTGTTTGCAGGTTGCTTCCCGGTTGCTCCACGGCGCGCGCCAACGCATTCGCATCCGCCCCGCCCGCGCTCGACGCAACGCACATCGCGCCAATCAAAATCGCCGCGCCGCAAATCCCCGCCAATCGCCGCCTCATGATTTCTCCTCGTCGAAACTGCGTAGTATACCGTTGACGCCGCATGTAATGTAAACCCGCGTTTGCAGAAGCAGAAGCCGTTGACCCATCTCGGGCTTTTGGTAGCGCGGAGCTTTCGGTTTTGAAGCTCTGCGGCTTTTGACTTGAAGTTTCGCCGTGGCCGATCGTTTGCGCTCTTTGCAAAGGTAGAATGCCGCTTCTCACTTATCACTCGTTTACCTGAGAAACGAAGGGCCACTCGTCACTGCTTTGTCACTCGTCACTCATCGCTGCCTTTCTGCTATCATTCCGCTTCATAACATCGGCAACCAGGAGAAATGCAATGAGCAAATTGTTCTCATCGATTCTTTGCGGACTCTGCGCATTGGTTCTGCTGCCCGCGACCATCGCCGCGCAAACGCAGTCCATTCCCGGGCCTTCAAGCATGCTTTCATCCGTGCGCTCTTCCGTGCCGTCGATCAAGCAGGCGCTCGACATGAAGAGCGTTTCTGATCCGCACATTTCTCCTGACGGCCGCTACGTCGCGTATCTCCTCACGCACACGGACTGGGACGAAAACGCATTCGTGCGTCAAATCTGGCTCAGCAATGTCGCGACGGGAGAAAGTTACCAGCTCACGGAAGGGAAAAAGTCGAGCACTGACCCGCAATGGTCGCCTGACGGAAAGTGGCTCGCCTTTCTTTCCGATCGAGCATCCTCGATTCCCGACGCGAAAAAAGATATGACGCAGCTTTATTTGATTTCGCCGACGGGCGGCGAAGCGCGCCAAATCACAAACGCCGAGACAGGCGTGCGCAATTTCGAATGGGCGCCGGACGGAAAGCGCATCGCATTTTCCGCGCCCGATCCCGAATCGGCGGAGCACAAAGCGCGCAAGAAAAAATACGGCGACTACCAAATCGTCGACGGCGATTACACTATGACGCATCTCTGGGTGATTGACGTTCTCTCGCCCGAGAGCGCCGAACTCCCCAAGCCTGCGCGCCTTACTTCAGGCGACAATTTCACCGTGGGCAGTTTCCGCTGGTCGCCAGACGGTTCGCGAATCGCATTTGACGCGGCGCGCGATCCTGCCCTCGCCGATGGCGGCACCCGCGACATTTATTTTTTGAATGTCGCGGATAAATCGCTCAAGAAACTCGGCACGCCGGGCCCGAACGAAAATCCCGTGTGGTCGCCCGACGGATCGCAAATCGCCTACAACAGCTCGAATGGCGATCCGTATTTTTTCTTCAGCAATTCCGCCATTGACGTCGTCGACGCCGGCGGCGGCTCGCCGAAAATCCTCACCGCCAAATTCGACGAAGACCTGCGCTTGCTCGAATGGTCGCTGCAAGGAATCTACTTTGAAGCCGAGCAGCGCACCTACAATCATCTTTTCCGTCTTGATCCCGCGAGCGAAACGATCACCCGCGTGACCTCGCCGGATAAAATCGCCGCGTCCGCGTTTTCCTTCACGCACGATTTTGGGACCATGGCCTTCATGAAAGCCGCCGATAATGAATTCTCAGAAGTTTACGTTTCGCCGGTTAGCGCGACGGTTGATTCCTTTGCGCCGAGAAAACTCACCGACATCTCCGCGCAGTACGCCAATTTCCATCTCGCCACCCGCGGAGTGATCCAGTGGAAATCCGGCGACGGCACGCCCATCGAAGGCATTCTCATCAAGCCCGCGAATTTCGATCCCTCGAAAAAATATCCGCTCATGGTTGAAATTCACGGCGGACCCACCGGTACCAGCCGCGCCACTCGCTCGCCCGACCGCTACTATCCCATTGAGCTTTTCGTCGCGCGCGGCGCCGTCATCCTCGAACCCAACTATCGCGGCTCGGCCGGCTACGGCGCGAAATTCCGCGCCCTCAACGTCCGCAATCTTGGCGTGGGCGATTACGCCGACGTGATTTCCGGCGTCGATTACGTCATCTCCCAGGGCTACATCGACCCCAAGCGCGTTACTTCCATGGGCTGGAGCGAGGGCGGCTACATTTCCGCATTCATCACCACTTTCAGCGACCGCTTTTGCGCTGTCTCCGTGGGCGCGGGCATTTCCGACTGGATGACCTACTACGTCAACACCGACATCACGCCCTTCACGCGCCAGTATTTGCACGCCACGCCGTGGAGCGACCCGGAAATTTACCGCAAGACCTCGCCCATCACTTACATCAACCACGCGCACACGCCCACGCTGATTCAACAGGGCAGCAAGGATGCGCGCGTTCCCGTCCCTGATTCCTTCGAGCTTTATCGCGGCCTCAAGGACCGCGGCGTGCCCGTGAAGCTCGTTTTCTACGAAGGCTTCGGCCATCCCATCACCAAGCCGAAAGAGCAGCGCGCCGTCACGCAGGAGAACTGGAACTGGTTCGCGCATTACATCTGGGGCGACCCTTTGCCTGCAGATTTGAAGTGACACGTCGTCCGTGTCATCCCGCCTGCCCTGAGCGTCTTGGCGAAGGGAACCCGGTCGCCCGGGCTGTGGCGGCAGCCACATAACAAACGTTGCGAACGGCGGTGAGGGATCTGCTCTGGGTTTGCCGCCTTCGCCGCTTTCGTTCCGCCAGTAAGACGAACTGCGCCCCTGCGCGCCACTTTCATCGCCTCTCCGCAGACAGCAATTCCGCAATAATAACAGGTGCAATCAGGACGTCAGTGGCTTGGATGGCGCAATCCCGTGGAAGGTTTCGCGGGTAACCACCTTGCAGACGCAAGCCCGGGAAAACTGGGGCGGCGTGTGTAAGTGCGTAAATGAACGTCTCAGGAAGGAATGCTAAGGCCCTGGCAATCCGAAGTACAAAGATGACAGAACTCGTCTTATATCTTATAAGGGTCCGCGTCAGGGCACGGCCTGCGGTAAGTGCTGCCTCAGGGCAGGCTCAGAGTCTGTGCGATTAATCCGGTTGTGCGTCAGGGCACCGCTTCAGAGTCTGTGTCATTAACCTGGTTTTGCGTCAGGGCACGATTTCAGCCGTGCGTAAAGGCGCAAAATCCGTGCGGCTTTAGCCGCTGAGGTCCGTAGTCACTGAATCGCCGCGCAGACCATTTAGCTCCTATGCGAGCTCTTTCCTCGTCTTCCGCGCGCGACCTTCCTCGGACGGAGCAGCCTGGTGCGCCGCCGGACGCAACGTCCGCGCCACCGCAGGCAAAGCCTCGACCGTTGCCGGAACCGGCGCGGCGGGAATTTCGCGGCCGTGGCCGTCTTCGTCGGCCGCCGCCGCCGCAGCGAGTCCAGGCGTCGGCGCTTCGACCGTTACCAACGCGCCCTCGGCCTCCTTCCAAAACAGCAGGCAATTCCCGGCCGCGTCCCAGTCAATCGACAAAACGTCGCCAAGATGGATCTGATCCGTCGCCAGCAAACTCGCCAGCGGGTACACAAGGTAGCGTTCGATCGCGCGTTTCAAATGCCGCGCGCCATATTTCAGGTCCGTGCCTTCCTTCAACAGAAATTCCCGCGCCGGCTGCGTCACGCGGAACAGGAACTTCCCTTTCGCCGTCTCCAGCACGCGCTGCTGCACCATCCCCAGCTCGATGTCCAGTATCTGTTCGAGCTGCGGTTCACGCAGCGGATGAAAGACCACCACTTTGTCGAGCCGGTTCATGAACTCGGGCGAGAACTTGCGCTTCGCCGCGTCCGCTGCCGTGCGCTCGATTTTCTGTTCCAGCCGCGCCGGAGTGTCCGCCGCGTTCATAGGCGCAAACCCCAGCTTGCCGGTCATCAGTTCCGTAATCTCTGTTCCGCCCAGGTTGGACGTAAGGAAAATCATCGTCTGCGACAAATCGACGCGCCGGTTGTCCCCCAAAGTCAGCGTCGCCTTGTCCAAAATCCCCAGCAGCAACTGCCACAGCGCATCCGACGCTTTCTCGATTTCGTCGAATAGCAGAAACGACAGTTTGATTTTCTCCGTGTGATATTGCGCCAGCGCCTCCTGGGTAATCAGCGGATGCGTTTCGCGGTGCCCCAGATATCCCGGAGGCGAACCAATCAGTTTTGCGATTTCGTGCGAGTGCTGGAACTCCGCGCAATCCACTTTGATTACCGCGCGAGGATCCCCAAATATCACTTCGGCGGTAGCTTCCACCACGCGCGTTTTCCCCGCGCCCGTCGGCCCGAGGAACAGCAAATTCCCCACCGGGCGCCCCGGCGAGTTCAATCCCGCCCGAAACACTTGATACAGGTCCACCACCGACTGTACCGCTTCTTCCTGGCCCACAATTTTGCGCCGTAATGACGTCTCGAATTCCCGAGACTCCCGGCTGCGTTGCGTGGGATCCAAATGTTGTGCCCGGGTCATGGTATTTCTCCCCCCTACCGGTATCTCCGGTTCCCTTCAAAAACGCGTGGTTTCACGCGCTCAAACTGCTCCAGCTTGATATCCACCGTGGACCGTAACAGCCTCAGCTGTGTCACCAGATCATGGCCGGAATTCCCCTGGTCCGGCAGCAACAGCAGCGGCGGCGAAAGATCCGCCAAATCCAGATTGAGCAGCCGCAACGAATTCAGTAACTGTTTCACATAGGGAGACCCTGGATCGAACAGCTCCACCCGGCTGTTCACATCCTCCCGCACCCGCGACCAATCCAATTCCAGCATCGGATGGTTGCGCGATACCTCGCGCACCACCTCATCGGTGATACGCGGCCGCTCTCCCAGCCGGGCCAGGTAAAGCTGTTCCACCTTCCCGCGGCGGCGCACGTTGTGCACCAGGTAGTAGGAGTTCCCCTTGCGCCGTACGAACGCCACAGTCGCCCCTTAAATCCTTTCAATATGCTGTAGTGTATGTTCTGTCCACTACGCCGTCAATGGTATGATGCCTCCCTCGTTCCAGGGTTGCATCGTATCGGTAATTAGCAAGGAAGCGTCAAAACTGGCATGAGTTGCGCAGGGATTCTCGGCAGAGTTGGGAAGCGCGAAGTGAATCCGCGAATCAGGCGGGCTTCACCTCTAGCAATTAGATGCGCAATTTTTGAAAAGCATTCTGAATATTCATTCAGGACATTGCCTGGTGGGTTAGTTTGAATTTTCTTGATCGTGACACAAGGAGTCAAAATTCAAACTGACCCATTACCGGACATTGACAGTCCTATTACTTCGGCGGAGAGGTCCAGCATCACATGGCAAAAAATACAGGTGGCTGGAACAAAGTCTACGACCTTGTAAAACGCATCCCGCGCGGCCGTGTGGTTACTTACGGCCAACTTGCGCAAATGCTTCATTTGCCCGGCGGAGCGCGCACGGCCGGTTACGCTATCGCCGGCTGCCCCGCAGGACAAGGCATCCCATGGCACCGCGTCGTAGGAGCAGGAGGCAGGCTTTTGCCCCGCGAACCATATGGCAGCAAGCAGCGCCGCTTGCTCGAAAGCGAAGGTACTCAATTCGCCGGCATGTCTGTTGACATGGCCGCGCATCAGTGGCAACCAACCCGCCAACCAACAAAGCTGCGGCCAAAAGCGCGTCCAAAAAACTCACGAAAGCAGCAGCGCCCGAAACCCGATTCGCGCAAACAGCACCCGATGTGATAAAAAATAGCTTCAATCAAGTAGCAATCTGAAGTCGCGACGCACCAAGCCCATGGCAGAACCAGTCATCCAGGTCGAAGGCCTCTACAAGAACTACGGCGCAGTCGAGGCGTTGCGCGGCGTCAGCTTCGAGGTTCAGGAAGGCGAACTCTTCGGCCTCCTCGGGCCAAACGGCGCCGGCAAAACTTCCACGATTGAAATTCTCGAAGGCCTCCGTACGCCCGATCGCGGCGCGGTTCGCGTTTGCGGCCTCG
Organism: Candidatus Acidiferrales bacterium; assembly: GCA_050746905.1. Lineage (GTDB taxonomy): Bacteria > Acidobacteriota > Terriglobia > Acidiferrales > UBA7541 > DAHUXN01. The sequence continues at coordinate 9,924 of JBOGNJ010000070.1, forward strand.
ATCCGCAGAAAAGCGCCGTCGAAATGAAACACGTCCTTGGCGCCGCTCTGCAATCCACTTCCCTTCCGGACAAAATGCGCGTCGAGGAAACCCTCGAAATGTTCGCGCATTTCTACCGCAATCCGCGCGACACAAAAGAGCTCCTGAAACGTTTTCAGCTCGAAGAAAAACGCAACGCCTTCTACAACCAGCTTTCCGGTGGACAAAAACAGCGCCTCGCGCTCGCCCTGGCCCTTGTAAATAATCCGCGCGCGATTTTCCTCGATGAGCCGACCGCCGGTCTTGACCCGCAAGTGCGCCGCGAGATTTACGACACCTTGGAAGAATTAAAAAAAGAAAAGAAGACGATTCTCTTGACCACCCACTATATCGAAGAGGCCGAGCGCCTCTGCGACCGCGTCGCCATCGTCGATTACGGCCGCGTCATGGCCCTCGGCACGCCGCGCGAACTTAAGCAGCGCTCCGCCGGCACCACGCGTATCGAAGTCCGCCTCAGCCGGTCGCCCGTGGATGGCGCGCTAAGCAAACTCGAAGGCGTCACCGATTGCCGCAAACTGGAAGACACGTTTCTTTTGCATTCGAGCAAGCCCACACAAACCATCGTTGCCCTGGTTAAGCATTTGGAGGCGGAAGGCGTCGAGCTGCAAGGCCTCGAAATGTTTTCGCCCTCACTCGAAGATGTCTTCCTCGAATTGACAGGCCGCCGCCTCCGCGAATAACGCCCGAAAGTACCCCGTCCTGGCGCCTTACGGTGGGAGGGATAGTGAATGCAAGGAACTATTTCGAACTCAAGAGGCGGATCGTTCACATCATGTCTCGGCATATAGGCCAGGGGCTGACACCGGAGAGAAAATTGCTGCTCGGCGCCGTAGCCCTAGCGATTGCGATACCGCTTGCCGTGGGCACGGAGGGCTGTGCATCGAAAGGTGGGACTCACGGGGCAGAAGCGAGCAACGGGCAAAATCCTTCGTTTAAGACCGCCTCAATCAAGCTGAATGACCGCACCGCGTGCTGTGCAATGACGCTTTCTAAAGATCGATTCGTCGCGACGGACTCCGCGATCGACATGGTCATGTTCGCATACGGCGAGAAGTATCCACTAAAGCCGTCCCAAATCCTGGGCGGGCCGGACTGGATGAAGACTGACGTGTTTAGTATTGACGCGGAGCTGCCGAAATCCTTATCGGATCAAGTCAAGCGGCCTCTTCACGGCGTAGGGTCAGCTCTTCTGTATGCCCCCGAGGTCCCCGGGACGGACGCAATCAAGCAGGTATTTCGCTCCCTACTGAAAAATCGCTTCAAGCTAGGGATGAAGCACGGGACGAAGGTGCTTCCCGTCTTTGATCTGGCTTTGGCTAAGAATGGCCCAAAGATCGCCGAAGATAAAACCGACGGCCGGTCTTGCCGAATAACCGACATTGGTCCGGGGAAGGGGCGCTGGCTGGACGTGAAGTGCGACTTCCGTACCTTCGTCGGGGTCCTTTCGGCCAGCCCGGAGCTAAGGAGCCGGGTGCTGGTGGACAAAACCGGTCTTCACGGCAGTTACAGCTTCAGGCTCCATTGGACACCGAAAATGCCTCCCGGAATGGCAATGCCCGCGATGGGTGGTCAACGCAATCAAAGTGCAGCGCCCCCCCGAGCCCTCTGGCCCGTCGCTGTTCACCGCGCTCCGGGAGCAGCTTGGGCTGAAAGTGCAACCTGCCACGGCGCCGGTGGATACTGTCGTTATCCAACATATCGAGAACCCTGCCAAGAACTGAGGCGGATGGGTTTACCCCGAAGATAATCGAACCCTCGGATCACTTCCAACGAGAAAATAGGTTGTTATACGTTTGAGGCTATGCGAATAGGTTATAATGCGAAGCAATAATTCGCATATAGATGATAAGGAGTCTGTACAATGAACGAAGAGGAGAAGTCCAATGAATAAGCTGCTGATAGCGGTATCGGCCTTTTTATTGTTGGCACTTGGAGCGCACGCTAGTCCTGCTCCGGTTACTTCTTTCACCTACAGCGGCATGGCTTTCGCAACTGGATGCGGCGATGGCCTCGGCTGCTATGTCTCGAACGCCGACATGGACATGCATCTGGGCATTGGCACCTACAAGGAAGAGTGCTGGCATTCCCCCTGCGGGGAAATGTACAGCGGAGTCTTCAGCTTCGCGTCCGTGAGCGGCTTCTCCATTGACGGTCAATTCTCTCCGCAGGATTCTTCTTTCGGCACCTGGTTTGACGATTATGCGTGTCAGGCTCCTGAGGAGTTGGACATTGGCTGGGTCGGGACGCTGGACTTAACTTCCTATGACGGACAGCAAGGCACAGGCGTTGGATGGGTCAGTGGAGCAGTTTCGATAACCTGCAACGGGTCGTGGGTTTACACGGGCGACGCAATTGATTTGCAGATGTACGTTACGAGCTTCACGCCTGGCGGCCCGCCCCCCGGCCCTGTGAGCGAGCCATCGAGCCTCGCGCTTGTGGCGCTGGGCTGCGGAGTGATGGGTGCACGGCGAAGCAAAAGGGGGGAATTGACATGAGCGCGACGCTGCTAAATGAGCTGAGGAAGTGGGCCCAGGACGTCGCTCAGGAAGTGCATTCCCAGTAGCTCTTCATAGGCAAACCCGGGCCCGGCAGCCTGTCCTAGGCCTTGCGAAGCAACTGCCGGTGCTCGTCGAATGCAACGCATGGACGCTGCCCCAGGAACGATATAACGCACGGTGGGTCGTCGAGCAAAACGTAGGGTTGTCCCTAAAAAGCTTCCGCGAAACTGTTCCGGCGGTCGAGCAGCTCCTGAATCCTGGCGCGTTCGCTTTATACCGTCACAATGCGGAACTGCATCCGAATCGCGCCGTCTTCGAAATTCCCTCATTTCTTGAGGAGATTTTCCGCCGGCAAGAAAGCGCGCACGAAACCGGAACGAATGTATCTCTGCGCGGGTAGCGGGTCAGTTTGAATTTTCTTGATCGTGACACAAGGGGTCGAAATTCAAACTGTCCCATCACATCTGCGCGCCATGATTTGACATCGCGCCCCTTCCTGTGAAATCTTGCTTGGTTCATTTCGCCGCGCACACCAGCGCGAACCGCCGCTTGTGGCTCACGTCCCGTCGGGCCTTTTGGCCCGACTGACCTGAGGCTTCTACTCCGGGAACTAGGAGATTCCCGCACTTGGTAAATCAAACGTGGACTCTTTCAAAGATGCGCATGCGGCTCGCCGTCCGCAGCCGCACCTTCCTGTTTTTCAGCATGGCTATGCCCGTCGGATTCCTCTTCGGCTACATCATTTTTTTCGGCCGTGGCAATGTCGCGATCATACCTTACCTGCTGGGAGCCGTCCTCACCGTAACGGTCATGGGAGCGTTCTGGGGCCTCAGCATGCAATTGGTGATGTTTCGCGAACAGGGAATCCTCCGCCGTTTCCACCTGGCCCCGATCGGCCCCGGCGCAATGCTTGCCTCAAGCATCATTTCGAATTATTTTCTGGTCTTCCCCACGGTAATTCTCGAGTTCCTCATCTGCCGTTTTGTTTTTCACATGTCTACCTGGGGTAATTTGTTGGCCGTCTTCTTCTTGGTTTCCATCGGCGCGGCAACGTTTTCCGCGATGGGACTCATCGTCGCCAGCGTCACAAATGACATGCAGGAGACCACGGTCATCAACAACATCATCTGGTCGCTCTTCCTGTTTCTTTCTGGAGCCACAATTCCCCTCGCCTTCATGCCCAGCTGGGTTCAGAAGGTCACTTTGTTCCTGCCTGCGACGTACCTGGCGACCGGCCTCGAAGGCGCCATGCTGCATGCCGCGGGCGCCCACGAAGTTATCGAAGACATCGTCGCGCTCGCGGTCAGCCTCATTCTTGCGTTTGTGATATCTTGCCAACTTTTCCGCTGGGAGCCCGAAGAGAAAATCCGCGGTAAAGCCAAATTGTGGGCCACCGCCGCGCTCATCCCGTTCCTCCTTCTGGGCGGCTGGGAAGTGCTTCGCGGCCACCGCCTCCAGGAAATACGCAACGATTTCCAAATGATGCAGCAGCGCGCCGCGCCACCCGCCGCTGCCTCGCCTCAAAAAAGGGCTCCGTAGTCCAAATTGGACGGAACGCGCCCCCGCGGCAAACGGTTTCGCTTCACCGCTCGCGAAAATTCCGTGTGCTATAATGCGCACGTTCGCTGAATCACTTCAAAACGCGCCGCGGGGAGCACCAATGAGCCTGAAGAAAACCGAAAAAATCTGGCACAACGGCAAATTCATTAACTGGGACGACGCGCAAATCCACGTTGTGGCCCACGTCGTCAGTTACGGCACTGCCGTGTTCGAAGGCATTCGTTGCTACAAGACCGCGCAGGGCCCTGCCGTCTTTCGTCTCCGCGAACACATGGAACGCCTTCGCAACTCCGCGCACATTTACCGCATGGATTTTCCTTTTTCCGTTGACGACACTTGTCAGGCCGCGGTCGACCTCGTCCGCACGAATCACATGGACTCCGCCTACATCCGTCCCATCGTCATGCGGGGTTACGGCGAAGCGGGCGTGAATCCCTTCTCCAATCCAATTGAAGTTTACATGGCGTGCTGGGACTGGGGCCGCTACCTCGGCGAAGAAGCGATTAAGAGCGGCGTCGACGTTTGCGTCAGTTCGTGGAACCGTTCCGCCCCAAATACGCTGCCGCAAATGTCCAAAGCCGCGGCGAATTATATGAATTCGCAGCTGATTCGCATGGAGGCTATGGTCAATGGCTACGTGGAAGGAATTGCGCTCGATGTGAACGGTTACGTCAGCGAAGGCTCGGGCGAAAATGTCTTCGTCGTGCACAACGGCAAGGTGCTCACGCCGCCGCTCTCGAATTGCGTCCTACCGGGCATCACGCGCGACACGATGATCACTCTCTGCCAGGAAATGGGCATTCCGGTTGCCGAACAAGTCCTTCCGCGCGAGACGTTGTACATCGCCGACGAAGTCTTTTTTGCCGGAACAGCCGTCGAAGTCACGCCCGTACGCTCCATCGACAAAATCAAAGTGGGCAACGGTGCGCGCGGCCCCATCACCAAAAAGCTCCAGGACGAATTCTACGCCCTCACCGGCGGCGCAAAGGAAGATCGCCACGGCTGGCTAACGCCCGTTCCCGCCCCCGCCACAGTCGCCGTCCCCGTCCGCTAACTCGCTGGGTACCGGGTGCCGCACCCTTCGGTGTTAAGGGTGCGGTTTTTGAATTTCGAGTTTCGCTTTTCGGGGTGGCTTTTGTAGGCCCGTCTGTAGACGGCCGTCGGCCTGCAGCGCAGGCCGACCATCTTCCTCTTCCCAGGGGGTCGGAGCTTCAGCTCCGACATAGACGGCACAACGTTGATTGGACTTTAGCCCCTGAAGAATACTCACGTTTATTGACGAATTGCCGGTGCGACATTAGACATCCGTGCTACCAGGAAACTTCATCAGGATTTTCCCATCTTCCACGCGCACCGCAAACGCGCACACCGGCTGAATGTCCTCCTTCAATTCCGGCATATCATCAGGATAAATATTCGCGGGATACGTATTGCGCCCCGTCGCAGGATCGTAACGATAATGATGCCACGGACATTCCACTTGGCCCTGCCACACGGCCCCCTGCCACAACGGTCCCTTCATATGCGGACAAACACCATCGAGCGCGTAAACCACTCCGCCTGAATTTACGAGCGCGAGCATGCACCCATTGGCGCGCGCGCCCCTCACCGTGTCGGGCGGAACATCTTCCACACGCGCCACTTCGATCCACTCATTTTCCGCCACGATGGTACCTCAGCAGTAGCGGTGGCCGCGCTTTGGAGTGCGGCGGTCTGCCCGCCGCCTGCCCGCCGTGGTGGGTGGCGGGCTCGACGCCGCTCTTTTACAGACAGGTATGCTTCCGCACCCTCCGCCCGCCCCGCATGCTGCATATTTCCCATTTCTCAGGGCTCGGAGCTTTAGCTCCGACATTCGCGCCGCATCACTAATCGGCCTGATTCTGCGTCATGGTTGGAGTGGCACAGGCTTCAGCCTGTGTGTCTTTGCCTTTACTCTTTTGCGCGACGAGAACGCCGCCGAGACTGCGCGAGCAACCCCGGCGGCACACGTGCAGATCTCCTATCCCTTCGGCACCACCATAAACTTCGCGCAATACGGCGACTCTCCCGGGAATCCGCGCCGGAAATGTCCCGAAGGCCCTTCGCCGAGATACTCCGAGAACCACGCCTCGTGCTCGATTTCCTCGTGCAGAATCGCCAGCGCCACGTCATACGTCCGCGGGTCTTTGCCCGCCGTCATCGCGCAAATTTCCGTGTACACGCGAATGGCGCAGCGTTCCGCCTCCACAAGCACGTTGAGCATCCCCTTGATGTCGCGAGGATCCTTCGGCAGATAGGCATCCGGACACGCGGCATCCTTCGCAAAGTCTTTCACGTCGCGCGGCAAGGACCCGCCCAGTTCGTAAATCCGGGGCGTCAACACCTCAAAATGATTCCGGTCCTCAATTCGCGCGTCTTCAATGATCTCCTTCAGCCCTTCTCCGTCGAATCCAATCGCGTTCACCCTTAAAATTGTGTAGTAGTAAAACGTTGTCAGTTCCGCCGACGCCGCCCGAACCAGCTTCTTCACCAGCTCGTCCACATTCACGCCCGCATTCACCACCATTTCCCGCGCTACTTTTCCCATGCTCCGTTCCTCCTCCGTCTGATTGAACTCCGTAAAATTCGCACAAGCCTGTCAAAATCCTAGTAGTGGATCAGTTTGAATTTTCTTGATCGTGACACAAGGGGTCGAAATTCAAACTGACCCATTACCAAAATCCTCGCACTACCCCTTCCCCGTTTTCCCTCGCCGCTTGTTGCGGCAACGTTTGCAATACCCGCAAACGCGCACCAGCATATGCTCCGTCTCGAAACCGGCTTGCCTCCGAACGCGCCGCGGTATCAATCCCAGCGACGGCAGCGGATAATCCACCAGCCCTCCGCAGCTCAGGCAATAAAGATGTGCATGTTGCGCGCGTCCGTGGATATGTTCATAGAGGAAGCCGCCCTGATTCACCGGCACGCGCTGGAGCATCCCGTGATCCACCAGCAAGTCGAGCGTGCGGTACACCGTCGCGCGCGAAACACGCCGTCCGCGCCGGTGCAACCCGAAAAGCAAATCATCCGCCGAAAAATGCCCGCGCAGCGTTTCGACAAAATCAAAAATCAATTCCCTCTCGCGCGTGCGCCGCGCCGTCGCGCCTTTCACCGGATTTATGATACTAAGACTCATTCTCAATACGTGAACCTTATCGCATGCCTTGTGTAAGTGTCAAGCGCGGCGGCTCTTTCCCTCGCGGCGCAATATTTCCGAATTTCATCACACTCCTGCTAGAATCGCGGCCTAACGGCAAGCGCGCTGAACATCCGCGGGAGGAACATGTACCGCATCTGGCAAAGATTGCTCGCCGAATTCATCGGCACATTCTTCCTGGTGTTTTTCTCCGTCGGCGCGATCTGTATCGACGAGAGCTTGCGCTCCAGCGGAGCCGCCGGCCTGGGGTCAACCGGAATCGCCCTCGTCCGCGGCCTTACGTTTGCAATTTTGATTTGCGCGCTTGTTCATGTCTCCGGCTCGCATTTCAACCCCGCAATCACCATCGGCTGCTGGGTCACGCGAAAAATCGGCTCAATCAGCGCACTGTTTTATTGCATCGCGCAGATTCTCGGCGCCATTGTCG
>JBOGNJ010000071.1:0-1673 GCA_050746905.1 Candidatus Acidiferrales bacterium
ATTCCCTTCGGCCCGCCGAGCATTTCCACCAGCCCGTCGTAGCGCCCGCCCCCGCACAACGCATTTTGCGCGCCCAGAATCGGGCTCGTAATCTCAAACGTGGTGCGCATGTAATAGTCGAGGCCACGAACCAGGCGGGGCGATTCCGTGAAGGCGACTTCGCGCAGAGTCAACTCGAGTTTCAGCTTTTCGTAGTGCGTGCGGCACTCTTCGCAGAGGTGCTCCGAAATTTTCGGCAGCTTCTCGATGATGGGCTGCTCCTCGGGCAGCTTCGAGTCCATCACGCGCAGCGGATTCGTCTCGACGCGCCTCTGGCTGTCCGCGCCAAGCCTGCTGAAAATTTCGGGCTTGCGCAATTCCGCCCGCAGTTTCTCGACATACTGCGGCCTGCAATTTAGGCAGCCAATCGAATTAATCAGCAGTGTGTATTTTTCGATCTGGCAGCGCCCCAGCAAATCCGTCAGCATCTGAATCAGCTCCGCGTCAATCGCCGGCGCGTCCGACGTCCCCAGTATCTCCGCGCCAATCTGGTAAAACTGCCGATAGCGCCCCTTCTGCGGCCGCTCGCGCCGAAACATCGGCCCGATGTAGTAGAGCTTCGCGTCGCCCGGCAACATCTGCATCCCATGCTCGATGTAGGCGCGCACGACGGAGGCTGTCGCCTCGGGACGCAGGGTAATTGAGTATCGGAGGGATTCCCAGGATTCTCGGAGTCGCTCCGGAGCCGAAAAACTCTGACTTCCTTCCGATGTTTGACCCTTCTTGGCGAGCAGGGAAACGAAGCTCATCAGTTTATCTGCTTCGCCCGGCTCCGACAGGTCCGGAAGATTCATGAATGTGTACATTTCTTTCGACACAACGTCCGTATCCGCGCCAATCGAGCGCGCAAACAGCTCCGTCTCCTCGAAAACGGGGAGACGGATTTCGGCGAAGTTGTACGACTCCATGACGCTGCGCGCGGTCTTCTCGAACCAGTTCCAGAGGTCCGTCGCGGGAGGCAGGATGTCGCGCGTGCCTTTGATGGCGCGGAACTGGCGTCGCGTCTCTTTCAGAGGCCGACCGTCCTTTTCGCGTTTCGTCCCTTCACTCACTTCGACCTCACTTCAACATCCCGCTGAAAACCCCAACCTGTCATCCCGAACCCGGTCGCGCCTTCCGCGAACGGCGGTGAGGGACCTGTTTTCGTTTTTCCTTGCCTGCTCGTTACTCGTCACTTGCCTGCCCTGAGTGTCTCAGCGAAGGGTCACTCGCCACTTCTTTCCTATACGTGCTCGCGTATTCGACATACCGCTGCGCGTAATTATCAATCGACCGCTGATCCTCGTCCGTCAGCGCCCTCCGCACTTTCCCCGGATGCCCCATGAACAAACTCCCCGGCGGCACAATCGCGCCTTCGGTCACCAGCGTCCCCGCCGCGACAATCGACCCCGCGCCAATCCGCGCGCCATTCAAAATAATCGAGCCCATGCCGATCAGACAGCGCGACTCAATCGTGCAGCCGTGCAAAATCACGCCGTGGCCAATGGTCACATTGTCACCGAGGACGAGCGGATGCTCGTCGCGCATCACGTGCAACACCGACCCATCCTGCACATTCGTGCGCTCGCCGATGCGAATGTAGTGAACGTCACCGCGAATCACCACGCCCGGCCACACGCTCGCATGCTCTCCAA
>JBOGNJ010000072.1:0-7417 GCA_050746905.1 Candidatus Acidiferrales bacterium
CAAACGTGCAATGCGCAAACGTGCGCGGAGGGCCTGTGGGGCAACCGTTCAGCCAGAATCGCTGCGACAATCGCGCGTCGCCGCGGCCTTATGCGCCCTCGGACGCGTTTCGGTTCAGGCAAAACGAGAGAGCGCTGCGAGAAGCAGCCCTGCGGGCGGAATTGTACGTGGGAGCAGGGCCGGATGGCGGCGGCTTGCGAAGCGGGAGGAGGAAAACATGAGGGGCATCGTGCGGTGCGATCTGGGGCATGGCGCGCGAGCGCCTCGCGGTTGGCGGCTGGCGTGGTATGAGCCGCGGAGACGCGTCGGCGTGTTTTTTCCTGCGCCGCTGCACTGGCTGGCGCGCGGCGTGCGCGAGCTTGCGTGGCGCATGGGCGTCGCGTGGCGCGCGCCGACGCGCGAGAAGCATGACGTTTTCGATTTGCAGCGCGTCCAGCGCGAAAAGCAGAAGCTGGCCGTCGAATACTCGCGTGGGTATTTGCAAGGGTGGCAGGAGTGCTTCGACACGTGGGTCGAGACGATTGATACGGTTAGCGATGACGATTGTTTGCGCAACTGAGTCTGGAAACTCGGCAAAAGCGGAAAAACGAAACTCGAAAAGCGAAACTCGAAAATCGAGACCGGAGTGATGCGCGTCATGTAACGGAAAACACAATTTGGAGCTAGAACGTCGGAGGGCCAGCACGGCCTTCGGCAGGCGAGCCGCGCCCGAGGCGGGCAACCGTAGTTAGCGGAGGGACGATGAAAGCGCAGGAAATGTTCGAGGTATGTCATGCGCGGTATCGCGGGCTGCGAGGATTTTTGAGCGGGCCTGACGGAGTGGGCGGTCATATAGCCTCTGTGAAACTGGATTTGCCGTCGGGCGGATACCAGTGGCGTCCGGACCGCGTGCGCGCGGAAATGTACGTGGCGGATTTCGAGACGATTGCGGAGCGCGCGCTGCGGCGTCCGGAGTGGAAAGGGCGGCTGAAACTCTTCCGCATCTATTTTTTGTGGGGCGTGGAGTACAGGCGCGCGATCACGCTGGTCGGCATCGCGGCAGGGACGTTTGATTATTGGTGCGCCGAGGTGAAGAAGGCCTGCGGGCGCGAATTCGATCGCTCGGGATTGTTTCCGCCGAGGAAGTATTTTGTGAGCAGGGGAAGATGAACGGTTTCCACGGAATTCGTGGCAAGAACTCGTCCGACAAGCAATTACCCAGAAGGTGCAAGTTTTTGCCCTATCTCAGTGGGTCTTGTGTTAACCTTCGCGCCGTTAGGAGGCATCTTGTTCCTTTACGCTCAACATGTTGCATCCGATAATGCTTGCGAGGCATCAAAATTGCTTGTAACTCTGCGCAGGGGGCAATCTGCCTAGAAGCATGAAAAAGCAATTCAATGTCGGCGGAAGAGAAATCATGGGCGAAGAGATCGAGTTCGAGACCGAGCGTGAGTCTTGGAATATTTATGTACTGGGAGACGGCACTAAGCTCAAATTGAAATGCGTGGCCGCCAGCATTATCCGGCTGGACGAGTATCTGCCTAATGGTGATCCGATGTACTTGGTAAATGCATCAAATGTGGTCGCCACCGATGTGCCGGACCAGCTGAAGAAAAAGGTAGGTTAAGCGATATGGAATCCGTAACAGCAAATGCTAACGCCTGCGAATCTGTTTCTACCCCGTCATGGTCGGCACCGCTGACAGCGCGATATCGCGTTGATTCGCACGTACCCGGCGTGTCCAAAGCGCAGAATGTTGTGATGGAAAGGATAGAAACATCTTCCAACGCCAGGAACAGAACGCAGGAGCACGTACAATTGATTCCCAATTTCAAACAGTTTCTAGCATGGCTCATCGCTGATGTGAAAGAGGTGCGCTCAATACTCATGAAACAGGCCGGTAGCGCACTAGAAATTTACGTGGGCATAGATAATTTCGATATGGATGTGAATGAAAGAGTTTATGACCGAGAAGAGCTCATCATCGATGTGTTCGGTAACCTGGATTTCGACTTCCACATTATCTGCCTAGGCGGTCGCCCCTCGATAGAATCAATCAGCGATCCCGATCTGGAAGAGGTTCTGGCGCGATAGGATGTTCCTTGCCACAAAAACAGGAGCACTTGAGGAAGGCTGACGATAACGAAAAGCTCGCGCTCCGATTAGACCTAAGTATTTCTTCCGCTCCCAATTGGGCCATCGTGATGACTTTCTATTCCGCGTTGCATTATGTTGAAGCCTATTTTGCGGACAGCAGCAAACATTATCGGCTCCACAGGGTACGCGACAGCATGATTCAACGCGACCCTAAGATCAGGAGAATTTTTCGAAGCTATCGACGTCTTTCAGATTGTAGTGAACAAGCACGCTACGAAGCATATTTCTTCGATGAAGGACAATTTGCCAACATTCGCAAAAACCTCGATGACATAAAAGCTGTAGTGGTGCCGTTGCTATGAAAACCGAAGCCGCAGACGGCGGCTGTTTCGTCCCCGAAATTGTCAGGTAAAGGCTCGATTGACGCGTCGCGCGCCAGCAACTACAAATTGAGTGGTTTTTGGAAACTTCAGGGCAGGACTGAACCACAACCGCGAACCCGGCTCCGAGTTAAGAGTGGTCCATTGCTGCGGAGCGTAAGTGCGCCCTCCAGCCGGCAGAAGCGAACAACGCGCGAGAGTCGTTGTGTCTGTTCGCCTGATCGCTCAGGAGGAGTCGTCGCCGTGGGAAATGGCGCATACCGAAAACGTCAGCTCTCGCGGCGCGCGCGTGATTGCGAGCCGAGTTTGGCAAGCGGGGAAATCGGTGCGTGTAGGCTCGACGGAAGGGCACTTTGAGTGGCTCGACGGAAGGGCACTTTGAGTGGACGGGACGCGTCGTGTACTGCCAGCGCCTGCCGGACGGCAAATTCGCCGTGGGCCTGCAGCGCTCGAGCGTGTAACGTCGAGCATGTGACATTGAGCATGTAACGTTGGTCATGATCACAAGGAGCCGAGAATAAGAGCCGAGTTATTTTGAAGAATTTGTAAAGAGATCACCGGCTCCCGCGATTTGCGGGGGGCGGGGGAGTGAGCTATAATGCATGTAGAGGCGGCGTGAAGCTGACTGTGTACAGACCGCCGGAAGCCATCGAGCATCCGGCACGCACTAGCGACTGATAGTCATGCGTTCGACGATGATTGGCGAGTGTGATTTGACGGTGGCCCCGGGGTTCCCGATGCGGTCGTCGAATGCAAAAGGCCCGGCAGAGTACACGCAGTCAGATAAAGCACGCGCCGCCAGGAGTTGAATCTGGTTGAATGGAGCGGCGGGATGTTGGGTGCAAACCTCGTTGCGAAACCTTCCGGTTACACGTTCGAGACAGCTCTGCCGTCCCGCAGGCGCATCCAACGCAATAGCAAGGCAGAGCGCGTTCGTTTAGCCGATTCCTCCTGCCGATTCCTCCTGTTCAAACTCCCAGGCGTAAATTGCACGCGCTATTTTTGCGCTCGGGCCGAAAAGATTTTGGCAATTGGCGGGGCGATGTTCAATTTTGGACAGAAATTGTCTTGAGGAGCGTTTATGTTACACGAAATAAATATCTCAGGGAGGATTCCGGACCAGGTGAATACAGGCAAAAACGGCGTGAAGGTCAAGAAGGGGAGCCAGCGGGGCAAAGGCGCTTTCGATCCGCTGGCGCTTTTGGATGGAGCGAACGTCCACGGCACACTCGAAAAGCACGCGAAACGCGGCGTGGTTTTCACGGAAGGCAACCCGTCGAAGTATGTGTATTACATTCGCGAAGGCGCCGTGAAGCTGTCGGTGACGTCGAAAGACGGGAAGGAAGCGGTGGTTGGAATCCTGGGGCCGACGGACTTTTTCGGCGAGGACGGAATCGCGGGCATGAAAGTGTGCATGTCCACGGCGACGGCGGCGAGCGATTGCGTGCTGGTCCGCATCGAGAACCGGCGGATGACGAAGGCTCTGCATCAGCAGCGCGACTTTTCAGATTATTTTATGACGTATTTGCTGACGCGGAAGGCGCGCGTGGAAGCGGACTTGGTCGATCAGTTGTTCAATTCGAGCGAGAAGCGGCTTGCGCGGACGCTGTTGATGATGGCGCGCTATGGGCGCGAGGGCGCGACCGAATCAACCATCCCGAAAGTGAGTCAGGAGACGCTGGCGTCGATGGTGGGGACGACGCGCTCGCGCATCAGCTTCTTCATGAACAAATTCCGCAAGATGGGATTCATCAAGTACAACGGCGGAATGCAGGTGCACGGGTCGCTATTGAATGTGCTGCTGCACGATTGAAGCAGGCGTGCGCGGACGTGATTGCGTAAAAGCCTCACGTCAGCCCGGCATAAGGCGCCGGGCGGGACGTGAGCTACAGATTAGTGCTGGTCGCCGCCGCCTTCATGATGATGGCGCCAGGTCCAATATTCGTTTTGCTCCTCGCGATTGCGGCGGCGGAAGTCCTCGTGACGCCGGTGAGTGTCAACTTCCCACCTCTGGTAGTACACAACTTCATTGTTATTCCACCGATGATAATCGCGATATTCCGGGTCATAGACGCGGTAGGAACCTCGAGCAGCGCAGCCCACCGTTATTGTTGATAAGAAAAATGCAGCGGCCAGGAAAAAGGAGGCGAGGCTCGCGTATTTGTTTTTGTGCATGTTTCGTTTCCTCTCTGGGCGGGACTCCATTATAACGCATGTATTGCGGGAAGGAACGCGGGGGTCCCGCGGTCGAAGAGAACCGCGGATGCTTCGGGGAGTGAATGTCGTTCGTTAAACATATTGATTCCGCGATTCTGATAGTTACGGAGACTTGTTCCGGGCATGAGCACAAAATCGAGGCGGAATAAAAAGGCTCTGGCGCGCGCGAGGACCGCGATGGCAAGGCCGCGCATGGCGAGGTCGGCGCGGGAAGTCATTGAAAAGGCGGCACATGGCTCCGCGGACAAGCGGCGCGGCCGGCAAAGTGCGAAGCGGCGGGATAACTCAGCATAAGGAATGCGAATCTGAAAGTGACGCCCAAGTGCAAGGGGGAAGGGCGAGGTTTGGGCGTTTGCGAACGCATTGACATTGCGCGAGGCGGAGGACTAGTATTTTAGTTGTTCCATTTTATACACCTCAACCTTGATGAACTTGGGGGTCAGTAATGGCGGAACCGCGACGCGCGTCCTTCTCACAAAACACGCCGGGGAATCTTTTGCGTCCGGATGAACCGTTTCTGGGGAAATCAATTGAACCAGAAAGCACGGACGAACTGTTGGCGAAACTGAGGGACCTGCACGCGCGGACCGAGCGGCATGACGAACTGCTGGGCATTTACGAACTGTTGCATGAAAACGAGCGGCGCTTTCGCGAAATGATCGACGCGCTTCCGGCGGCGATTTACACGACGGATGCGGAAGGCCGGCTCACACACTTCAATCCCGCCGCGGCGAAACTATCAGGGCGAACCCCTGAACTTGGCACCGATCACTGGTGCGTGACCTGGAAACTTTTCTGGCCGGATGGCACTCCCATGCGGCACGACGAGTGCCCGATGGCCATTGCGCTGAAGGAAGGGCGCATCGTGGAGGGCGTGGAAACGATTGCCGAGCGGCCGGACGGCACGCGTTTCTGGTTCATGCCGTATCCCAGGTTGCTGCGCGATGCGGACGGTAGAGTGAGCGGCGGCATCAACATGCTGCTGGAGATTACGGAGCGCAAACAGGCCGAACTGACGGGCAATCTGCTGGCCGCGATTGTGGGTTCCTCGGACGACGCGATCGTCAGCAAAACTCTCGACGGCGTTGTCACCAGTTGGAACAAGAGCGCGGAACGGCTGTTCGGTTACGCAGCGGAAGAAGCCATCGGGCAACACATCACGCTGATTGTTCCGCACGACCGTCTGCATGAAGAGGTGACGATTATCGAGCGGCTTAAGCGCGGGGAGCGGATAGACCACTTCGAGACGATCCGCAAACGCAAGGATGGGACGCTGCTGGACGTTTCGCTGACGATTTCGCCGGTGAAAGATTCCGCTGGCCGCGTGGTTGGGGCGTCGAAAGTGGCGCGGGACATCACGGACCGCAAGCAGGCGGAGCGCGCGTTGCGCGAAAGCGAGCAGCGATTCCAGGTTTTGGCCAATTCCATGCCGCAACTGGCATGGATGGCGAATGGCGATGGTTATATTTTCTGGTACAACGAGCGCTGGTACGAGTACACCGGCAAGACTCCGGAGCAGATGGAGGGCTGGGGTTGGCAGAGTGTGCACGACCCCGCGGAATTGCCCCGCGTCCTGGATCATTGGAGGGCTTCGTTACGGACCGGCGAGACGTTTGATATGGAGTTTCCGCTCCGAAGGGCTGATGGTGAATTTCGCTGGTTTCTGACGCGCATCGTACCGATCCGTGATGCGGATGGTCATGTGGTTCGCTGGTTTGGCACCAACACGGACGTGGATGAAGCGAGACAAGCGCGGGAAACGTTGCGCGAAAGCGAGGGCCGCTACCGGGCCTTGTTTGACCTGGGACCCATTGCGGTCTATTCCTGTGACGCTTCCGGCGTGATCCAGAATTTCAATCGCCGCGCCGTGGAATTGTGGGGCCGCGAACCGAAGGCGGGAGATACGGACGAACGCTGGTGCGGCTCATACAAATTGTATCTTCCCGACGGCACTTTCCTGCCGCACGAGCTTTGCCCCATGGTTGACGTGGTGTCCGGCAAGGTTCCGGAGGTGCGCGACGCGGAAGTGCAGATTGAGCGTCCTGACGGCTCGCGAATCAGGGTCAGCGCCAATATTCGTCCGCTGAAGAACGCCCGCGGAGAAATCGTCGGCGTGATCAATTGCTTTATCGACATCACGGCGCTGAAGCAGGGCGAGAAAAGCTTGCGCGAGGCCAAGAATTCCAGCGAAGAGCAGGTGCGCGCTCGCACCATGGAGCTCGAAGAACGCAATGCCGAAGTGGTCCACCAATCCCATCTGCTTCGCGTGCTCTCCAACCGCTTGATGCAACTGCAGGACGACGAGCGGCGGAAAATCGCGCGCGAGCTGCATGATAGCGTGGGGCAAGATCTGGCGGCGCTGAGCATGTGCCTGGAAGGAGCGAAGCGAGTCGCAAAAGCAACGCCGCAGACGGCCGTGCAGAAACTCGAAGAAGCGACCACGATTGTCGAGAAGTGTTCGACGGAGATTCGAACGCTCTCGCATCTGCTGCATCCGCCACTGCTCGAGGAATTGGGGCTGGCGTCGGCGATTGAATGGTACGTCGAGGGCTTCGGCTCGCGAAGCAACGTGCAAGTGAAACTGGAAATGACGCGAGGCTTGAAGCGGCTGGGGCCGTCCATCGAATTGCCGCTGTTTCGCGTGCTACAGGAGTGTCTGACGAATATTCACCGGCATTCGGAAAGCAAAACCGCTACGGTGAAAGTGGAAGCCGATGAGCATGGAGTGAGCCTGGAAATCAGCG
>JBOGNJ010000073.1:0-2478 GCA_050746905.1 Candidatus Acidiferrales bacterium
AAATTCAGCGCGTCGTCGGGACTAGGGACTTGCGCGAGCAAAGTGGGAAGCGCGGCCCACAATTTCGGCGAAAGCCGCGATGCGAGTATCGCGAGATTCGCCTCGGCGGAACTCGGCTCATTAAACGGAATGCCCGCAAACGCGCTGTGCATGAAACAGAAAGCGTAACGGATGCGGCGCGAGGATGCAAAAGGCAAAGCGGCAGGGATGCAGGGAAGCAGCAGGGATGGAAGCAAAGAGGCAACGACGCTGCGAGGTAAGGATGAAACGAGCGCGGCCGGGAAAATGCGTAAGCGGTAGTCGCGCAAAAGCCTATAAGCTCACGCGTTGCGCGAAATTACTTCGGCTCCCAGAATTCAATCCGATTGCCTTCCGGATCCGTCGCATGGCCGAATCGCCCGTACGGCGCGTCTTCGATTTTATCTTCCACCTGCACGCCTTCGCTTTTCAATTCAGCCAGGAGACGCTCCAAGTTCGCGACGCGATAATCGATCATCAGGGGTGATTTGCTCGCGCCGAAATTTGGCGCAGTCTCCGGAAAAACGGCCCAGACCGTGCCGCCCGTTTTCGACGGGTCATCTTTTTCGCGCCACTCGAACTGATGATACGCGCCAGATTCGGCGCCCTCAGAAGGAATTCCGAGATGCTCGCGATACCAGGCCGCGAGCTTCATCGCGTCATGCGCTTTGAAGAAAACTCCGCCAATGCCGGTGACGCGTACATCTTTTTTCGCATCGGACTCTGAATTTCGCGCTGCCTGCACCATCATGCCGCACACAAAACTGGCCGCGAGAGCGGCGGATACTGCCAAAAACGGTGTCGCTGTCATGGGTGATGCCTCCAAAAGTTAAAGGGGGTGCGAGCTAAGAAAAAATTGGCGCCTCTTTTCTGTTCGCTTTTTCGCGGCCTCAAATGTCGTAGTACAGCATGAATTCGTAGGGATGCGGACGCATGCGCAGCGCGTTCACTTCGTTTTTCATCTTGTACTCGACCCACAAATCAATCAGGTCCTGCGAAAACACGTCGCCTTTGAGCAAAAACTTATGATCGTTCTTAAGCGCTTTGAGCGATTCCTCGAGCGATCCCGGCATCGCCGGAACGTTCTTCAACTCTTCCGGCGACAAATCGTAAATATCCTTGTCGAGCGGCTGCCCCGGATCGATTTTATTTTCGACGCCGTCCAGTCCCGCCATGAGCATCGCCGAAAACGCGAGATACGGATTGCACGAAGGGTCCGGCGGACGAAATTCGATGCGCTTCGATTTCGGGCTCGCTGAATACATCGGAATGCGCACCGCCGCCGAGCGATTGCGCCGCGAATACGCCAAATTCACGGGCGCTTCGAATCCGGGGACGAGACGCTTGTAAGAATTCGTCGTTGGCGCAATAAAAGCGGCGAGCGCGGGCGCGTGCTTCAACAGGCCGCCGATATACCACAGCGCGGTCTGGCTCAATCCCGCGTACGCTTCTCCGGCGAAAAGCGGCTTGCCCTTCAGCCACAACGACTGGTGCGTGTGCATGCCGTTGCCGTTGTCCTGAAAAATCGGCTTGGGCATGAACGTGACGGTTTTTCCGTACTGATTCGCCGTGTTGCGGACCACGTATTTGAAAATCATCAAATTGTCGGCGGCGCGCAGCATGGTGTCGAACTTGAAATCGATTTCCGTCTGCCCGCCCGTGGCAACTTCGTGGTGATGGCATTCGACGTGGATGCCGCACGCTTCGAGCTGCAAAGTCATGTCCGTGCGCAAATCGAGATAGTGATCCGTCGGCGGAACGGGGAAGTAGCCTTCCTTGTAGCGCGGGCGATAGCCGAGATTGTGTTCCGCGCGGCCGGAGTTCCAGCGCCCCTCTTCCGCGTCGATGAAATAAAAACCGTGCTGCTCGCGCTGATCGAAACGCACATTGTCGAAAATAAAAAACTCCGCTTCCGCGCCGAAGAAAGCCTGATCCGCAATTCCCGTGAAGCCGAGATACGCTTCCGCTTTGCGCGCAATGTGCCGCGAGTCGCGCGGATAGGGCTGCTTGGTCATCGGATCGACCACATCGCCCAGCATGACGAGCGTGGCCACATCACGGAACGGGTCCATGAAGCAGGTATTCGGGTCGGGGACGAGCAGCATGTCGGACTCGTGTATCGACGCCCAGCCGCGAATCGAGCTGCCGTCGATTCCAAATCCGTCTTCGAAACTTCCGGCGTTCAGTTGATGAATCGGAAAGCTGATGTGATGCCAGATGCCGGGTATATCGATGAAGCGAATGTCGAGAATCTTGGCATTGTGCTTCGCGGCATAATCCATCACTGATTTTGCGTCCATCTAACCTCCCCCGCAATGGGTTGCGGCGTTCGAAATTTAATTTTGGGACGATAGCGTAGTGCTCCGCTTCCGTCAAGCGCACCCGCCCCTTCGCGCGAAACAGATTCCGCGCCCCCCAGTCCATTTTGGACGGCACCGATGATGATTCTCGATGCGATAA
>JBOGNJ010000074.1:0-7573 GCA_050746905.1 Candidatus Acidiferrales bacterium
ATGCTGCGCCGCATCGCCGGTTCGCCGGTCCGTGGCGAAAATTATTTTCGCGCTCGGATTGCCGCCGGGCAAACTGGCGCCGAACAGCCCGCTCCCGTCCGCGAGTTCGACTGACTCGGAAGCGCAAAAAGTGGAGTGCGGCTAACGCGACTTACGGCTGGCCCGATCGTTGATCGGGAAACGAATCATCTGCCCGCGCAAGAATAGATTCGGTTAGTTCGTCACACGAAGTGAAGCCGCTCAGAGCCATCGACAAATCAAAATCAGCTAGCAGGTTGAGTACCGCGTCACGCACGCCCGCTTCGCCCGCCGCCGCGAGCCCCCAAATGTAGAGCCGCGCGATCAGCACCGCGCGCGCGCCCAGCGCGAGCGCTTTCATAATGTCCGCGCCGCGGCGAATGCCACTGTCAAACAGTACCGGAACTTTTCCTCCCACCGAACGCACCACGCCCGGTAGCGCATCCAGCGCCGCAATCGCGCCATCCACTTGACGCCCTCCGTGATTCGAGACGATCACGCCATCGGCGCCGCAATCCAACGCGCGCGCTGCGTCATCCGGGTGCAGGATCCCCTTCAAAAGTATCGGCAGCTTGGTGCGCTCGCGCAAAAACGTCAAATCTTCCCACGCGAGCGTATTATTCGTGAAGATGCTCGCCCACAGGCGGACCGCTTCCGCTGGATCTTTTTCCGGAGGCTGCTTCAGCGCCGCACGGAATACAGGATCGGTAAAATAGTTCGCCAGTCCTTCACCGAAAAAAAATGGAAGGTAGCTGCGTTCCAGATCCCGCTCGCGCCAGCCCAGCATTGATGTGTCCAGCGTCACCACCAGCGCCGTGTAGCCCGCAAGTTCCGCGCGCCGCAACATACTGGCCGTCAGTTCCGGATTTTTGCCCCAGTAGAGTTGAAACCACCGCAACCCCCCATCCATCGCGCGCGCCACATCTTCCATCGGCCGCGAGGACACGGTGCTCAGCACAAATGGCAGGCCAAGTTCAGCGGCTGCGCGTCCTGATGCGATTTCCGCCTCGCCGTGAATGATGCCTTGCACGCCCACGGGACCAAGCAGCACCGGCTCCGGCAATTTCGCGCCCAGCAATTCCACGCTCAAGTCCCGCGCGGAGACATCGCGCAGCATTCTCGGCACAATTCGCCGGCGATAGAACGCCTCCAGATTCGCGCGCATCGTGCTCTCGCCGCCCGCGCTCCCCGCCACATAGTCATACGCGCGCGCATCCAGCGCCTCTTTCGCCTTTTGCTCCAGCAGCGACAATGAGACCGGTATCGACAGTTTTTGCCCAGTCATGCCGTGCTGATAAATCTCCAGCTCGCGTTCCAGGCCAAAATTTCTGGACGGATTAATTTTCTCGGACTTCATTGTGCGCGACGAATTATACACTCGGATACCCAAACTCCTCCGAAACTCATCCAATCGATGTATGGCGACTTCTGGCTCGGAGCTCAAAATGAATCGTCAATCCAAATTCATGCCCGTCGCTTTGTTTGTTGCCTCTATTCTCTGCATCGCCAGACCACTTGCCGCTCAGAGTTCCACGCCCGCGTCGCCCGATCTTGTTCACGTAACCGTCACCGCGATGGGCCGCTCCGGCGAAGCGCCGGCTAGACTCGAGCGCGTGGACGTCTCCGTGCACCAGGATAAACAGCCGCGCCCTGTCGTCGATCTTATCTCCGCAAATGGCGAAAATTCCAAGCTTGAGCTTGTGATTCTGATCGACCAGAGCTCCAACGCCAGGCTCGGCTCGCAATTCAAAGACGTCGCCGGCTTCATTCGTACCCTCCCCCAAAATGCGGCCGTCGGAATTGCTTACGCGATGAACGGCAGCGCCAGAATGCAGCAACCGCTGACGACGGACCGCGAAGCTGCGGCACGCGCCTTGCGCCTGACAACGGGTGCCGGGTCCGGCCAAACAAGTGTTTATGAAGCCTTCCGCGATCTCGTCAAAAATTGGCCGGATAGCGCCCCGCGCCGCGAAGTCCTGTTGATCAGCGACGGCATCGATCCTACCTACGGTTTCAGCGAGACAGTGCCGGGACGCAATCCGTCGCTAGAAAAAGCGATTCAAGTGGCGCAGCGCGAAAATATCACCGTGTTCAGTATTTTTGAGGGAACTTCCGGCCGCGTCGCGCGCAACCGCTTTCTCAACAACAACGGCCAGGGATCTCTCAGCGAATTGACGTCAGACAGCGGCGGTTACGCGTTCTTCCAGGGCACGCAAAACCCGATATCCTTCCGGCCTTTTCTCCAGCGGCTCACAGAAATGCTCGGCCGGCAATACATCCTGACTTTCCGGGCGGCGCTTCCGGAAAAGCCTGGTTATCGCGATCTGAAAGTGAGTACGGAAGTGCCCCACGTCAAATTGTTGGCGCCCAATCACATTTATCTGCCGTCCGCAAAATAAAACCTCAAGATGCGGTTAACAACCAAGGGGAACAACTGACTTCGGAGTCACGAGGATAAAATCGAGGTTCTAACCGCCCGCGCTCGCCACCCATGCATCCAGCACGCGCTGCTGGTCGGGCGCAACATTTTCGAATAGTATCCCCATCCCGAATTCGACATGCACGTGCAGCACACGTCCCGCCGATTCGAATACCTTTCCGTCTTTGCTAAGGCGCACTCGAATCTCGGTGTCTTCGGCGAAGGGATTCAGCGCTCCCGTGTAGCACCCGGTCGAACTGAGCTGCGTGGTCTGCGCGGCCATCCGCTCGCCTGTCTTGATTTCCACCAACTCCGCCAGCGCGACGAAGGGAAAGCGGTGCGCCATGCGCCGATTCGACGCCGGATCGTCCTGCGGAGGATTATCAGGTGACGCCTTTGACGGCCGCTCAACCATTTTTCACGCTCTCTTCCTACTCCCCGCTTTCTCCACAATAAACGCGTAGCCCGTTTTCGGCAATAGGACTAACGAAACTACGTCGCGTCTGGACCCTGACCCTTGACACAGGCCATTTTGGTAGTGGGCCAGTTTGAATTTTCTTGATCGTGACACAAGGGGTCGAAATTCAAACTGACCCACTACCGTCATTTTGGGTGTTGACCGTATAGGGGCAAATTCGAGAGACTATTGCCTCAGGCTCCGGGCGTCACGGCGATTATACGCCTGCCGGGCGGACCGGACGGCTCTCGACTCAGACGCTGTCAGGTCCGTCGTAAACACCACCGGCCATGGCAAGCACGCGCGCTATAATCATTTGCAGCCCAGGCTAAACGGAGGATAAAAATGAATTCGCCGATTGGTGAACTACTTCCCCCCACAAGACTAATGCTGACTCCGGGCCCCTCTTGCATCGACCCGCGCGTCTACCGCGCGATGTCAACGCCAATCGTGGGCCACCTTGACCCCTGGTTCCTGGAAATGATGGGCGACGTCCAGGTGCTTCTGCGCCAGGTATTTCAAACGAAAAATCGTCTCACCTTCCCGATTTCCGCCTCCGGCTCCGGCGGCATTGAAGCCGCGGTGCTCAATCCTCTCGAAGCGGGCGACGAAGCCATCATCTGCGTCAACGGGGTATTCAGCGAACGCATGGCCATCATTGCCGAACGCACGCCCGCGAAAATCATTCGCGTCGAAGCCCCTTACGGAAAGCCTTGTGACCCCGATGACGTCCGCCGCGCGGGCAAGGGAAAGAAAATCAAAATTCTTGGCGTTACACATGGCGAAAGTTCCACGTCCGTGGTCACGAATCTCGATAACATGCGCAAAGTCGCCGACGAACTGGGCGCTCTGCTTGTGGTCGACACCGTTTCCACCCTCGCCGGCATGCCGCTCGATGTGGATCAGACGAATATCGATATTTGCTTTAGCGGTTCGCAGAAAGCTCTCAGCGCACCTCCGGGCATGTCTCCCATCACCGTGAATGCGCGTACCGAAGACGTGCTGCGCGCGCGCAAGACTCCCGTGCAGAGCTGGTATTTCGATTTGACCACGACGATGAATTACTGGGGCAAGGAACGCACCTACCATCATACGGCGCCCATTTCTCTTGTGTTCGCGTTGCGCGAGGCGCTGCGCCTGGTTCTCGAGGAAGGTCTGCAGGCGCGCTGGGAACGCCACAAAGAAAATCGCGACGCGCTCGTGGCCGGGCTCGAGGCCATGGGGCTTGAAATGTTCGTCGAGAATCCGAAGGACCGCCAGGTCACGGTCACGGGCATCAAAGTGCCTCAAGGAATTGAAGACGCTAAAGTACACAAGCAGTTGCTGGATGAATTCAATATCGAAATCGGCGGCGGATTTGGGCCAATCAAAGGCAAGCTGTGGCGCGTTGGATTGATGGGTTATGGCTGCCAGAAAAATAATGTGCTGCTCTTCCTCGCCGCGCTCGAAAAGTGCCTGCTTGACCAGGGCTTCCGGCTGCCGGCTGGCGCAGGTGTAGGCGCGGCAATCCGCAACTATTCGGAAACGCACGCGGCCATGGCCGGCCACAAATAAGCGGCACGATTATTCGGAAGAAACTTTCGATCCGGGCGGAAAATAGAAAATGAACGCAACGACGGTGACGCGGATTCCCAATCAAGGCGCGATGAGCGATTTCGTCCGCCCCTTTGAAGTGCCGTCGAAGATGACCGACGTTGTTTATCGCTGCCGCTTCTCGCATTGCTGGAATGGCATAGCGACGCGTCACGCAGACACCATTGACTGCAAATTTTATGTCGACGGCAAAGGAGTAGTGCTCGGGCTGGCGCACACTGCGTTCATCGAATTTCAGAATCGCGCGAAACGCTATCTGACCGATCGCGAGGCAAGCTTCATCGCCGCGGAATATTTACGCGAGCGCCTCGAGCAGGAAGACGAGCACGACCTGTACGACGTGTCGCGCGAAGACGTTCTCCGCATCATCGAAAAACTGAAAATCCGCTAATCATCAGTCCATGGTGCTTTTTATTTGACCGCCCATCGGTAATCTTCGTTAACCCTGCCGCACGAAGGCCGCGTCTCATCCGTCTACCTGCCGCAGGCATGGCGCGATGTTGTCGCTTTTGACCTCTCCCTCATCACTCCTTCACACCAGCCATTTTCCTTTTCAGTTATAATCCCCGGCGATGCCAGCGGCCACGAAGGAATCGTTCGCCCGCGCCCTCGAAGCGCTGGTGCGAAAGTACGAAGCCGACCGCGACACCTATCTCTCCTCGCAGTACAACGAGGCGCAAACCCGCACGCAATTTATCTCCCCGCTTCTCGACGCTCTCGGCTGGGACGTGCGCAACGAAGCCGGCGTGCCTTACAACCTCTGCGAAGTCCTGGAAGAGAAAGGCGAGACGCACGGCAGGCCCGACTATACCTTCCGCATCAACGGCCAGACGAAATTCTTCCTCGCCTCCGACTTCGCCCGCATTTCCTTCGCATCAGGGTGTTTCACTCTCTCTGAGAATCTAGTTGGGCCTTTCGCCATGACAGGATAAAATGCCGCCACCAATGCAGCCTTACCATAAAACCAAGCGTGGCCAGATGATCTTGGGCGACTCGTTAGAATACATGGCCGCGCTGAAGAGTGAGTCTGTTGACCTCATTATCACCAGCCCGCCCTTTGGGCTCGTGCGAAAAAAGGATTACGGCAATGTCGAAAGCCACGAATACATCGATTGGTTTAAACCTTTTGGACGCGAATTCAGGCGCATTCTCAAATCTTCCGGTTCGCTTGTAATCGACATTGGTGGCGCGTGGCTCCCCGGACAGCCCACTCGGTCGCTATACCACTTCGAGCTTGCTGTCACCCTGTGCCGCGAGATCGGCTTCTACCTGGCGCAAGAATTCTTTTGGTGGAACCCCTCGAAACTGCCCAGTCCAGCCGAGTGGGTGACCGTCCGGCGAATTCGCGTCAAGGATGCCGTAAACATGGTCTGGTGGTTCTCAACGACCCCTTGGCCGAAGGCTAGCAACAGAAGGGTACTATCCCCATACAGCGATGCCATGAGAGGTCTACTGAAGAACGGATACAAAGCGAAACTCCGTCCAAGTGGACACGACATTAGTAAAAAGTTTGCATGGGATAATGGTGCTGCTATCCCTCCCAATCTTCTTGCCATCCCAAATACCGAGAGCAATTCGTACTATCTCCGATACTGTCAGAAGAACGGGATCGGTGTGCATCCCGCCCGATTTCCCGCAGCTCTGCCTGAATTCTTTATTCGCATGCTCACAGACGCTGACGATGCGGTTCTAGATCCGTTCGCCGGAAGCTGCGTTGCGGGCGAGGTGTGCGAACGCTTAGGTCGTCGATGGGTCTGTGTGGAAAACCGTGAAGAATATCTTCGGGGCGCTATCGGACGGTTCGAGCGGCTGCCTCGACCCGCGCAGGAGAAGCTGTTCGACACGCCGCCCAAGGAGGCCTCCTCTTACAAGCTCCATCATCCCGCTGCTCTCTGGAATGACCATGAGGATCCGCTTCCAGCAGATGGTGGCAAGGAGAGGGTTATACGTGCCCGCCGTCGCGCCTGAAGATCTTGCCGAGGCAATCGCGAGCGCAATAAGCGACTCAGGCTATGTGGGTCGGCTAACATCGGCCCTAAGAAGTCAGCCGAAAATATTTGTAGTGACGGATCCCCAGGCCGGTATGCGTATGTTAGCGGTTTACGCATGGAGCCTGACCTTCGGCGGTCGCCCTGCATTGGCGAATGAGTACCGAATCCAGATGACTGGTGTTCGCTCGCCTTTGCAAATCAACATCGCGAACCACGCCGTCCTCGTCGGATACGAGCCCAATCTAAAGCTATTCGCTGGCTTTGACTTGCAGCGCCATCGCACATTCACAGGAAGATCTCCTTCCGTCCAGATCGACATAGAAGCGCTACGACTGGCGGAAACTGAGGGACTGAGCTTTCATCGCAAAAGCAACGATGAAATCGCTATCGGCATTAGGCCCGATATGTTTGTAGCCTACTCCATGAATGCAGCGGTCCTGCATAGATTCGGGCGCGACGCGAACGTCTTACGACTCCTTTCACAAGCGGTTCATGCTCAACCCGCGCCGCGAGATATCGAAGCACTACCGGTGGAACGGCAGCGCGTCATCTCCGAGGTTAGCCGATTGAGTCGAGCGGCAGGATTCCGACGTCGCGTCCTATTCGCCTATGGAAATCGCTGCGCGGTAACCAGGATTCAGCTGCGGCTCGTGGAAGCCGCGCACATTCTGCCCGTGGGGGCGCCCGGGAGCATCGACCACGTGCGGAATGGGATCGCTCTATCTCCGACGTACCACCGAGCCTTTGATGCTGGGCTGATCTATCTCGACGACGAACATAAGATGCGGATCAACAACGGGCAGGCGCATCTCCTAGAGCGAATGGATCTCGCGGGTGGGTTGCCAGCCTTCAAGTCTACTCTTGGTCAAACTATCTTTCTTCCGCCTGACGCGAACCAACGCCCCGATGTCGATTTCATCCGCCGCGCCAATCGTTTCCGACAAGTCCATGCATAGCGCAATTCCATCGCCTCGTCGACCCTTATGATCCGCTGATCATGCCTCCCACCCTCGTCAAAGCCCATGCTGCACTCGACAGCACCGTGGACCTCTGCTACCGTCCGCAGCCCTTCGACAACGACCGCCAGCGCGTCGA
>JBOGNJ010000075.1:0-13392 GCA_050746905.1 Candidatus Acidiferrales bacterium
TTAACGTCCTAGCGTTGTGTCCCGGAAATGTCAGCGATACGTTTGCGCGTGCAAGTCGTCGTAGGGGCGCTGCTTGCTGCGCCCGACTTACTTAACGTCCTAGTGTTCTGTCCAGGAAACATCAGCGATAAGTTTGCGCATGCAAGTCATTGTAGGGCCGCTGCTTGCTGCGCCCGGCTTACGTGGTTTATTTGCGGCACGCAACACTAGATGGGTGTTTCGGCGTATCGCTCGCCCCTCTCGGTGGCGCGGCCGAACAATCAAAGGCAAAGGCTGGCGGCATAAAGCCGCCTCGCTCAGAGCGACAAATAAAACCCCACCCTTTGCCGCGCCTCGCAACGCGCAACACCGCAAAGGATGGGCCACCCGCGAGGGGTCACCTGGGATCTATCGCCCTGTACATTCGTACAGTTTATCGTTCAAACATACTATCCAATTGAGAACGTCGTGACGTGCCCCAGCGCGTTCACAATGACAGAAGGACGATAGCGAGGTCCAATTTGAAGCGCCTTCGCGATTTCTCAACAGGAGAGAAGAAAACCATGAATAAGAGCTTCGCTCAAGTGCTGATGGCTATTGTTGTTGTTGCTGTTTCCGCAATTTCGGTTGAAGCGCAGAGTGCACCGAAGGCGATGGTGTGGATTGACCCGACAAACCAGTATGCCAACTATCTGGAGGCCGCCGTATTGAAGAAACATACCCCGGTGACATTCACGACGGAGAAGGCTTCCGCTTCCTACATTGCCACTCTGGATGCCGAGGCGCAGAAAGGCAGCGCAGCACGCGCAATCTTTTTGGGCGCTGCTAACAGCGGCGCGAAAAGCAATCTGTCTCTTACTGTGGCGGAGGCAAAAACAGGCGCGGTGATGTTCTCATACACTTGCCAGAAGAATGGAGAATTCGGCAGTTTTCAGAGTGCCTCGGAATGCTTAGCGAAACACTGGACCCATTTCATTTCCAAGGAGAAGCCCTGAGTCACGTAGGTTGCCCGGCATGAGCGGCTTTGCGAAGTGGAAATGACTTTTGCATTAAGCCGCCGGCCCGTCAGTAAACAATCTTGCTCAAGGAGGAGTCGCGATGCTCTGCTCGCACTGCAGAACGGAGCTGCCAGACAGCTCGGAGTTCTGCTTAAAATGCGGTCACAGACTAAAGGTGAATGCTACCCGCACCACCTCGCCGATGAAATCTCTCGGCTGGGTGGGCCTTGGAATAGGGATAGCAGCCATCGGTTTCTTTGGATGGCGAATCGCAACGAAGGGCGGCCCTGCGCCTACACAATCTCAGCCTAGCGCGGCCGAGACGGCTGCACCGGGATCAGGACAACCCAAAGCGACATCCCTCGCTTCGGCGCCCAAACCGCGCATTCTGTCCGCGCAGGAGATATTTCAAAAAGCAAACGGTGGTATGGTTCTGATCGAAACCTTCAATGATGAAGGTCATCCGTTAGAACAGGGCAGCGGATTCGTGGCTTCGAATGACGGGGCAGTGCTGACGAATTACCACGTGATCCGGGGGGCCTCGAGAGCTACGGCGAAGTTCGGTGACGGAACGACGAGCGACGTCAGCGGTGTGCTTGCATTCGACCGCGATCATGACGTTGCGGTAGTGAGGCTGGCTTCGCCAGCGAAAGCGGCCCTACCCATTGGAGATTCGGGCAAGGCTAAAGTCGGAGAGAAGATAGTTGCTATCGGTTCCCCTCTCGGACTTCAAAATACAGTTTCGGAAGGCATTATCAGCGGTTTGCGAAACGGGATAATCCAGATGAGCAACCCGATAAGCCCCGGCTCAAGCGGCGGTGCAGTTTTTGATCGATACGGGAACGTGATCGGGATTTCAGTAGCGACCGTCGCTGCTGGCCAGAATTTGAACTTTGCCGTTCCGATTAACTGGGCGAGGGCTTACCTGAGCGGCGGAAATCCGCAGACGTTTGCAGACGTCATTTCGGAAAACACGATTACTAATGATCTGCTGGACGGTTCTATAGACGTACCACCAACGAAATTTAAGAGCTGGTCCATCCTGGTGAACCCGAACGTCATGAACAACACAGAGATCGCGGGTCAAGTAACTTCCAGTGGCGGCATGGGCGGGCTAATCACTCTCGCTGTATACGTAAACGTTCAGGGCAAACCCGACCCAATATATTCTTGCCGCTCGACGAGCTGTACGATTGACAAAAAACTGTCCGCTCCCGGAATGTACGCAGTGGTACTCGACAATACCGCGTCCCCGCTTTTTGGCCGAACGGTGACAGGAAAACTTTCAGAAAAGTACGTGCACTGATGGGGAGTTGAGACTCTTCAGTACGTCAGGGAAGGAATTTGTTGGCGGGTGGCCCATCCTTTGCGCCTTTCGCAAAGGGTGGGGAACGCTGTTTCTTTCCTCGCTTTTTCCTTGACTTTTAGTTAACTCTTCGGCATACAGGGATCGCGGCTGAATTGCGGGCAAACGTTCAGCCAGACAAGTCGCGACGCAAAGTCGAAAGAGGAGTGCAGGCCGCCATCTTGGCGGCCTTTCGCTTTTTATGCGCCTTCAAAAGTCTAATCGAGTAAATATGGGAAATTAGAAATCGATGCAACTTACACAAAAAAAGGGACCGAAGCCATTTCTAATCGAGTATTTCTGCGTTTTTTTCGAAAAATACTCGATTAGGTTCGGGTGCCTGTTTCTTCGGCTCTTGGCCCCCTCTGGCGACGCTTGGAGGTCGGGACGCACAAAGCGCGAAAGCCTGCCGCTACGACTGCGAATTATTCTGCTGAGCCTTTTGTTGATGCTTGCGCCTGCTTTTGCGCTGCGCGCGTCTTCGAGGGCAGGCTTTTCCGACGGCCGCACGGTGATTCATCCCGGCTTCGACCTTTTTTCTCCCGAGCAGGATATCGAACTGGGGAAAAGACTATCGAAGCAAGTGCCACGCCAATTTCCTCTGCTGAAAAGCAAGCGCGTCGATGAATATCTGCAGAGGCTGGGCATGCGCCTGGCGGCTCACGCGCCCGGGTACAAATACCCGTACCAATACCGGTGCGTCAACAGCGAGGCGATCAATGCATTCGCGCTGCCGGGTGGCTTCGTTTACATCAATCGCGGCGTGATTGAAAATGCGGACGATGAGGCGCAACTCGCGGCGGTGATGGCTCATGAGACGGCGCACGTGGCGCTGCGGCATGGCACGAATCAAGCGACGAAGTCGTATGCCGCGGAGGCTGGGCTCGGCGTTGTCGGTGCGCTGGCTGGCGGCAATATCGGCGCTTTGCTGACGGAGCGACTGCTGAGGGGCGTTGGCGTCCCGATTGTATTTTTGAAAATGTCGCGCACAGATGAAAGCCAGGCGGACATTGTGGGCGCGCAAATCCTGCACGACGCGGGATACGATCCGCAGGCCATGGCGGATTTTTATGAGAAGCTCGCAAAACTGCCGCAGCCGGCGGAATTTTTCAGCGACCATCCGAGCCCGGAGCGCCGCGTGGAACGCGTCGACCAGGAAGTTGACCGGCTGAATGGAGCGCCGGCGAATGCGACGCACGATTCGCGCGAATTCGAAGCGATCAAGCGGTACGTGAAATCGCTGCCTCCGCCTCCGCCAATCGCGGCGGCCGGCAGCGTGGAAAGCGGCGGTCCGGTGATGCCTTCGACTGAGTACGCGTCATTTTCGGACGGGGAAGTTACGTTGGCGTATCCGGATGATTGGAAATCGCAAGCGCAATATGGCGGTGCGACATTCGCCCCAGAGGGCGGCATGGTTAATGACGCGCAAGGACGTCCAGCGTTGGCGTATGGAGTGATTGTCAGCGTGTTCGCAGCGCAAAATATTTCAGGGAATGCGCCAACGCTAGAGCAGGCGAACGCACAGCTCGTGGCGAGTTTGGAGCAAGCGAATTCGAAATTGAGTGTGATGCGCGCGGCGGAATCGGCAACGCTTGGCGGGCAAGCCGCGCTTTCCACTTACTTGCAGGGGGTTTCGGTTGCTGGCGGCGCGGAAGCGGAGTGGCTGGTGACGACGCTGCGGCCGAACGGCCTCTTCTACATAATCTGCATCGCGCCGCAGAAAGATTATGATGCGTACAACAGCGCGTTTCGCGCCGTGATTCACTCGGTGCGTTTTCCGAACCAGTGACGGTCTAAGATTCGGAGAAAATACAAATCTAAAATCGAGAGTTGGTTTATGCTTCGGCGGATTTTTCCGCGGGTTCGTCGAGGCTGCCGCCGTAAATCGCGGGCACCTGAGCGCCCATGGCGCGCAAGTACGCGGCGAACTGGCCGCGATGATGGATTGTGTGCGAGAGGATCATCTGCAGGTAGATCACGGCAGGGTAATCGAATTTCCGCAAAAATGAGAGAGGGCGC
This sequence comes from Candidatus Acidiferrales bacterium, assembly GCA_050746905.1. Classification (GTDB taxonomy): domain Bacteria; phylum Acidobacteriota; class Terriglobia; order Acidiferrales; family UBA7541; genus DAHUXN01. The sequence continues at coordinate 4,342 of JBOGNJ010000075.1, forward strand.
GCGAAATATTCGCCGCTTAATTTGGATGCTTTCTTGAAATTCGGCTCGAATTGCTCGTCGTACCAGGCGATTACGTCCGCGGCGGATTTGATTTCGGGCGGCACTTTGCTGCTGACGCCTGCATAGAACTGCCCTTGGAAAATCGAATCGAGAAACCAGGTTTCCATGATGACGATATGCCAGGCGAGTTCGAGGGCCGTGCGCGCTTTGGGATGGATGCGATAGCCGGTCTGATTTTCGGGCAAGGCGGCAAATACTTTTCGCGTGAGCTGCGATTCGCGCTGCAAATTCGCGAGCAGATGGCTGGAGAGTGTGGTGGCTTCTTCCGGCGTCATTGGTGTTTCTTCCATGGGTCACATTCAACGGAATATCGGTTGGCCGATAGAGCGGAAGTATATACCGATTAGCTTACCTTGACATCGCTTGACTGCCAGCATAGTTTCTGCGGGTGTAACCCGCAAATCTTAAAACATCGAGGAGGAAGCATGTTGAGACGGAGGAGATCTCTGGCGGCATCGGCTTTTGTGCTTATCGTCGTCGGCTCTATCGGATTTTTTAGCCTGAGCCAGCGGCCGCGATTCCAGGCAATCCACACAGTGGATGTTGTTCAACTGCTGGCCACGGGAATGTGCTACGGAGTCGCTCTAGCGGGGATTTTTGCGATGTTTCGCAAGCCGAGCGCAGATTAACGCCGTTTATGGCGTTCCAACGGGGAGGCTGGCGCCGCCGTGCACTAAAAAGGGCGGCGTAAAGCCCGCCGCGGCGGGCAGGCCGCCGCTACAGGGCTGCTTGTTTGCTACGCCGTGGGGACGACCGTGGTGGTGATTTTGTGCGGCGCGGTGTCGAGGTGCTGGCGCGGCTTCCAGCGGAGAATTGGTTTGCGGGCGGCGGCGACTTCGTCGAGGCGGCCGACGCGCGTGGCGTGGGGCGCCGTCTTCACCATCTCTGGATTCGTTTCCGCTTCCGCGGCGATGGCGCGCATGGCGTCAATGAAGAGATCGCATTCTTCTTTCGATTCGGATTCGGTGGGCTCGATCATGAGCGCGCCGGGGACGATGAGCGGAAACGCAGTCGTGTAAGGATGGAAGCCGTAGTCGATTAGGCGTTTGGCGATGTCCATCGTATTTACGCCGCGCTTTTTTTGGCGCGCATCGCTGAAAACCACTTCGTGCATGGAAGGCAAGTTGTACGGCAGGTCGTAAAAATCCACGAGATGCTTGCGAATGTAATTCGCGTTGAGGACGGCGTCTTCGGTGGCTTGGCGGATTCCGGGACCATAGGCGAGCGTGTAAGCGAGCGCGCGGAGAAGGACGCCGAAATTGCCGCAGTAGGCGCGAACGCGTCCGATGGATTGCGGGCGATTGAAATCGAGGGCGAATTTGCCGTGCTGTTCGCGAACCACGGGCACGGGCAAAAACGGTTCGAGGATTTTCTTGATGAGCACAGGGCCGGCGCCCGGACCGCCACCGCCATGCGGAGTTGAAAAAGTCTTGTGCAAATTGAGGTGCATGACGTCGACACCGAAATCACCGGGGCGCGTGATTCCGGCGAGCGCGTTCATGTTCGCGCCGTCCATGTAAAGCAGCGCGCCGCGTTCGTGGAGGATCGCCGCGATTTCCGCGATGTTTTCTTCGTAGACGCCGAGCGTGGAGGGATTCGTGATCATGAGCGCAGCGACATCGTCGGTGACGAATTGGCGGAAGTGAGCGATGTCGATTTGGCCGCGTTCGTTGGATTTGATGTTTTCGACTTCGTAGCCGGCAATCACCACGGAGGCGGGATTGGTGCCGTGCGCGGAATCGGGAATCAGAACTTTTTTGCGCGCGCTGCCTTTGCTTTCGAGATAGGCGCGAATCACCAGCAGGCCGGTCAATTCACCTTGCGCGCCAGCGACAGGTTCGAGCGACGCGGCTTCCATTCCGGTGATTTCGAGGAGACACTTTTCCAAATCGTGCATGATGCGGAGGCAACCCTGCGAAACGGAATCCGGTTGGGAGGGATGTTCGGTGGCGAGACCCTCAAGGCGCGCGACAAATTCATTGACGCGCGGATTGTATTTCATGGTGCAGGAGCCGAGCGGGTACATGCCGAGGTCGATCGCGTAATTCCAGGTGGAGAGGCGCGTGAAGTGGCGAATGACTTCGATCTCGCTGACTTCGGGGAATCCTTCGACGGCGGAGCGCGCAAATGCAACTCCCAACTCTTTTGCCGGGTCGACGGCAGGCACATCGAGCGGCGGAAATTCGATGCCGCGCTTTCCCGTGACGGACTTCTCGAAAATCAGACCTTCATTCTGGTTGACGTGGCCGCGAGCCTTCTTGATTCCGTTGCTGGTTGCTTCCAGATCCGTGGTTGAGTGCTTTTCGTTCAAAGCTTCCGCTCCTTATGAGCTGGGGTGCAAAATATTTTTTATGGCCGTGGCGAGGCGCTCGATTTCGGCGCGCGGCGTGACTTCCGTGACGCACATCAGGCCACGTTTTTCCTGGCCGGGATAATATTTGTCGAGGGCGAGCGGACCGATGATTTTCTGCGTGAGCAGTTTCTCGTTGACCTGTTTTACAGGTTTTGGAAATTCCACGACGAATTCGTTGAAAGTTTTCCCGGGGAAGGGCAGCGTGACGCCGGGAATTTGTTTCATCACTTCGCGCGCGAAATGAGCTTTCGAGAGATTTTGCCCGGCGAGTTCGCGCAAGCCTTCTTTGCCGAGCAGGCAGAGATGAATCGTGACGACGAGGGCGTAGAGGGCTTCGTTGGTGCAAATGTTCGAGGTGGCCTTTTCGCGGCGGATGTGCTGCTCGCGAGTGGCGAGTGTGAGGCAAAATCCGCGTCGACCGGCAGCGTCGGTGGTTTCGCCGGCGAGGCGTCCGGGCATTTGGCGCACGAATTTGTCGCGCGTGGCAATCACGCCGACGTAAGGGCCGCCGTAACTTGGCGGAACGCCGAAACTTTGCGCTTCGAGCGCGACGATGTCGGCCTCTTCCGGCGGCTTAACGATGCCGAGAGATAGCGGTTCGGTGATGCAGTCGATGAGGAGAGCACCGTGCTGATGCGCGGTTTCTGCAATGGGGCCGAGCGACTCGAGGACGCCGAAGAAATTCGGAGACTGGACGACTACGGCGGCGGCTTCCTTCCACGACTCGGCGCGAATTGACGCGATATCAACCTGGCCGGAGGGTGCGAATCCGAATTCGTCGATTTCGATTCCCAGATGCTTTGCATACGTGGCGAGGACCTGGCGATATTCGGGATGCACGGTGCGCGCGACGAGGACGCGGTGACGCCGTGTGAGGCGTTCGGCCATGAGGACGGATTCCGTGAGCGCCGTCGAGCCGTCGTACATGGAGGCGTTGGCGACTTCCTGGCCGGTGAGCTGCGACATCAGCGTTTGAAATTCAAAAATGGCCTGGAGCGTTCCCTGCGAAATTTCCGCTTGATAGGGCGTGTAGGAAGTCAGAAATTCGCCGCGCTGGACGAGAGCGTCGGTCACCACCGAGCGGACGTGCTGGTACACGCCCGCGCCCAAGAACGAGGTGTAGCCGCGCGAATTGTCGGCGGCGCGCGCCTTGAAATAATCGATGATTTCCATTTCCGAGAGCGGCCCGGGCAACTTGAGCGGATCGCGGAGCCGGAATTTTGCGGGAATCGTTTCAAAAAGCGTTTCAATCGATTTCGCGCCGATGGCATGGAGCATTTCGCGGCGTTCGGATTGGCTTTTGGGGAGATAGCGCATCAGGCTGTCTGTTCCTTCTCCTTTTCGGCGACGTATTCCTGGTAAGCCTTCGCGTCCATCAATTTTGCGGCGTCCTGAGGATTGTCCATTTTAATTCTGACGAGCCATGCGGAGCGGTGCGGGTCCTGATTGATTTTCTCCGGCGTGTTTGCGAGATCAGAATTTACTTCCGTGACTTCGCCGCCAACGGGGCTGAAGACTTCGCTGACGGCTTTTACGGATTCGACGGTGCCCAAGACTTCGCCGGCTTTCAGTTTCGCGCCGACTTTCGGCAGTTCAACGAAGACGACATCACCGAGCGCGTGCTGGGCGTAATCGGTGATGCCGATGGTTCCAGTAGAGCCGCTCACCTGGAGCCATTCGTGGTCCTTCGTATAGCGAAAATCAGATGGGTACATCAGCGTCTCCTTCTCTGGAGGATGAAACCGCAGGCTTCTCGCGGAAAGCGCGCGAGCGAAAACTGCGTTACCGACTGAAAATTATTTTGGCCGTTTATAGAACGGCACCGCGACAATGTGCGCGGAGGCGACTTGGCCGCGCACGGAAATGCCAATCGGCGTGCCGGGCGCGTTTATTTTTGGCGGCACGTACGCGAAGCCGATATTTTTCTTCAGAAATGGCGCGGGGCCGCCGCTGGTGACTGCGCCGATTTCCCGCTCGCCGTTCAATACGGCATAGCCGTCGCGCGCGATTAGTCGAGAATTCATCGCGAATCCGGCGAGAATGCGCTCGACGCCTTTTTCTTTTTGCTTCACGAGAATATCGCGGCCCAGGAAGTCGCCTTTTTCGACTTTGCAGATCCAGGCGAGGTTGGCTTCCCAGGGCGTGGTGGTGTCGTCGATTTCGTGGCCGTAGAGCGCCATGCCCGCTTCGAGGCGCAGTGTGTTGCGCGCGCCGAGTCCGCAGGCCGCGATGCCCAGGGGCTGACCGGCATCCATCAGCGCGTTCCACATTTTTTCGGAATGCTCTGGCGCGAAATAAATCTCGAAGCCGTCTTCGCCGGTATAACCCGTGCGTGCGATCAAGCAGTGCACGCCGTTCACTTCGCCAAACGCGAACCAATAGTATTTAATGGGCGCGAGGGCAACCTTGGTGAAGCGCTGCAAGAGTTCGAGCGACCGAGGTCCCTGAATGGCGAGCTGCGAGTAGCGCGAGCCGGCGTTTTCGGTCTCCGCGCCGAATTTGTTGTGCTCGCGGATGTGCGCGTAGTCGTTGTCTTGATTGCCGGCATTTACGCACAGAAAATAATGCGTGCCGGAGATTTTGTGGACGAGAAGGTCGTCGACGAAGGTACCGCGCGGCGTCATCAGTCCGGAATAATGGGCCTGACCGATGGCCAGGTTCGCGGCGTTGTTGCAGGAAACGTGCTGGACAAGATCGAGCGCATGGGGGCCGCGAATTTCGATTTCACCCATGTGGCTGACGTCGAAAAGCCCCACGCGCGTGCGAACGGCGTCGTGCTCGGCGAGGATTCCCGTGTACTCGACAGGCATGTCCCAGCCGCCGAAATTCACCATCTTCGCGCCCATGCGGCGGTGAGTGGAATTCAGCGCTGTTTTGCGGGCTCCAGCAGTTGCGGGCGTATTCACAGGGAAAATTCCATTCTCGAAGCAAAGAAGTGAAACTAGCATGCGTGCATAGAGGTGTCAAGAAACCCGGCGCGATCGACGGTGAATTCAGGCGCGCGGAAACTAGTGGGCCACGGGAGACAGAAACGCGCTTGTCGGGTGCGCCGCGATGCCCTATATTGAGGCGAGAGTTTGCGGAGCGTGCAATGCCTGGACCTGTGGTATGCATGCAGTGCGACAAACCAGAACGACACTGCAGTTGCGAGAAATACTGCACGTATTGCCAATCGCAACACGGCATTCGCCTATGCGAGGACGGCCTATATTACTGCCCTGATTGCCGCGAGGCTTGCGAAATGCATCTGGCCGACACTCATGAGCACTGAGCACAGGCGAACGGAAATGAAGTTAGGCCGAGACGAACGGCTGCTCGCGGGAGTGCGGGGCGCCGTGGAGCACATCGCGAACCGGCACGGGTTAACCAACGAAGAGCGGACCGATCTGGGCGTGGCCGCGGATCAATCGTGCCGCAGGGCGCTTGTTCAATTGGGCGAATCGGAGCCACTTTGCAGCGTGACGATCGATGACTTTGAGGATCGCGTGGAGTTGAGCGTGGAAGGACCGCGCAGGCCGGAGGCGAAAGGATCGGGCGCGCCCGAGAGTCTGATTGCCGCAACGGCCGAGGAACGCGAGAAGGAAATCAAAAAGCGAGTGGATCGGGTGAACTACGAGACGAACGACGGCCGCGCGCGAACCATTTTGGTGAAATACTTCCACAAAAACCCCGCGCGATCCTGAGCGCAGGGCGAACCCAACCTCCGATTTAATTCTTGGGGGCTAAATCATGATCATTGCGCGGTTAGTGCGCTCACGGGCGAAAATAATGCGGGCCGCGCGAACGGCCCGCACGCAAAGCTAGCTCTTCGAGAGGGAAGAGAAGCGTTTTCTTCCGAAGCTTCCCAAACCCAGAAGACCTGTCCCAAGCAGCAGCAAGGTGGAGGGTTCGGGCGTGGGTGAGTAGGTGATGAATTCCTGAGGGCTGTTCGAGCTTGTCAAATCGTCCGGCGTGATAATTTCGAACCCGGAAAAATTGAAGGTATTCTCTCCGCCCGTGTTGTACCAAGCGAGCGCATTGTTGTACCAGGTAGCCGCACCGGCCGTGTAGCCGCTGGAGCTGGTCGTCGAAGGTGTGAAGAGGGCCCAGAGAGCGAAATTGATGTCGCCGGCCTGCGAAGGATCCGTCCTAAACTGAGTGAAGAGCCAAGCGGCTTCGTCATACTGCTGAGTGTCCGCGGTACCGAAGCGCGTGTTGCTGAGGTCCGCGAACGTGGAGATGTGACCTTTCCAAGTTTCGCCAATGGTGACTTCATGGCTGAAATCGTCGCAGATGACGGAAATTGTCGGCTGGCCGTTGATACTGAGATAGTACGGTGCAACATAGACGCCGCCCTGATTCGCACCGCCAACGCCGGTGATTTTTATATTCACCGAGCCGGCCATCGCCGGAAGCGCCAAACCGAAAGTTGCCAACACCAAAACTAAAAGCGTCCGCTTCACGTGTCCTCCAACCTCAGAATATGGTTACGGGAACTCTAAGGAGCACTTGGCCTGCCAATCGTGGGACATCTTCAATGATGTGCGGATTGGATTTAGGCGTGCTATTTAAGCGTGAAGTGGCACGGGATGGAAGAAGATTGCTTCTGAATGCGAATCGAATTCTCCGCAAAGCCGCGAGCAGAGTCCAGTACGGAAGTACCGGAAAAAACGAAACTCGCAACGGAATTACATCGGGAAAGCGAAGGTACGGGTGCGAATCATGGAATTCAGCTGGCCGTTTGTGACGGGCATTTCCACGTTGAGATTATTCCCCGAAGGACTGACGGTGACGCTTTCGAGGGCCTGAGCCAAGACGGGATCGGATTGCTGAATCTGGTAGCGGCGCATGACGATGCCGCCCTGGAGCATGGCGGCGAGCTGATTCGCGTCTTCGGAAGAATTGCAGACGGCCTGGAATTTCGCGTCGATGCCGTCATCCGCCTGCACCTGAATTTCCATGTTGTGAATGCGTCCAAGAATTTCGGAAGCCTGCGGGAACTGGCTCGCTTGCGGCAGAAGCTGGTGCAGCGCGAGCTGCGTGTTGGTTTTATCGAGGACAGCCCAAACAATGCCGCTGCCGTTCGCCGCGTTGATCAACGGAAAGAGATCGGTATTGGATAACAGGCTTTCCGCGCCGCCGAAGCGGACGTTGATGAGCTTTTGAAGGATATCGCGCTGGCCGAAAGCGGCTGTATTGCTGTCCAAAAAGAAGAAGAAAATATCGTTGGGACCTGAACCGCTGCCAAAGGCCCACAATTTGTAGCCGTGGATCTCAACACTAGGGATTTTCTGCGACGCGAAACGCGATTCGGTGGAATTCGGCGAGAAGTCGCCGAGCGCGATGCCGGCGATTTCGTAAGGATGCTGGGCCGTTGCGTTGGTGGCGCCCCAAGCGACTTCGTCAATCTGCGTGTCGGGGTCCATACCAGCGGAACGAAGGAACTGCTCGAACTGGCGATAGTTTGCAGGAAGCATTTGCTGTTGGAGCTGGGAGAACCAGGGATGCTTGCGGGCTTCCTTGAGGTCGGCATAAGCGAGTTCGCTTACGTCTTTTGGGAAAAGGCCGATGATGTCCGTGCCAAGCGTGCCAGCGGCGGCGGGCGAAGGCGTCAATGCGAACGCGACTGTCGCGAGGATGAGCACGGTGAGTGTGGCGGCAAGCGCGGCACTAGATTTATTCTTTCCGTCCTTCGAAGAGAGATTCACGGTCTGACCCTGCCTCCTGTTATGCGCGAACGGCGATGGCCGTGAGGCGCGACTCAATGTCCTGCGATTGCTTTCGCATGGCGGCGACGAATGGTGCGTCAGTGATTGAATCGAGATTGATGGCTACGTTTGCGAGCGCGCCGCGCGCCCCTGCTGCCGCCATTAAACGGGCGACGCGAAGGTCTGAAAGCATAGAAGCGCTGGAGATGGCTTCCAGTTGCCCGATGCGTTCAAAAATGTCCAAAGACTTACGGGCAACGGTCATGGGCACTTCGGCGGCTCCGCGCGTGGCTTGCTGAATGGCTTCTTCGCGGCGGCGCGCGTCCTCGGGCGAATCTTTTGGCAGCTTAAAGGCGGCGAGGACGGCGTTGTAGGATTCGGCGTCGCGATCGATGGCGTCGGCGAGATCGACGGCGGCGGCACGCATGTCCGCGAGGGCGCGGTCGAGCTGGTCAGCATAGGCGGCCTGCGATTTCTTTTTGCGCGACAGGCCGGCGACCATTTGCGCGAGGCTCGCAGCGAGCGCGCCGGCGAGCGCGGACACGGAACCGCCGCCGGGAGTGGCGGTTGGTTCGGCGACGGCGTCGAGAAACGGATGCGTGAGCGCGGCGAGTTTGCCGGAGCCGGATTCGAGCGGAGCGCCTGTCAGCACGGCATCGAGGCGATTCTCGAAAACTTGCGCTGAAGAGAAGTTCTCGAACTTCAAGTAAAAATCGGCAGTCATTTCGATGGCGCGCCTGGGAATCAGGCCGACAACCTCGCTGCCAATGATGGAGACGCCGTAGCGGGCCGCTTCGCTGCGGACCATTTCGAAGACGCGGTGCAGCGGCGTTTGCTCGTAGTCGGTCATGTTAATGGAGACTTGCGCGACGTGGCGCGCGCGCAGGTCAACGCCCATCGCTTTCACGTAACGCAAGCCGCCATTCGAAAAGCGGATGGACTTGGCGATTT
>JBOGNJ010000076.1:0-2112 GCA_050746905.1 Candidatus Acidiferrales bacterium
CGGGGGATTAGCGGTTGAAAACGAACGGCATCCCGAAAATCGAGCGTGTGCAGCCTCCGGCGGCAATTCCGGGCGGCGAAGTCACCATTCACGGCGCCGGCTTCGCGAATCAAAATCGCGCGCGTCCTGCGGTGCGTTTCGGAAACACCGAGGGCAGCGTCGTGATGGCGTCTGAGAACGTGCTAGTCGCGCGCGTGCCCGATGGCGCGGAGGGCGGCTCCGTGCGCGTCCACGCGGGACACACCGAAAGCCAGCCCTTCCCCATTTCCATTGGCGCGCTCGTCGCCGACAATTTGAATCCCGTCGCAAATCCGGCGGTCGACCGCGAAGGCAACACGTATGTAACCTTCAGCGGCCAGCGCGGCCAGAAAGTTCCCGTGTCGCTCTACAAAATCACGCCGAATCGCACCGTCAAACCCTACGTCACCCAACTCATGAATCCCACCGGCCTGGCTATTGACCACGACGGCGTGCTTTTCGTTTCCTGCCGCAACGACGGCACAATTTACCGCGTCACGCCCGACGGACAAGCCGAGCAGTGGCTTGAAGGCATGGGCATCGCCACCGGAATCGCATTCGACCCCCTGGGAAATCTTTACGTCGGCGACCGCAGCGGGACGATTTTCAAAATCGGCGCCAATCGCGAAATTTTCGTCTTCGCCACGCTCGAGCCTTCCATGTCCGCCTATCACTTGGCGTTTCATCCCAGCGGCGATTTGTATGTCACCGGCCCCACCACGTCCAGCTTCGACAGCGTTTACAAGATCACTCCCGCGGGCGAAGTCGGGGTTTTTTACCGCGGGCTGGGCAGGCCGCAGGGACTCGCCTTTGATCGCACCGGAAATTTGTACGTCGCGGCGCGCCTCGCGGGCAAATGCGGCATCGTGCGCATCGCCCCGGATGGCCGCGCGGAGATCGCGCTCAGCGGCAACAACATCGTCGGCCTGGTCCTCGAGCCCTCGCGCCGCGCGCTGGTCGCCACAATCAATTCGCTCTACACAGTCGATTGGAATGTGGAAGGCCTTTTGCCGAATATTTAGCAAGCTGCTAAACAACTCTTTCATACGTCATTCCGAGGAGCCACGCGACGAGGAATCTGCTGTTTCCTTGGAATCGCATAAGAAACAGATACCTCGCTCCCCTCGGGATGAATACATCTTGTCTTTCCGAAATAAACCGACTTGTCCCTTGCGGGTTGCGCCGCGCATCGGGTACAACATTCCCGATGGATGCGGAGATCATTGCTGTCGGTTCTGAACTGCTCACACCGTATCGCCTCGACACGAATTCCCTCTTCTTGACGGCTGAGCTGAATCGCCTCGGCTTTCACGTGCGCCGCAAGCATGTAGTCGGCGATCACGACGACGATTTACGCGATGTTTTCATCCACGCGCTCGAACGCGTCGACGTGGTCCTCTCCTGCGGTGGCCTCGGACCAACCGAAGACGACCGCACGCGCGAAATTGTCGCTGGCGCGCTCGACCGAAAGCTCAAGCTCAACGAAGAAATCCTGCGCAGCATTCAGGAGCGATTCCGAAAATTCGGCCGCACTATGCCCGAAGTAAACGTCCGCCAGGCCATGGTGCCGGAAGGAGCCGCGCCGCTCGCAAACGCCATGGGAACCGCGCCCGGTCTGTGGTTGGAATTGCAGGGCAAAGTCGTGGTTTTGCTGCCGGGACCTCCCAGCGAATTGCAGCCCATGTTCAACAGAGAAGTAAAGCCCAGGCTCGCGCGCCGGGGCGCGAATTTGCGCCTTTATACCCGCGATCTGCGCACCACGGGCCTTCCGGAATCGGATGTCGATCAGCGCGTCGCGCCGATTTATAAGGAGTACGCGGGCACGGAGACGACCATCCTAGCGGCGCCGGGCGAAATTCAACTTCATCCGCGCGTCTGGTCCGAGGACGAAGCAGCCGCCACAAAATTGCTCGACGAAATGGTCAAACGCTTCGCCCTCGCGCTCGGCGAAAATTTGTTTTCGACAACCGGCGAGTCTCTCGAAGACGTCGTCGCAAAAGAATTGCACGAACATCGCGCCACGATCGCCGTTGCGGAAAGCTGCACGGGAGGAATGCTCGCCGCTCGTCTCACCAACGTGCCGGGTAGCTCCTC
>JBOGNJ010000077.1:0-24835 GCA_050746905.1 Candidatus Acidiferrales bacterium
CTCAGGTTGCGTTTGTTGCTCTTGTAAAACCCCTAGATTCGATTAAAGGGGCTGCGAGTACCAACTTGCAGCCTTTTTTGCTTTACGGCTGGAGGCGGTCGCGAGGCGCAAATAGCTTAAAATAAAGAAGAGGAAACACAAGTGTCAAAAGAACAAGGAACAGTAAAGTGGTTCAATGCGAGCAAGGGCTTTGGATTCATCCAGCGTCAGTCGGGCGAAGATGTTTTCGTTCACTTTTCGGCGATTCAGTCGGAAGGCTACAAGTCGCTGAACGAAGGACAGGCCGTCGAATTCGACGTCGTGTCAGGCCCCAAGGGCTTGCAGGCCGCTAACGTAACTAGCCTCTAGTCAGCAGACCAAAATTAGCGGGAGTTTGCCACGTGCAGGCTCCCGCTAGCATCTCAAATAAGCCAGACCCACCACGAAGCATCTGTAAAGCGCACCGAAAAGAAAGAGTTTGGCAGCAGGTTGCCCGGAAACCTCTCAGGGTGTGCGAATCCGGGGGAACCTGAAGCATGGCACTTTAAGGAGTTCCTTCCATGGCAAAGCTCTACGTAGGGAACTTGCCGTTTGAAGTCACGGACGAAAGCCTGCAGCAAATGTTCAGCAGTCAGGGATTCGAAGTGCAATCGGCGCGCGTGGTTCGCGACATGGGGACAGGACGTTCGCGCGGGTTCGGATTCGTCGAGTTGGGACCGAAAGAGGATTCCGCGCGCGCGATTTCGCAATTGAATGGCACGATGATGGAAGGGCGCGCTCTGCAAGTGAATGAAGCGCGTCCACAAGCGCCACGTGGTGAAGGCGGCGGAAATCGTGGCGGGTTCGGTAACCGCAGCGGTGGAGGCGGTGGTGGCCGCGGAGGTCATGGAGGCGGTGGGGGCGGTCGTGGGGGTCGCGGCGGCGGAGATCGCGGCGGCGGAGATCGCGGGGGCAGCGACCGTGGGGGGCGCCGGCGATCTTAGGAATGCTCGCGAACGTCCCAAGAAACGGAACGAGCAAGGGCATGACGCGACGCAAGCGCTGCAAATGTAAAGGAGCTTCTCTCTGTGAGCGACAACCTGTTCGTGCAGTATGTGGGCTTCAAGGCCAAGACATTTGATCGCGAGTACACGTTTCATGTGCACGTCTCGGAGGGCGCGATTCGCTCGTTCAAGTTGTTGATTGCGAATGAAGCGTTCAATGCGCATCGCGCGCGTTTTCAGGACGCGCCGTCAATCTGCTCCGCCAAGCTGCACCGCGAGCTTGCCGGGCACGACAACAATCCGCTGGAAACCAGCTACCGCATCTCGGATACGGATCTCGAGGAATACCGCAGCGCGCATACGCAAAAATCCTCACGCAATTCCTACGCCCGCAAGGCAAATTAAGCCGCAGTTGTTCTGAACACCTCGGACGGAAAATTCCACGGCAGAAAAGTTGGAGCGAGAGAAGGGAATCGAATCATCCTGTCGGGCATCGGAAATTCTCATTTGGTTCAATACGCTCCCAGCGCTAAAAGGCGTGTCCTTAAAACACAACACCTTCACTGTAGGGCCAGGAAAATCCAAAGATACGTGGTTCACCCTATACAAATCACCGACGTGGTGTTTTACTACGACGGAATGGCTACGCCGGGAAATCAAGCGACACCAGATCAACGAACTATGCGGAAGCTAATCCTGATCGCCGACGACAATGGTATCGTGCGAAAGCTACTGCGCTCGATGCTTGAGAGCGATGGAGGATGGGAAGTCGCCGGCGCCAGAGATGGGCAAGAGGCCTTGTTGAAGGCGCAAGAATTGAAACCCGACGCCGTGATTCTTGATTTGGCCATGCCGTTCATGGATGGGTTGGCCGCCGCGCGAGAAATCGGCAAGGTGCTGCCCTCGGTGCCCATCATCATGTTCACACTATATGATTCTCCGGAAACCATTTTGGCGGCGAAGGAGGCCGGAGTAGCGCGCGTGCTCCCAAAGACAGGGAGCGGACAGGCGTTGATTGAGGCCGTCCGGGAACTACTAGGGCGTTAGATACGGAGGCGGCCTCTCGTTCTTTGCCGTTTGCGGTAGCATCGAGCGGACGGTGGACTCCGCATACGTCCTGGAAATTTGCGGTGCAATGTTTTTGACACGGCTCCGGGCACCTATAGAATAGAGATACCCCTTCCAGAGTTCTCTCTCGTCTACGCAAGCGCGCTGACCGTGTGTGTTCCGACCGGTGCGGTCGCGATAATGCGCGAATCGACGATGGAGATCTCCCGAGACAACAGGGGGTACATCGTGGAAAGCCGGCGACCATCTTTCGCTTCGCTCGGTGGCTGCAGCAAAGAAATAGAGGCTCGCAAAAGACTCTCCGGTGGATTGCGTCGCAATCGTAGCAGAAGAGTTCGAAGGCGAATGGCGTTCAGAATCGCCTTCATCACGTTGTTTTTCTTCACGATAGCGGGAAAGAACAAGGCTCTCGCGGCGCAAGACGCCAAAAGTACAAACCCTCCTCTCATCCGTCTGAGTCTGGAACAACTGGGTAACGTCGAGGTCACGACTGCCTCCAAAGAACCGGAAGAAGTCTGGAAAACCTCCGCGGCAATCTATGTGATTACGCAGGAGGACATCCGCCGGTCGGGCGCCACAACTCTCCCGGAAGTTCTGCGCATGGTGCCCGGTGTTGAGGTGGGTCAAGCCGATACCGACCACTGGTCCGTGAGCATTCGCGGGTTTGGAGCGGTGTTGGACAGTAAAATACTCGTATTGATCGACGGGCGGAGTGTTTACACACCGCTTTTCGCGGGCGTGTATTGGGAGGCCCAGCTCACTCCGCTTGAAGACATTGAGCGGATTGAGGTGATTCGAGGGCCAGGGGGCGCAATCTGGGGAGCGAATGCGGTCGATGGCATCATTAATATCATCACCAAGAGCTCGAGGGACACGCATGGGACTCTCGTGTCTGCGGGAGGCGGAAACGCGGATCAAGGCACGGGGACGGTTCGGTACGGTGCCGGGAATGATAGGGGGTTCAATTACCGCGTCTACGGCACGGGTTTTTCGCGAAGTCCCGAGTTTCATTCCGATGGCAACAACTTCGATGACTGGCGAATGGGCCAAGCAGGGTTCCGCGCAGACTGGAATAAGAACACCCGCGACAGCTTTACGATTCAAGGAAACATTTACGATGATGCCGCCGGCGAATCGACCACCTTCGCGCTGTTTTCGCCGCCCAGTCAGGTTGTAGTTGATGGAAACGCGGAGTTGTGGGGCGGGAACGTTCTGGGCCGCTGGAAGCGCGTGCTGAGTGGAGGATCAGACTTCCAGATCCAAGCCTACTACGACCATACCCACCATTTCGAACCGGAATTCGGCGAGGATCGTGACACTCTCGACTTCGACTTCCTCCACCATCTGACACTGCCGAAAGAGCAAAACTTCCTCTGGGGATTCGGAGCCCGCGTAAGTCCCTCCCGTATTGTCCAGCGCGAGCCCACGATCGACTTTTTGCCTCACGATAAAACGGACCAGATTTACAGCGGGTTTGTGCAAGACGAGATTCCGTTCGCCGGTCGCGCTGTCTCTCTGACAGTCGGCTCGAAATTCGAACATAACAACTACAGCGGTTTCGAACTCCAGCCAAGCGTGCGCCTGCTGTGGAATCCCACCGCGCGGCAAGCGTTGTGGGGCTCCATTTCCAGAGCTGTCCGCACGCCGTCTCGCCTTGACGAAGACGTCCAACTGAGCGACTTCGCGACAGTGACGCCATTGCCCATCTACCTTCGCGTCCTCGGGAATCCACAGTTCGTTTCGGAAAAATTGATTGCTTATGAAGCTGGTTACCGGACCCTGGTGGGGCCGAAACTGTATCTCGATATTGCGGTGTTCCATAACGACTACAACGACGTCTACAGCTTTCAGGTAGGAGCGCCATTTCTCGAAGTGTCGCCCACGCCTGTGCATGCGGTTATTCCGTTGTTGACCTCGAACGGAATCGAAGGCGAGACAAACGGTTTCGAACTGGCACCAGACTGGAAGCCGACATCCTGGTGGGAGTTGAAACCCTCCTATTCTTTTCTGAGCATGGCTTTAAGAGACAAGCCATCGAGCAATGACCCAACTAGTGTCGCGGGTTATAAGGGGTCGAGCCCGCGTCATGAAGTGAACATTCAGTCCCTCGTGAATCTGCCGAAGAGGCAGGAGTTTGATCAGACGTTTCGCTTCGTCAGCGGCCTGCCGGCGCAATCGGTGGCGAGTTACACAACGGCGAACGCGCGATTTGGCTGGCACATCGCACAACAATTGGAATTATCCGTGGTGGGTCAAAACCTGATGCAGCCGCATCATGCGGAGTTCGGAGGCGATCCCGGCGGGCTTGTCGAGATAAAGCGAAGTGTCTACGCGAAGTTAACGTGGCGAAGGTGAGAAAGTTTGACGCGCATGAAGAGCTACGAAGACAGTTATTCGGCCGGTTTTTTGGTGAGAAATAGAGTGATGTGGCGACCTCGCCTGAAGGTTGTGGCCGCCGTTTACGCTCTGCTTGCCGCGGCGAATCTTTGCGCCCAGCAATCGAGGCCGAGCGAGTATCAGGTCAAGGCCGTATATCTCTACAACTTCGGCAGATTCATCTCATGGCCCGCGAATTCAAAGGGTGCAAAAGGGGAGTCATTCACTTTTTGCGTGCTCGGTCGTGACCCTTTCGGCCCCAGCCTCGATGCAACCCTCGCGGGGCAGACGATCAATGGAAAAGACACCGCGGTGAAGAGAGTCTCGAAGCCAGAAGACGCACTCGGTTGCCGAATTCTGTTCATCAGTTCATCCGAGAAAAAGGGATTGAAGGATATTTTGTCTGCGCTGGACCAAGCGAACGTTCTAACGGTCAGCGACATTCCCGATTTTTCACGGCGCGGTGGAATGATTCAATTCGTCCTGGAAGGGGACAAAGTTCGATTTGAAGTCAATTTGACGGCTGCCGAGAATGCGGGATTGGTATTGAGTTCGGAATTGCTGAAAGTAGCTTCGGCAGTGAGAAGGAATGCTCATGCGGGAGATTAACGGATGAAGTTACGGCTCCCCAACCAAAGCCTATCCAGGAACCTCACCTTGATGAATTTATTGGTGAGCGGCGCCGCTCTACTGCTGGCCTGTGCCGCTTTTGTCGGATACGACCAGATCAATTTTCGGCAAAGTGTGGTGAACAGATTGTCGACCCAGGCACAGGTCATCGGGGCGAACAGCGTCACCGCGCTGCTCTTTAACGATCCCCATTCCGCTGAAAATACGCTGTCGGCGCTGAAGGCCGCTCCGCACATCGTCTCCGCTGGGGTTAACACAATCCAAGGCCAGCCGTTCGCCTTCTATGGGAGCAGAAGAAATCGCCTCAGTCCGGGCCTCCCTGCAATTCCAAAAGGCAAGTTCGAGACCTATCGATTCAACAAGAGAGAGATCGTATTGGTTCATTCGATTGTTTTCCAAGGGAAAAACCTCGGCACCGTGTATCTCGAATCGGATTTGAAGGAAATAGACGCCAGGCTGAGAGAATACGCCGGAATTGCATCCATCGTTCTTCTGGCATGCCTTCTCGCGGCACTTCCGCTTTCGTCTGTTTTTCGGCGAGCCGTGGCCGATCCGATAGCGCAATTGTCGGGGATCGCGCGCGCCGTCACGCAGAACAAGAACTATTCAGTCCGCGCCACACCAACCGGCCGACGCGATGAAGTGGCTCTTCTGATCGATTCCTTCAACGAAATGTTGGAAGAGATTCATAAGCGAGACGGGGCGTTGAGGGAAGCTCATGCCGAATTAGAGCGGCGTGTCGAGGAGCGCACGGCGCAGCTCACGACTGCGAACATGGAACTCGAATCGTTCTCCTATTCGGTGTCGCATGACCTTCGAGCGCCGCTTCGCAGTATTGATGGATTCAGCCAGGCATTGCTCGAGGATTGCGAGGGCCGGTTGGATGACCCAGGGAAGGAACATCTCCATCGAATTCGGGCCGCCACACAGCGAATGGGAGTCTTGATTGACGATCTGTTGGATCTTTCCCGCGTGACAAGAGCGGAAATCCATAAGGAAAATGTCGACACGAGCGCCCTGGCCCTCACGATAACGACCGAGCTCCAGAGGAGCGAATCCCATCGCCGAGTTGAGGTTTCCATTGAAGAAGGCCTTAAAACCTGGGCGGACCCCGGCTTACTGCGGATTGCTTTAGAAAATTTACTGGGCAACGCGTGGAAATTCACTTCAAAGCGCGATATCGCCTGCATCGAATTCGGCGGGAAACGGAATAACGGCGCCTTCGCTTATTTCGTGCGGGACAATGGCGCCGGGTTTGACCCTCTCTACGCGGACCGCCTCTTCGGGGCGTTTCAGCGCCTCCACGCCATGACCGATTTTCCAGGCACGGGAGTGGGCCTGGCAACCGTTCAGCGCATTATCAATCGTCATGGAGGCACTGTTTGGGCGGAGAGTGCTGTTGATCAGGGAGCGACTTTCTATTTCACATTATCAAAGAACTGAGAACCATGGGAGGCAACAATGCAGGAAAGATTCATTCTTCTTGTCGAAGACAACCCCGACGATGAGGTGCTCACGCTTCGTGCGCTGAAGAAAAACAACATCTCGAACGAAGTGGTTGTGGCGCGCGACGGAGCAGAGGCGTTGGACTACCTTTTTGGATTGTCCAACCACGCGGGCCGGGATCTGACAAGCCTGCCACAGGTAGTTCTCCTGGACCTGAAGTTGCCGAAGGTGGATGGCCTGGAAGTTCTTCGGCGCCTGCGGGCGGACGCTCGAACCAAGCTTCTGCCGGTTGTAATTTTAACCTCGTCGAACGAGGAGCAGGACAGGCTGACTGGCTATGGGTTGGGCGCGAACAGTTATGTTCGCAAGCCCGTGGACTTTGTTCAATTCACGGATGCAGTTCGACAATTAGGTCTCTACTGGCTGCTCTTGAATGAGCAGCCGCCTGTGGTTCGGAGGGCTTAGATGCCACCACTTCTTCGTGTGCTGATGGTTGAGGATTCGGAAGATGATGCCGCGATGCTCGTTCGCGCCATCCGTCAAGGCGGCTACGACGTAGAGCACAGGCGAGTGGACACCGCGGCGGCATTGGCAAAAAGTCTGGACACGGAGACTTGGAATCTTGTCATTTCCGACCATTCGATGCCCGGTTTCAGCGGTACGGCAGCATTGGCAATTCTTCGAAAGAAAGGTTTGGACATTCCGTTTATCTTCGTTTCCGGCACGATTGGAGAAGACGTCGCCGTAGACGCGATGAAGGTGGGCGCGCAGGATTACATCATGAAGGGCAACCTGACGCGGTTACTTCCCGCGATTGAGAGGGAGCTTCGAGAGGCTGAGAATCGCCGCAAACATAAACAAGTGGAACAACGCTTGCGGCAGTTGGAGAAATTCGAGGCCCTCGGAAAGCTTGCGGGAGGAATCGCCCACGACTTTAACAATGCCATCGGGGCGATTATGGGGTGGGCCGAACTGGGAAGGGAAGAAGGCGACGCGAGGAAGAATTCAGAGAAATATTTCCAGAAAATTTTTGACCAGTCCATACGTGCCGCGGGGTTGGCGCGACAACTCCTGGCGTATGCGCGACGGCAGGTCCTGGAACGTCGAAATCTGAATCTGAACGAGGCAGTGAATGAGACGATGGCGCTGCTTCAAAAAGTGATCGGGGAACAGATTGAGATCAAGATGAGTTTAGCCTCAGACCTGCGAGTCACTCGCGCCGACCCTGTTCAGATGGAGCAGGTGCTAATGAATCTTTGCCTGAACGCCCGGGACGCCATGCCCAAAGGCGGGCAGTTGTTTATCGAAACTCGTAATGTCGAGCTGGATGAAAACTATTGTGAGCGGCACAATTATGTGCGTCCTGGGCCGTTCGTTCTCCTGTCGGTGGTGGACTCCGGCGTCGGCATGGACGAACGCACGATGGAGCACATTTTCGAGCCGTTCTTCACAACCAAGGAGGAGGGAAAGGGGACCGGACTGGGTTTGGCTACGGCCCTCGGAATTGTGAAACAGCACGAGGGTTCTTTGGAAGTTTACAGTGAGATTGGTAAGGGAACCGTCTTTCACGTCTTTCTGCCTGCGAGCGATGGTGCGTCTCAACTAGGGCCGCCGGTGGATGAGACTCCTGTCCGTGGCGGCTCAGAAACAATTCTTGTCGCCGACGATCACGAAGGCGTGCGCGAAATGGTGCGGGGAGTGCTGAATGCTTTGGGCTATCGAGTACTCTTGGCCTGTGATGGCGATGAGGCTCTCGGTAATTTTGAGGCCAATCGTGATGCAATTTCCCTGGTCTTGCTGGACGTCGTGATGCCGAAACTGGGGGGCGCCGAGGTGTACGACAAGATTTGCGAGTTCAGGCCGGGCACGCCCGTCATATTTACGTCGGGCTACCCCGAAGAAGGAGCTATGTTGGCCAAGATGGCCGCGGCTGGTGCAGTGATGCTTCAAAAGCCCTACCAACCTAAGATACTGGCGCGCAAGATTCGACAGGTTCTCGATCAAAAGGTGAAGCAGAATTGATCCGCGTGAACTCGGCGATTCGGATTCTGTGCGCTAATGCACTGCTGTGGCGATACTGACCCGCTCGTTCAAGTTCGTGCGTCGCCACGTATCGCGCAACCAACAAAGCCTCTGGAAGGTGAAGTTCGCCCGAAATAAAGCTTGCGATAAACTCCTTGCACGTCTGCTCAGGCGGCAGAGCTGGCGCGTTCTGTGCATTTGGCAGCACGAGTTATCGCATCAGAACGAGCAACGCCTTGTGCGCCTAGTTCAGCAGCGGATCAGAAAAAAATCGCCTTAGCGCCGCAAGCTCAACGCGAGGCAGTGGATCGTTTGGCTGGGGTTGTGAACTCAGATGGACTCAAAACAGAAACTAACTTGTTGAATTGATTGGAGCGGGAGAAGGGAATCGAACCCTCGTTTCTAGCTTGGGAAGCTAGCGTTCTGCCACTGAACCACTCCCGCACGCCGGCAAAGATGCGGCAGACACCAAGGAGCATAGCATCGGGGAAGGGTGTACTCAAGCTCAGTGCGCTTGATTTGTCAGGTGGACTTCTGGCAGTTTGAACCAAGGAGGTCCGGGACAGAGAAGATGACAATGATCACTGTAATTGGCGTTGGCCCGGGAACAATCTCATGCTTAACGAAGGAGGCAGAACACGAGTTACTCCTCGCCGACAAGATCTTTTTTAGGACTGCTGCCCATCCTGTTTATACCTGGCTGCATGATCTGGGGAAACAACTAGTCTCCTTTGACCAGACTTATACATTCAAGTGGACCAGACCGGGAGAGATTTACGAGTTCATGGTAAAGGCCTTGCTCAAGGAGGCAAGCCTTAGGGGAAAAGCGATCTACGCTCTTCCTGGAAGTCCATCTGTTTTGGAGAATACGACCAGGTTGCTTCGTTTGCGGGGAGAGGCGGAGGGAGTAGAGATCAGGGTAATTCAGGGATTAAGTTTTTTGGAGCAAGCTTTCGCCGCAATCAACCTCGATTTTTCCTTGGGGTTGCAGGTTTTATTGCCATTGGCGCACTTGCAAGAAGGCCTCTACCGTAGTGATATCCCTCTCATCGTTTGCCAAATCGAGGCTCAATCGCTTCCTCTCGACGAACCAAGAGTGGACCTAACCATGAAATGGTTGCTCGAGAAATATCCGTCAGATCACCTTGTTACGTTGATTTGGACCGACGGCTTGCCAGCTTATAGAACGGAATCAAAGGCCATCGCGCTCAAGGATCTCGCTCGCGAGTACGGCGACGGCAGGTTTTTTGCAAGTCTCTATGTCCCACCTTTGCAGAGACGTGTTTGATTTCGCACCGCGCGTGCCCAGTGGATATCCAGCGATATTGCCGGAGCGGTCTCTAGTTCACCGCCATGCCGGCGATGCGGCGGTCGAGAGCGGCCGCAACGAAGTAAGCGCAACGCGCGGATTCGCGCTGGGTCCAGCTCTGCGCGACGGGAACCAATCGCGCGACGGACATATCGATCACCGAGATGATTCGGTGGTAGGCCGAAACAATCCCCAATTGCCATTTGTCACCGCCCTGATTCGGAGCAATGCGCAAGAGGCCACGCAGGCGTCCGAATTGGCCGCCATGGATCTCGCCTGGCTCAAGGCCGATAACTTCGCGAGTCGCGGACGAGAGCTCGACCGTGGCGTACGCCGCCAGAATTGAGCGGCAATACGACAGGAAGAACTGGACGAGGGCCAGGGTTGAGAACATGAGCATGAGAATCGCAATCATCGGGTAGCCAAGGCCGCGACGCGAGCAGTTGCGAGGCGTGCCTCCTCCGGGATCTGCGTGAGCGTGTATGCCCAGGAATAAAACAGAAAGGTGCTAACAATCGGCAGTGCAATTTTCGCAATCGTCCAGTCTGGATGTGACTGGCGAAGACCGTAGCACAGAGCGTATACGCTGAAATAAATGCCCAGCGCGAGAGCGATCTGGATCATCCTGGTGCGCGACTCGTGGAGTTTCATGATCGCCATCCACAAGAGGTATACAAGGACAACGCCGACGAAACTGAGGTTGCGTCCAAGTTCGACGACGAAACGGCTGGTCATGTGCGCGCGGCTGTCTTGCACGATCATGAAAGAGATCCAGGCAGTGCGTCCCAGGAGGAGGATTCCCGCGACGCGAACGTAGAGCGCGGCGCCCATGTCTTCGAGAAGCTGCCGGAAAAGGCCGAGCACCACCAGGAAAAGCACGACGGCGAGGACACTCTCGCCGTAGTAGTACGCGTAAATATATTCCATCGAGCCGATCCCGCAAATCTTCAAGATCGCAAAATCGCCGATGGACACGGCGGACGTCGCGAGGCAATAAAACGCCAAAGCAAAGTAGCGCGGTAATTCATGGCGCGCCGCCAGACGCGCAACGATGTAGATCGGCGCCGGAAGGCTGAGAAGCCACACGAGATAGTCAAAGTGCGTCATGATTTTATCTGCCGATGCGCGGGTGAAATGCACCCAGCGTAACGTGCGCTGATTAGGTTGCAACTGGAGGGCCGCTCAGGCCTGGAAGCGCAGCTCGATTGCGTCGCGGAGGAGTACTACGACAAAGTTACACGATCAGCGCGCAACGTTTCCGGTTACGGCAATCGACTTCAAAGCGCGAAAAATGACTGGTACTTCACACGAGGGCCTATTTTGAAGGAAGATGGGTGCTCGCGAAACAGAGGGTTCAAATCGGAACAATTATCTGGGCAATTCGATGATCGGAGCATTGCTTTATTCTGTGCTTGCGCGCGATGCACGGAAGAACTAAACCCTTTGCCTTGCTCATCCTTAAATTCCTACGCGTTTGCGGCCGAAAGTATTAGGATGGCCGGCTTGCACTTATTTCGATTGGGTACGCATTCGGTTTGAATTAATTTTCGGGAGGATCAGGATGAAGCTTGCTCGTCGCAATTTCTGCGTAGTGGTGCTCGGGACGCTTGTGCTGGCGCTGTTCGGCTCTGTGCAGCTAGCAGGGCAGACGCTCGAAAAGAGCATGTGGTCCGGAATGAAATGGCGCTCGATTGGGCCATTTCGCGGCGGGCGCGTTGAGACCGTCGTCGGGATACCGGGCAACCCGGACGTGTACTATTTCGGCGCAGTGACGGGAGGCGTTTGGAAGACGACGGACGCGGGGCGAATCTGGCGGCCCATGTTTGACAAGGAGCCGATTGCGTCCATTGGAGCGATCGCGGTTGATCCGCGGGATACGAATGTGGTTTATGCGGGAACGGGCGAACCTTGCCTGCGCGGGAATATTTCCTTCGGCAATGGGATTTATAAATCCGTGGACGGTGGCGAGACGTGGACGCATCTGGGGCTCGATGACACGCGCCACATAGCGAAAGTGCTGATCGACCCGAAGGATCCCAACACCGTTTTCGTGGCGGCGATTGGCCATGCGTCCGGACCGAATGAAGAGCGCGGCGTGTTCCGTTCAACGGATGCGGGAAAGACGTGGCAGAAAGTCCTGTATAAGGATGACAAGACGGGCGCCGTGGATTTGGTTTTCGATCCGGAGAACTCGCACATTCTCTACGCGGCGATGTATCAAGAAATTCGCACGCCATGGGGATTCACAAGCGGCGGTCCCGGCAGCGGAATCTATAAATCCGAGGATGGCGGCTCGACGTGGAAGCAACTTACCGGCAACGGATTGCCGGAAGGAATTTACGGGCGCATCGGACTGGCGGTGGGCGCGGATTCGAATCGCGTCTACGCGTTGATTGAGGCGAAGAAGAGCGGGCTCTACCGTTCCGACGATGCAGGCAAAACGTGGCAGTTCACCAACGGCGACCAGAGATTGTACCAGCGGCCCTGGTATTACATGCACATCTTCGCGGACCCAAAATCGACGGATACGATTTACATTTTGGATACGGGAACGTATCGCTCGACCGACGGCGGCGCGCACTTCATCCCCGTCCGCGCGCCCCATGGCGACGATCATGCGTTCTGGATCGACCCGCGGAATCCCAAACGCTTGATGGAAGGGAACGATGGTGGCGCAACGATTTCCGTGGACGGCGGAAAGACCTGGACGACCGAAGACAATCAGCCGACGGCGCAGTTTTATCACGTCAGCGTCGATAATCGCTTCATGTACCACGTTTATGGCGCGCAGCAGGATAATTCAACGGTTGCGATTGCCAGCCGCACGAATCATGGGCTGATCACGGATAAGGATTGGTACGACGTGGCGGGTGGTGAGAGCGGATACATTATTGCGGACCCGAAGGACCCGGATATCGTTTATGCGGGCGGGAACTGGGGAATCATCACGCGATACGATCGCCACACGGAACAGGTGCAGGACGTGACCGTGTGGCCCGTGAATCCCAGTGGTTATAGCGCGGGCGAACTGCCGCACCGTTTTCAGTGGACGGCGCCGATTGTGATTTCGCCGTTCGACTCGAATACCGTATACATCGGCGGCGAGAGACTCTTCAAGACGACCGATGGTGGAATGAACTGGACGGCCATCAGCCCTGATCTGACGCGAAACGACAAGAGCAAGGAAGGGCCGTCGGGCGGACCCGTTACGATCGACGAGACCAGCGTGGAATATTACGACACGATTTTCTCCGTAGTGGAATCGCCGCTGGAACGCGGATTGATTTGGGTGGGCAGCGACGATGGGCTGGTCCACATTACGCGAGACGGTGGCAAGACGTGGAGTGATGTGACGCCGAAGGGCATGCCGGAGTGGGAGCGCATAGGGCTGATTGCTGCTTCGCCATTCGCGGCTGGTACGGCATATATTGCGGCGGACCGGCACCGTCTCGATGATTTTCATCCCTACGTTTACAAAACGGCAGACTACGGGAAGACGTGGACAAAGATTACAGACGGCCTGCCGCAATCGGGGAGTTACGTTCATGCGGTGGCGGCCGACCCTGTGCGGAAAGGCTTGCTCTACTGCGGGACGGAAACGGGCATTTTCGTTTCCTTCGACGACGGCGCGAAGTGGCAGCCCCTGGAATTGAATATGCCGGTTGTGCCGGTGACGGACATGGTGGTGAAGGATGACGACCTTGTGATTGCGACGAAAGGGCGCTCGTTTTGGATACTCGACGACCTGTCTCCGTTGCGCCAATGGAATGGAGACATCACGAACGACGCAGCGCATCTCTTCAAGCCCCGCGTTGCGTGGCGGACACGGCTCGGTTCCGCGAATCCGCGCGCCTTTGCGTTGGACGGGCAGAACGCGCCGGATGGCGCGGTCATCAACTATTATTTGAAGACCAAGCCAGCGGATAAAGCCAAAATCACGCTGGAGATTCTGGATTCGACCGGCAAAGTGGTTCGAAAGTACACCAACGAATCGAAAAAGAAAGACGAGCAGCCTCCCGAAGCGGGCGACGAGTTCAATCCTGCCACAGCGATTCCGGACAAGGCAGGGACGAACCGTTTCGTCTGGGACTTGCGTTATGAAACGCCCACGTTGATTCCGGGGCAGGTGTGGGACAGCGCGGATACGCCGAAGGGCCCGATCGCGGTGCCGGGAACCTATCAAGTGCGGTTGGTGGCGGAGGGGAAAACGTTCAGCGAGCCGCTGATGGTGAAGATCGATCCGCGCGTGAAAAATACACAGGAAGACATGCAGAAGGAATTCGATTTGTCGCTCAAGATTCGCGATGAGATTTCGCTTGGGGACGAAACCGTGAACGAGATGAACTCGGTGAAAACGCAAATCGCGGCGTTGCGCAAACGGCTTGGTTCCAAGGCTCAAGATAAACCGATTCTCGAAAGCGCCGAGGCCATCGAGAAAAAAATGAAGCCGATTGACGATCATCTATGGCAAGGTCAGATGAAGGCCAGCGAGGAGGATCTGAATTATCCCGATGAGATCAACGATCAATTGAAAGGTATCGCTGAATTCATCGAAGGCTCCGACAACGCGCCGACCGCCGCGGATTATGCCGCGTATGCGGATTTGAGCGGCAAAGCCGACAAGCTGATCGCGGATTGGAAGGGAATCAAGGCGAAGGACCTGGCCGCGCTGAACGAACAGATTCGGCGCGCGAATATTCCGGCGATTGCGGCTGCGCCACCGGCGTCGGATTCGTCAAAATAGGATTTTATCCAGCCAGTGACTTCGCGATTGCGAGTGACGCGAGGGAGCTCAGAACCAAGGTCTCTCTAAGCGGCGTCGGCAATGGGCTATACGGTACCGGGGCGGTGGTGACGCGTTCGCGGGCGGCCCAGTTGAGTGGCATAAGGTGACCCGCCGACGGATGAAGCAGCCTGCGGCGCGGTTTGTGCGCCGCTCTGCGGACGGGGCGTCATCGGCACGGAATAGGTGTTGCTCGCCGGCAATTGCAGGTAGAGTTTGTGCAGTTCAGCGGGAGTCATGGCACCCTGGCGCAGCCGAACCGCCAATACCGAGCCATCCGGCCCGGGCTTCGTGATTGCCCACACCGTGTCGCCGGCTTTCATCTGCTTGACATCCAACTTCTGTCCCTTTTCGCCGATGTAGTTCGTTTGCGGGCCAATGGTAGCGACGAGGGTCAATTGCGTCGGACGCATGAGTACGACCTGGTGTTTCTGCAAATTGACTGACGAAATGATGAAGAATTCTTCGCCCTGCGCGTTCTTCGGATTTGCCTGCGCCCATGCGGGACCCGATATGGCAAGCGCCAGCAAAAGGGCAACGACAACAGGGATAAGCTTGGAAATTCTATTCATATCGAAGGGCCTCGATGGGATCTAAGTGTGCGGCGCGGCGCGCCGGGTAATAGCCAAAGAAAATTCCCACCGCCGCGGAGAAGAAAACGGCGATGACAATCGAAGACGGAGAAACCAGCGTCGGCCAGTGAAGCGCGCGGGCGATGATCAGGGAACCGGCAACACCGGCAACAATGCCAATGCTGCCGCCGAGAAGACTCAGGACAATGGCTTCGCTCAAAAACTGTCCCTGGACGTCGGATTCGGTGGCTCCGACGGCCATACGCACACCGATTTCGCGCGTTCGCTCCGTCACGCTAACCAGCATGATGTTCATGATGCCGATGCCGCCCACAAGCAATGAAACGGAGGCGATGCTTGCCAGGAGAATCGTCATCACCTGGCCCGATTGCGCCTGCGCCTGCGCGAAATCCGTGGGACTGCGAATGATAAAGTCGTTTTCCTCGGTCGGCCGCAAATGATGGCGCTCGCGAAGGAGCGGGGTGATCTGGTTTTCGGCCGGCTGTATATCGTCCATCGAATCGGCGGACAACATCATGAAATGGATCCAATTGATGCCGGACAGTTTTTTCTGGACGGTCGTATATGGCATCAAGATCGTGTCGTCCTCATCGCCGCCGAAGGGAGAACTTCCCTTGGTCGCCAG
Organism: Candidatus Acidiferrales bacterium; assembly: GCA_050746905.1. Classification (GTDB taxonomy): domain Bacteria; phylum Acidobacteriota; class Terriglobia; order Acidiferrales; family UBA7541; genus DAHUXN01. The sequence goes on from JBOGNJ010000077.1 coordinate 15,815, forward strand.
AACGCCAACAACCTGGAACGGCAGATTGGCGATGCGAACTGTCTTGCCGACGGGGTCGTCGCTGGGGGCGAAGAGATTTTTCACGACGGTCTGCCCGAGGATGCACACGTTGGACGCCACGTCCACGTCGCGTTGATTGAAGACGCTGCCTGCCGCCAACGCCCAGTGGCGAATCTTCAGATAATCCGGCGAGACACCGCTTGCATGCGTATACCAGTTGTTGCCCTCGTAAACCACCTGCGCGCCGTAGCCCACGCTGGGCGAAACCCACTTGATAAACGGCACTTCCGCGAGGATGGCCTTGGCGTCCGACTCGGTGAGAGTTTTAGTGGCCTGGCTGCCCATGTGAACGCCGCCCTTGTTTATGCTGCCGGCGGAAATGAAAATGATGTTGTCGCCCAGGCTCTTGATCTGGTCTTGCACTTGATTGGAAGCGCCCTGGCCGATCGCCACCGTGCAGATTACGGCGCCCACTCCAATGATGATGCCGAGCATGGTCAGCACCGTGCGCATTTTGTTGCGGGCCAGCGCTCGCATCGATACGCGAAGGATTTCGTGGACGTCCATAGTGTTTACCTTCCCCGGCCAGGCCCGCCAAAGGGAGATCGCGTACCGCTGGGCGCGCCTGAGTTCTGTTCGCCCGTGATGACCTGGTCGCCCTGCTTGAGGTCGCCACCCAGCACAGCGGTGCTTGTGTAGTCAGTAAGTCCCGTCTGGATTGCCACAGGGACGGGATGCTTATTCACATCGAGCGTCCACACCAACTGCGAACCGCCCACGTGCGAGACGGTTGCTTGCCGCGGAATGTTGTACTGCTTATAGAGCGCCTGGAGCTGCGCGGACGGTAATTGCGGCGTGAATGTCAGAGCGATATTCGGCACCAGAAGGACATTGCTGGCGTGTCCTGTCGGGATGGTGATGTATGCCGTCTCGCCAGGCAAGAGTTTCAGGTCGGGATTTTCGAAGTCGATGATCGTGTTGTAGGTCACGACATTTTGAACCGTGAAGGCGTTCAAGCGGACCGCGGAGACGCGCCCATGAAACGACTCGGTGGGATACGCGTCGACTTGAAAGGTGGCCAGTTGCCCGACGTGGATCTGACCTGTATCGGATTCGTCGGTGGCCGCGTACACCTGCATGCGCGTCAGGTCTTGAGCGATCGTAAAAACTTGCGGAGCTTGCAAGGAAGCGGCAACGGACTGCCCAACGGTAACGTTCCTGGCCACCACCGTTCCATCCACAGGGGAAACAATAGTGGTGTATTTTAAATTGGTTTCGGCCATTTTCAGGTTGCCCTGGGCGGATTCGACCTGGGCCCGGGCCTGGGCGAGCTGGGCCTTCGTTTGATTCACCTGGGCTTCGGCCTGCGAGACGGAGGCGTTTGCGGCGATGAAATTTGATTGCGTCTGATCGTTCTGGTCGTGGGAAATGATGCCTTGTTGGGTGAGGTCGGCAATGCGCTTGGCGTTCACCTGTGCGTATTGCGCATTCGCTTTCAGTTTGGTGACGTTGGCTTGGTCCGCGACGATGCTTGCCTCGATGTTTTGAACGTTGGCGACCGCGTTGGCAAGGTTGCCGCGCGCCGTGGTGACCTGCGCGTCATAGATTGTCGGATCGAGTTGCGCCAATACGTCGCCGGCGTGAACCTGAGTATTGAAATCGGCGAAGATGTACTGCACGGTTCCGGAAACGAAGGAGCCGACGGGCACCGTGGTCAGCGGGTTGATGGTACCCGTCGCCTGGACGACAGCGGTGATACTGCCGCGCCTGACCGGCATGTTAATGTAACGGACTGTCGGCGCCCTGGTTTTCATCACGTACCCGACTATCAATAATGCGACGATGGCAATTCCAACGAGCCAGGTCAGCCCTTTGTGTTTTTGATAAGATTCTCGGAAGGACATGTTTGGGTTCGCGACCTCGAAATTTTCTTAGTGCTGGGCGGCTTTTCGTTCTAAGTTCACACCGCGCTCATTATAAATGACGCAAGAGGAGTGCCGCCGGTTTCACTGCGTGCGTCTTGAACTTCGCCGCGGCAGGCCCGTATGTTACATTGGGCCGCCGGAACCGCGGATTAAGAGGGGAAAACATTGGCCTATCGGGATTTGAGGGCGTTTCTTGCGCGGCTGGAACGTGAAGGCGAGTTGAAGCGCGTCAGCGTGGAAGTGGACCCGGTGCTGGAGATCGCGGAAATTACCGACCGGGTGACGAAAGCGGGCGGCCCGGCATTGCTGTTTGAACGGCCAAAGGGGTCGAGCGTTCCGGTTGTCATCAATCTGCTCGGCAGCGAACGGCGCGTGAATCTTGCTCTCGAAGTGGACGACATCAGTCAGGTCGCAGACCGCGTACGGTCGTTCCTTGATGTGCAAACGCCGCAGGGTTTTTTGGATAAGGTGAAAATGCTGCCGAAACTGGCGGAGCTGGGCTCGTTCTTTCCGAAGACGGTGAAATCGGGCGCTTGCAAGGAAGTGATTCGGAAGGACGATTTCTCGCTGTCGTTTTTCCCAATCCTTAAATGCTGGCCGCAGGACGGCGGACGCTACATCACGTGGCCGATGGTCATCACGAAGAATCCGGAGACGGGAAAGCGTAACGTGGGCTGTTACCGGATGCAGGTGTTCGATGAACACACCACCGGAATGCACTGGCAAACGCAAAAGCATGGAGCCGAGCACTTTCGCAGCGCGCGCAGCCGCCACGGAACCGGAAAACTCGAAGTCGCGATAGCCATTGGCGCCGATCCGCCGACCGCGCTTGCCGGAATCCTTCCTGTGCCGCCGGACCTGGACGAATTCATGTTTTCCGGTTTTCTGCGGCGCGACGCAGTGGATTTGGTAGCGTGCGAAACGGTGGACCTGGAAGTTCCGGCGAACGCGGAGATTGTTCTGGAGGGGTATGTAGACCTTTCTGAGATGCAAACCGAAGGTCCGTTTGGCGACCATACAGGGTTTTATTCCCTCGAGGGCGAATACCCTGTGTTTCATGTAACTTGCGTGACCCATAGGAAGGAGCCGCTTTACCTGACCACCATCGTTGGGCCGCCTCCGCAAGAGGATTTCTTCATGGGGCACGCCATCGAGCGCGTTTTCCTGCCGGTGATGAAGATGCAATATCCGGAGATCGTGGACGTGGCTATGCCTGCCGAAGGCATATTTCAGAACTTAATGATCGTCGCGATTCGAAAGTCATACCCCGGCCATGCGCGAAAAATCATGAATGCAATCTGGTCGCTCGGACAGGCCATGTTTACCAAAGTAATTGTCGTCGTAGACCACGATGTTGATATCCAGAATTTCCGGGAGGTGGTGTGGAAGACGCTATGCGCAATCGATCCGCAGCGCGACATCGAATTCGTGCTGGGTCCAGTGGATACGCTGGAACATGCGTCCCGTCTGCAAGATTTCGGCTCGAAGATGGGTATTGACGGGACGCGGAAGTGGCAATCGGAAGGATTTGCACGTCCGTGGCCGGATGAGATTCGCATGGACGCCGCGACGAAATCGCGTGTAGACGCATTATGGCAATCTCTGAAAATTGACCTTTCACGTCCGCGATAGTAACAAATCCTGCCCAGTCGAACAGGTTCCCTTTTCGCACGTTCTTGTTGAATGATGGTGGACTTCCCCTCCGTCCTACTTTTTAATCTCAAAGTGCTCACGATTACCAACTGCACACCAGACGAGTGCTGTTGCTTGACACTCGAATCACTGGGATGACATAAGGGTACAGCAGTACTGTAACGCGGTTTTTCAATGGGGGCTGTCAGTTCGACCCGGGGTGGATCGAAAACTGACGAGCACTGATTACAAGACAAATTGAGTTTCAGCGACCACGGCCATGCCGGCCGGTGTTTTGCGTGACGCAAGTCCGCGAGCGAGGGGCGACACGATGTTCGGGATGGGGAAATCAAAATCTCTGATTGGTCTGGATATCGGGTCGAGCTCCGTGAAGGCGGTCGAGCTTAAAAAGACCAAACAGGGCTACGAACTCGTCAGTTTTGGGATTGAGCCGCTGGCCCAGGACACGGTGGTCGACGGCGCGATCATGGACGCACCCGCAGTGGCGGAGCGCATCAGCTCCATCTTCGATTCGCAAAAAATCAAGATTAAAGACGTAGCCACGTCTGTATCGGGGCATTCGGTGATCGTCAAGCGCGTTCCCATGCCGCTGATGGCCGAAGATGAGCTCTACGACCGAATTCAAGCGGAAGCCAGCCAGCATATTCCGTTTGACATCGCGGACGTGAACCTGAGCCATCAGCTTTTGGAGACAACGGACAGCCAGATGGACGTTCTGTTGGTTGCGGTGAAGAAGGACAAAATTCTGAACCACACGAACGTGCTGGCGCAGGCGGGTAAAACTCCCGTAGTGGTGGATATCGACGCGTTCGCATTGGAGAACTGTTTCGAGGTCAATTACGAACCGGACCCGGCGCAGGTGGTAGCGCTGCTCAATATCGGCGCGAGCGTCATGAATATCAATATCATTCGCGGCTGGACGCCGTTGTTTACACGCGATGTTTCCGTGGGCGGCAACCAGTACACCGACGCCTTGCAGAAGGAACTGGACCTGAATTACGAAGATGCGGAACGGCTGAAAATGGGAGGCACGCTTCCGGGCGTTACCGATGAGCAGCGCGCTTCTATCTTGCGCTCAGTCTCGGACATCCTGACGCTCGAAATCCAAAAGACTTTCGATTTCTTCCGGGCCACGGCGAGCGGGGAGAACATACGCCGGATTGTTGTTGCAGGAGGAACGGCGCGCGTTCCCGGCCTGCTTGACCTGCTGAGAGAAGAATTTGGCATGCCGGTGGAAGAACTGTATCCGTTCCGGAAGATCGCCGTGAATCCGGGGCGGCACGACGAAGAGAAAATTCGCGAAATGGCGCCACGACTGGCGATTGCGGTTGGACTGGCGCTAAGGAGTTTTGATACCCCATGATCCGGATCAACCTCCTCGGCCAAGAACGGCCAAAGACAACGGGACCGTCGATTCCGCTTGAGTCGTCGTTACGGCTGGTGCTTTTCGCGGCCGCGGTTATTTTGGCGATCGTTGTGCTTGTTGTGATGTATCACCAAAAATCGGGCGAGCTGGCCACTATTAATGCGCACATCAGCAATTTGCAGTCTGAGCGCACGCGTCTGCAACAGACGAAGGCGGATGTGGAACGATTTGAGGCGCAAAAGACCGTGCTGCAGCAGCGCATCGGCGTGATCGAGACGTTACAGGCCAACCGTTCGGGAGGGCAACAATTGTTACAGATGGTCGCCAATACGGTGGGGCGCTCGGATTCTTTGTGGCTCATTTCGATGGAACGCAAAGGCGACACGCTGAACATTACCGGCGAAGCCGCGTCGATCAATGCTGTCGCGAACTTCATCACGCAGATGAAGCGTTCGGGGTATTTCGACAAAATCGAAATTCAGTCCGCGGTGGAGAACGACCTCGTAAAAGGCGCGCAGACGTATAAATTCATCATGTCGGCCCAAGTCAACCAGCCGAAGCCGACGGGTGGAATGCCGCCTGCGGCGCCGGCGCGACCGGGAAAGAGCTAGGGAGGAGCAATGGCAACCTCGTTTCGTGAAATGTCGTGGCCGGTTCAGGCACTGGCGTTTCTATTCCTAGCCGTGGTCTTGGTTCTCGGGGGGCTGTATGTTCCCGGATCCCCTGTGCAAAGGGAGCGCGTGGCGGTTGACAGTGCCAACGCGCAGTTGAAGCCACTCGAAGCTGAAGTGCAGACTTTGCGCGTATACCAGCAACGGCGCGTGGAGTTGCAAGGTGAGATGGAAGCATTGCAAAAGCAACTTGCCACGTTGCAGGCGATTGTTCCGGAGAATAAGGAAGTCGACCAATTCATCATTATGGTGCAAGGGGCGGCGTCGGGTTCAGGGGTGATGATTCGGAAAATCGAAACGCAGCCGGTTGTGAGTAAGGAGTACCACTACGAGATGCCATTCAAGATTACGGCGGATGGTCCCTATTATTCGGTTCTGGACTTCTTCGCACGGCTTGGACGGCTGTCGCGCATCATCAATGTGGGCGATCTGAAGCTGAGCGACATCAAGTCCGGCGGGGGCGCGAACCAATTCAGGATGGTCCCGGGCTCGACGGTGACCGGTGAGTTCACGATAACGACATTTTTCTCGAAGTCTGCTGAGGAAATCGCGGCGAGCACGAAGGCGGCGGCTCCCGGCAAAAAGCATTAACCCTATGGGCAGGGAGATATGGAACGCGTGAAAACATTTGCGAGAGCGATTGCGCTTCTGGGATTGCTGGCATGGTGCGTGTCCTTTTCGTGGGCAGCCCAAAGTCAGAGCCAGAAGCCGCCAGCGAAGGCCCAGGCCGGGAAACAGGCAGCGAGCGCGCCTCGGTCAAGGCCGGCAACCACTCACGAGCGTGATCCTTTTGCTCCGCTGATTCAGACTGGCAACGCCGGCGGAGGCCATTTGAACTTACCCCCGGGAATCGCCGGGCTGCAAGTATCGACAATGCAATTGGAAGGCATGGTAAAGACACCCCAGGGGATGGTTGCGGTGGTAGCCAATCCGCAAGACCGCGTTTATTTTCTTCACGATGGCGACCATTTGTATGACGGAGTCGTCGAGAAGATAGAACTGGATGACATTGTGTTTCGCCAAGAAAACAAAGACCCGTTTGGCAGGACAGTGGAACGCGAAGTGAGCAAGCGACTCTACCCGATAGCAGGAGACGAGCAATGAGCAAGATTTGGCGGCCGTTAGGGCTTGCCTGCCTGACGGCAGCGAGCCTACTAATTCCGACTGGCGCTCTCCGCGCGGATTCCGCAGCGTCGGTCAAGGTCACCTCTGCGGTTGGGCAGGGAGTGGTACGCCTGGACGCGAAAGCAAGCGGCCCATTCGATTACGAGGTCCATCATCCCAGCGCCAACCTCTATTACATCGATCTTACCGGCGTAACGGCGACGGCGACTGATGCCGCCCAGGCGCTAGGAACGGATATCGTCCGCAGCTACCGCCTCGAACAATATGAGTCGGGAACAAAGACGATTTCCCGGATTGAAATTCTGCTTGGCGAGGGAGCCACGCCGAAGGTCAGCCGCCAGGGACGCGATGAGCTCGAAATTGTCGTTTCAAAGCGGAGTTTTCTTTCAGCGCACGCGTGCAATGCGGATTCGCCGCACATGGTTAACACGGCGTTGCGTACTTTCGCGCCGATCAGCAACTCCGGCGCCTCGGCAGCAATCCGCCAGATTTCAATTGCCAAGAACGGCGACGTTCCAGAAGTGCTCGTGCTTGGCTCTGGGGTTCTGAACTACCACGAGCTTCGATTGAGCAAACCAGAGCGGCTGGTACTCGATTTCAAAAGCGCGCACATGTCCGCGGCACGCAGGATTCCGAGCACACTCGCACCGATTCGCGAAGTTCGCGCGGGGCAGTTTTCTCCACAGATCGCGCGGGTGGTCATTGACCTCTCGGCGGCCTCCGCTTACCAAGTGAAGCATGTGGAAGGCGGAATTGCGGTTGAGTTTGGGGCCGCATCGCCATCGAATTCAGCGTCTTCATCGGATACACAATCCGCGGCTGCTGATAACAGCGCTGCTCAAACGGATTCAAGTTCTGCCCAGCCCGCCCAGCCCTCTAACACAACCGAAGCAGAAACACAGAGTAGCGACTCGTTTCCAAAAACGACCGTGCCCATGAAGGCCTCGGCTGCGCAAGGAGAGGCGAAGCCCGCGGGCTTCGATGCGCCTCTTGGGCGACAGGCACAACAATCAACCGCACCAGAGCAGTCAGCGGCGCCCGCGGCAACTCCCGCGGTGGTGCCTCCTGCAACGACTTCGGCGAATTTGCCGGCGGTAGCGCCCGCACAGCAAACTGCCGTTCCGGATACAACGCCAGCCCAGAGCGATTCCTCGACAGCCCAGGCACAATCGGCCGCCATGCCTACACCGGCGAGCCCGGCGTCCGTCATTACGCAGGAATCTCAGACGGCGGGCGGCACCCGATATACCGGTGCGCCAATCTCGGTGAACTTGAAAAATGTGGATTTGCAGGATTTTTTCCGCCTGATTCACGAAATCAGCGGATTGAACGTCGTGGTGGACCCGGGAGTCAAGGGGACACTAACGCTGGTCCTCGATAATGTGCCGTGGGATCAGGCGCTCGACATTGTGTTGAAGAACAACGACCTCGACAAGGAACTGGATGGCAATGTGCTGCGCATCGTCACGAAATCCACGGTCAAGAGGGAAGCGGACGAGACGAAGGAACTGGCTAAGTCCCAAGTCGAGGCTGCGGATCTGGTGACGACCACCCGCGTGCTCAATTACGCTAAGGCTACGGATCTATCCGACACCATCAAGAAGTTTCTTTCGCCCCGCGGCAGCGTTTTCGCGGACTCGCGAACGAACACCCTGATCATCAGCGATATTCCGACAGTGATTCCGGTTGTCGATAATCTGTTACGCGAACTCGATAAACGCTCGCAGCAGGTCGAGATTGAGGCGCGAGTCGTCGCGGCCAACCGCAACTTTGCGCGTGACCTTGGGTCGCAGTTCGCCTTCAGCGGCTCGGCGACCGGCGGACGCAATCTTTTTGGCGGCATCGGCGCGGTAGGCACGAGCCCGATCAGCCGCTTCGTTCCACCGCTTCCAGCTCCTCCAGTCATCAGTGGAACGACCGCACCAACGGGTGGTACGCCAACCGGCGTGTCGATGCCCTTGGTGACAAACCTGGCCGCGTCGGTGCCGACAAGCGGTGTGTCGTACGCTTTTTCTTCGGCGAACTTTGCCCTGGACTACATCATTTCCGCCGCCGAGGCGAAGGGCGTCGGCAAGCTGCTCTCGAAGCCCACGATCTATACGCAGAATAACCAGCAAGGAACTATTAAGCAGGGGACCAAGATTCCGATCCAAACGATTATCAATAACACGATTTCCGTCCAGTTTGTGGACGCCGTGCTGGAACTTCAGGTCACGCCCCAAATTACCGGGGATGGAACGATATTCATGAACATCCATGTTGAGAACACCCAAATTGACCC
>JBOGNJ010000078.1:0-3141 GCA_050746905.1 Candidatus Acidiferrales bacterium
GGCTGGCAAAGGGATTTCGTTGGATTTTCCGTCAGTTACAAAAACGGCGGTTTAGCGTTTCAAGGGTGCGGGTTTTTGACTCCGCACCCACGTCTGGGAGCACTATGTGGAACTCGGCACACACACGTGGAGTGAACCCTTGAATTGAGACAGTTCCCGTGGGCACACTTTGCAGGGAAAGGAGCTGCAAAGTGAAGCGGAAGCAGATATACCCACAGAAGTTCCAGCGGCTGGCGGTAGAGGCCATGAGGACCTGCGAGGATGTCAACGAGTTGGCTAAGGAACTCGGGGTCACTCGGCGGTGCCTGTACAAGTGGCGAGCTAAATTCGATCTGTTGAGACCTGGAGAAGAGCCGACCCGAACGAGCTCGCACGAAGCGTCGTATCGCGCGCGAGTTCGCACGCTGGAGCGGCTGCTCGCCGAGAAAACACTGGAAGTGGATTTTTTCAAAGGTGCCTTGCAAAAGATCGAGGCTCGACGCCAGAAGAGCAGCGCGTCTGGCGAGACGGCATCCACGAGCAGATCCGAGAAGTGATGCCGTTGCAAGGCGGCCTGAGCATCGAGCGCATGTGCGAGCTGGCGCGCGTCAGTCGAGCGAGCTTCTATCGATCGCTGAAGGAGCGAGTTCCGGCCGAGGAAGAAATGGAAGTACGCGCAGCGGTTCAGCAGATTGCTTTGGAACATCGGCGCCGTTACGGATACCGACGGATCTGCGCCGAGTTACGTCGGAGAGGAATGCAGGTGAACCACAAGAGGATTCTGCGGATGATGCGGAAAGACAACCTGCTGGCTCTGCGTCGCCGTCGGTTTGTGGTGACGACGAAGTCGCAGCATAAGTTCGAGGTATATCTGAATTTAGCGCGCCGGATGAAGCTGAGCGGAAAGGACCAGCTCTGGGTGGCTGACCTCACCTACATTCGGCTAAAAGATGAGTTCGTCTACCTGGCGGTGATCCTGGATGCCTTCTCTCGAAAGGTAGTGGGTTGGGCGCTGAGCAGGAAGATCAAGAGTCGACTGACGATTGTGGCGCTGGAGCGAGCGATTGCGCAACGATGTCCGCCGGCGGGGTTAGTGCACCACTCCGATCGAGGATTTCAATATGCCAGTCCGGTATACGTTACGGTGTTGGAGAAGCATCAGATCATTCCGAGCATGAGCCGTCCGGCGAACCCGTACGATAATGCGAGCTGCGAGAGTTTCATGAAGACACTCAAGCGAGAGGAAATCTACGCCCACACCTACCGTGACCTTGATCACCTGCATGCGAACATCGAGGAGTTCATCGAGCAGTATTACAATCGGCAGCGATTGCACTCGGCGTTGGGCTACCGATCCCCCGAGGAATTTGAGCGTGAAAGCTTTGCGAACTCTCCGGGTGCAACCGTGGAATTTTTTGTGAACGATGAGAACAGTGAAAACCAGAAGAAGACTTCTACGCAGGTGTGGGGGGAAGGGGACTCAAACGCCGTCCCCTTCCCCAGACCCCATCCCCTGCTAGGAGATGCAGGAAAGACTGAATGAAACGGCAAGTGTGCCCAAAGAATTTGTCTCACTATAGGGGTTCATCCCAAAAATTTGTGTCCAAATTGTGCCCAACTTTGGGAAAAAGGTGGCACTATTGACGTGTTTGACAGAGAGGCGTTGTTGATTCTGTGGAACTTGCAGAAACGATTGAAGCTCTCGGAATATCCGGCTTATAGGTTCGCCCGCTGAATTATTATCGTATTCGAACTGGCCAACGGAGTTCCAAAGCAGTGCCTGTATACCTCGACCTACGAAACCAAGTCCTGATTGGCTCACGAGCGCGGTTTAACTTGCCTGCTGCTTCGGATTCAGCGGACCCATGGGGCGTGGTTATAGATTGGGGCTCGACTCAGGTTCTATCACAGTTGTCGCGATCTGCGACGAAAATGCCAGCGTTTACCTAAGTACGGGCGGCGGTTATATCGGAGCTCAAGCTCAAGAATCGATTCGCCACGCGGCCGAAAATATGATCACCCTTGCTAAAGAACTGCGGCCGCAAATGCAGCCCACGACGTCTTATCCATTGCCGCAGTCGGATGAAGTCATCTTTTATGTTCTAACGGACGCTGGTGTATTTACCGCAACTGCGTCTGTGACGAGCTTGAGTTCGCAGCAAAATCCAATGGCCAAACTTGGCAACGCCGCGCAGGAAATCATCACGCAGTATCGAGCGACCGTCGGCTAATTTCTACTTCACGCCCTTGGTCGCATCCCAGGAGCCTTGCTCCTTGCGCACAAAAACGATCTGGCCGATGTGATACGCATTGTGCGCGCTGACGTGCTCGATTCCGAAGGCAATCTGTTTCAGTTTGGCGTCATCCGCATTCTCGACGAGGCTCTCTAGCTGCGTCAGAACCACATCCAATTGCTTCACGGTTTCATTCCAGCGCTTGGCGTCAAAACTGTTGAACGTTTCATCGTTGTTGCCACTGTATTTTTCGGGCTTCTGGCCGGTCAGCTTTGCCAGTTGCTGGCGGTTCCAGAAGAGCAGGTGATTCGTAAGCTGGCCCACGGAATGATTTCCTTTCCCGTCTGTCCAGCTTGCCTGCTCCGGCGTTACGCCGGCGACCGCCACGTCTACGCAAACAAACCACTCGCTCTTGTCATGCGTGCTGTGCAACTGCGACAGCAGAACACTTTTCAACGTCGGCGCTGGTTGATTCTGCAGCTGCGCAAACGCGGGAATCGCCGTCAGGAGTAGGACGGAAAGCACAACGAGTCTTCGCATAGCCTGTTTCCTCCGCACACTTTCGTTGCCGCAAACTCTTCTGTTTGTTGGTTCACCAGTCTACAAGGAACGCAAACCGAAGGGGAAGGACCAAGTGGATTTGCAGGGTGCAGGCACGAAGCAGCAGCCGAAGCAATGTGTCTTTCACTTACGGTCCGCTTTCGCAAGCAATTCTTACGCGGAGATGAGGAACAGCGGGTCGCCCAGTTTGCCGGCGTAAAGGGGACGATAGCGCCTGGTGTTGTAGAGCTTGTCGACGTCCACGGTGCGCGGACCGAGCGAGGGATCGGGCAGCGGCGCGTGAGCGTAGCGTCCTTCGCGCACGGCCACCATTTGGCCGAAGACATTTGCGGCGAAGAGGTCCAACGCCAAATTCGCAAACGTCGTC
>JBOGNJ010000079.1:0-9808 GCA_050746905.1 Candidatus Acidiferrales bacterium
CGACAATTACGCTGCTGTGGGTGGTGCTTGGCATCGGCGCCGCGGCCATTGTGGGAATTGGATTTGGCATTTACCCCGCGTGGAAAGCGGCGCGGCTCGATCCCGTGGAGGCGCTGCGCTACGAATAAAAAGCAACCTAGTCTGTCTGATTTGCAATCTCACGCGGCATGCGGTTTCCTCGTGATTAGTAAGCGGAGTGAAGTTACAGGTTGGAGGCGCGCATGGAAACGAGCAGCGTCGAATTGAAGAAAGCAGGAGCCCGCTCCGCCCGGTGGAAAATAATGGCTGAAATACTGTGGCAGGATGTTCGCTACGGATTGCGCATGCTGCGAAATGCTCCGGGCTTTACGGCGGTGGCTGTGCTCACTCTGGCGCTGGGGATCGGCGCGAACACGGCAATTTTCAGCGTGATTGAAAACGTGCTGCTGCGGCCGTTGCCTTACGAGCACCCGGGACAACTGATCGAGATATGGAACACATATCTTCCGGCAGTTCCGTTGGGAGGGTTGTCACCCGGAGATTTTCAGGATTGGCAGAGGAAGGCGACAACGGTTTCGGAAATGGCCGCGTATTCCTGGTATCAGTGGGGAGCAAATCTGACAGGGGATGGAAGTTCGCAGCGACTGGAGGTGAGCTACGCAACGTCAAATTTATTTCCCATGCTGGGTGTGAAGCCGGCTGCTGGGCGTTTGTTCGTGCCCGAGGAGGATCGCCCCGGCGGCGGGCCAGTTGTGATTTTGTCGCATCGCTTCTGGCGAAGCCGTTTTGGAGCAGATCGCGGGGCGGTAGGGCGCACAATCACGCTGGATGGGCTGCCTTACATGATAGCTGGCGTCCTTTCAGGAAATTCTCACCTGCTCGATTCGCCTGACGTGTGGATGCCGCTGGGGCAGTATCCCGACAATCTGAGCGAACACGTTCATCACGAAATCGTGGGGATCGCGCGGCTGAAGGAGGGCGTGAGAATTGGGCAGGCGCGAACGGAGTTTGAAGCGCTAAACCGCCAATCGGCCATCGCGTATCCGACAGAGCACAAGAATTTCAGAGTCGTGGTCCGGCAGATGCAAGATGCGTCTTTGGGGCAGATGCGGCAGAGCTTGCTGGTGCTGTTCGCAGCGGTAGGGCTGGTGCTGCTGATCGCGTGCGCGAACATCGTGAATCTGTTGCTGGCGCGGAATGCAGTGAGGGAAAAAGAAATTGCGCTGCGAACCGCGCTCGGAGCGAATCCGGGGCGGCTGGTGCGGCAACTGCTGACCGAGAGCACGCTGCTGGCGTTGCTGGGCGGCGGCTTGGGTATTGCTCTGGCTGCGGCGGGCGTGAAAATCCTGGGGGCACAGGCGCCGACGAATCTGTCGGTAATTCAGGAGACGCGACTGGACGGCACGGTGTTTCTTTTCACGATAGCGGTGTGCCTGGTCGTGGGGATGGCGTGCGGGTTGTTGCCGGCGCTGCAAGTTCGAAAGATGAATGTGAACACGGCTCTCAAGCAGGGAAGCAAAGGGGCCGGCGGATTTGGCGGGCGCAAACTGCACAACCTGGTAGTGGTGTCAGAAATTGCCCTAGCGCTCATACCGCTCATTAGCGCTGGCTTGCTGCTGCGCAGCTTACATAACCTACTAAATGTGAGTCCAGGATTCCGGCCCGACCACGTTCTGACCATGCAAATTCCGCAAGCGGCAATTTCAGACGCACAATTCAGCAAACTGACGCCTGCGCAGCGAGCGCAATTGCCAGAGAAGCAGTCAATGCAATTCCAGCAGATCGTCGAGCGAGTCGAAGGGCTCCCGGGAGTGAAGTCCGCGGCCGGAATTAACGTGCTGCCGCTCGCTTCGCAGCTCAAATCGGCGTCACGATTTGTTATCGAGGGACGACCGATTCCCGATGCGGGGATTCGCCCGCTTGCTGAAACCCGAATGGTGACTCCCGGATATTTTTCTACTGTTGGCATCCCTTTACTCCGCGGACGGGCGTTGCGGCGAGAAGACTGGAACGGATTGCATGCCGACATCAACGAAGCCATGGCGCGCCGATTCTGGCCGCATGGGGATGCAATTGGCAAGCGCATTAACCTTTGCTCGCTCGACGCACAGCCATGCTGGATGACGATTGCTGGAATCGTGGGAGATGTGCATCAATTCGGCCTTGATGCGGCTCCGAGTTACGACGTGTATTTTTCCGGGGGCTGGACGCGTTATCTAATGATTCGCACGGCGTCCGACCCGCACATGGTTGCGGGCGCGGCTGCGGACCTGATCCATAAGATAGACCCGACACTGCCGGTCACCGACGTGAGGACCGCGGATGAACTGCTTGCGGATTCGGTGGCACCGAGGCGATTCTCCGCGACCCTGATCGGGATTTTCGCGGGGCTGGCGCTGCTGCTGGCGGCCGTGGCAATTCACGGCGTGATGAGTTACATTGTGAGCCAACGAACGCGTGAGATTGGAATTCGCTTGGCGCTGGGGGCGCAGCCGCGTGACGTGTTGCGGCTAATCGTGGGGCACGGAGCGAAGTTGACGCTGATCGGAATCGCAATCGGCGCCGGAGGCGCGCTGGCGCTGACGCGTTTGATGGCGAGCTTGCTCTATGGCGTGCGGGCAACCGATCCGATTACCTTTGGGGGTGTCACGATTCTGCTGATGCTCGTCGCATTGGCGGCCTGCTACATTCCGGCGCGGCGAGCGATGCGCGTCGATCCGATGGAGGCGCTGCGCTACGAATAACAAACCTAAACTGGGGCAGAACTGTTATTGCGCGGCGGGAATTTGCGCGCTGGCGGCGAGGCGGCGCAGAGATTCGTCGTAGGGAGCGCGGGCGACGCCGCGTTCGGTGATGATTGCGGCGATGAAACGCGACGGCGTGACGTCGAACGCGGGATTCGCGACGTTCACTTCGGGCGCCATGCGCACTCCCTGGACGTGCGTAACTTCGGCGGCGGCGCGCTGCTCGATGGGAATCTGATCGCCCGAGGAAATCGAAAGATCGAGCGTGGAAATCGGCGCCGCGACGAAAAAGGGAATGTGATGTTCGCGCGCGAGCACGGCCATCGGGTACGTGCCGATTTTATTCGCGGTGTCGCCATTGGCCGCGATGCGGTCCGCGCCGACGACAATCGCGCCTACGCCGCCCGTTTTCAGAAAATGCCCCACCATGTTGTCGGTGATCAGCGTTAGCGGAATTTTATCCTGATGCAATTCCCAGGCGGTGAGGCGCGCGCCCTGCAAATACGGGCGCGTTTCGGGCACAAGGATTTCGAGCTGATGGCCGGTTTCAACGGCGATGCGAATCACGCCGAGCGCGGTGCCGATTCCGCCGGTGGCGAGGGCGCCGGCATTGCACTGCGTCATCACGCGGCCGCTCGCGGGCATCAGCTCCGCGCCGAAACGGCCGATGGTTTCGTCTGCGGCGCGGCGCTCGCGATGGACTTGCTGCGCCTCTTCGACAAGAGCTTCCTTGATGGGATCGAGATTGTTCGCGGCGGCGTTGCGCGCGAGCGAATCGAATTTGCGTTGGAATTTGTCGATGGCCCAGAAAAGATCGACGGCCGTGGGGCGCGTGCGCGCGAATGTGTCGCAAATGATTTTGAATTCGCCGCGCAAATCGTCAAGCGTCGTCGCGCGCGAGTGCGAAACGCCGAGCGCGATGCCCATGGCGGCGGCGACTCCGATGGCGGGCGCGCCGCGAATCACCATGTCCTTTATGGCGGCGGCGAGCTCGCGATAATCGGTGTAGGTGATGTAGACGACTTCGCCGGGAAGGCGGCGCTGGTCGAGAAGCACGACGCCGGCGTCCGTCCAGCGAATTGGTTCCACATTGCGCAAAGCGATTCTCCCGGTGGCCTGTTGTGAAAAATCATTGTACCTGATTTGCGCGCGATAAATTCAGGCCCAGGGGTTTAGAGTCTACGTGAGAACTCAGAAACAACGCCTCAGCGGCTAAAGCCGCAGTGATTTTGCTCCTGTTACGGCACGACTAAAGTCGTGCCCTGACGTGAAACCGTGATTCTGACGCAGATTCTTTAATGCATGGGCGGGATGTGCTTTAGCCCTTGCGTGCCAATGAAGAAGCCCAGAAATAAAAACGAATTGTAGCTGACGTGAACGAGATAGGACGCCAGAACCGAGTGGGCGCGGGCGCGCACAAACGTGAGAACAATGCCGACGAAAATCAGCATGGTGATTTCGATCCAGCCTCCCCAGAGCTGCGCCGCGTGCATTCCGCCGAAACAAATACCCGTAATAATGATGCCGGCGGGGATTCCCCATTTGCGCGCGAATACGGGATACAGATAGCCGCGGAAAATTGTTTCTTCGAAAAACGGCGCGAAGGCGATGCCGAAGACCATGAGCCAGATTACGTTGGCGCGCGTGTGGAAATATCCCTGAATGGGCAGGTTCGTTTTTTGGCCCGCGAAATGCGAGATGAAGCCGACGAACATCGCGAGAGTAATGCCGCCAAAAATGCAAACGAGGTAAAGCGTGGACGCCGAAAAGGAACGCGGGCGCAAAGCGCTCCAGTGAAGCGAACTCCAAAAACGCGCACCGTGATACCCGCGAATCACGATGAACATAAAAAGCAAGACGATTGCGGACCAAATGGCTTGCAGGCCGACCGCGAACGCGGCGTTGGTGGTCATGAACTGCAGGAGTTGCTGGTGGCCCAGGTGATTGTGCGCGATTACGTACGAAATCGCAACGAATTCGACAACAACCAGGCTGACGATGGCGAAGCCGACAAAAATGAGCAGCTCCGTGCCGCCCCAGGGAGTGCGGATATCTTCCGGAACGTTCAGGGTTTCCGCGTGATCCCGCGAGAGATAAATTTCCGGAGTGGCGGATAACTCCGGCATTTGCGAGCCGCTCGCTGGCGGATCATTTGCCCGCGATTCGCTTGCTTGCGAATCGTCAGGAGGCAAAGGATTTTCGGGATCGGGGAAAGTCATCGAGTGCGCGCCCTGCGCTGGCGATGAGAAGGCTTCGAGGAACGGGCCTCTTCCTTAGTTTTAGTGTCCGCAGGTTCGTCGGCTTCAACGAGTGCGGCGGCGAGAAGCGGCAAAAGGATTTCATGATGGCCGGTGATGGCGTAGCCGTATGATTTTTCGGCTTTGTCTTCGGCATCTTCGCCGGGCGCGCCGGCGGTGGGGCGCTTGACGACGTTTTGGAGTGGGCGATAGTGCTGGAGAAAATCGAAATTCGCCGTGGTGATGGGGCGAAGCGGCGTTCCCAGATTGCGGACGACGGTGACGGCTTTGAGAAAAACCTCGGGCAAGATCACGGCGGAGCCCCAGTTGAGATATACGCCGCCGGGGTGCATTTCGCGAACGAGCGCGCAGAACAGTTTGAAATCGCGATGCGTCGCGGCGCCCAGATTTTCTCCCGAGGCGGTGCGATGGATGTGCGAAATATCCGCGCCGATGGCGAGATGCACGGTGACGGGAATTTTGGCGCGATAGGCGGCGGCGAGGACGCTTTGGTCGAGATGCTTCGCGGCGGTTTTTTTGTCGCTGAGGAGTTTTCCGGCGGCTTCGCCGAGGCCGATGCGTGTGCGTCGAGCGAAAGCGGCCATTTCGTTGAGCGAGCGGCCAGTTTCCTCGGCCATGCCGAATTTGCCGTCGGCGAGCACGGCTTCGACGTCCTCGGAAGTGCCGCCGGCGATGGCGATTTCGAAATCGTGGACGAGCGCGGCGCCGTTCATGGCGATGCCGCTGATGAAGCCGCGGCGGAGAAGGTCGATGAGCAAAGGGCCGAGGCCGGTTTTGATGACGTGGCCGCCCATGCCCCAGAAAATTGCGCGCGAGCGGCAACGCGCTTCGACAATGGCGCGCGCGATGGCGCGAAGATCTTCGGCGGCGAGAATACGCGGAAGCGAATCGAGAAATTCAGAGAACGCCGCGCCCTGTCGATGCGGCTTGGCGAACTGGCCGATGTGCACTTTGCTGGGGCGCGAAGCGAGAGGGTAGGTGCGCAGTTCCTGAAAGCTGAGCGGCTGAATTTTGTAGAGGCTCGTGGGTTTGCGCGGCAAGCTCAGGCCATCCGTTGTGTGAGGTGAATGCTTCGATTAGACGCTCTCGACTCTAATGTAGTCGGGGATGGCGCGCAAGAGCACTTCACTACACCCTATCGGCGTCACAGAAGTTTTTCGAGATCTTCTTGGCTCAAGCCTGCATCTCGCAGAATGCTCTTGAGGATTTTCGGATGGAGAGTCTTCGGCCCGTGAAAAGGAACAGTGGCGCGCTTGCCACCAGCGTTTTTGTAGATCATGTGGCTTCCGCTCTGCCTCGCCAGCGAAAATCCCAACTTTTCCAGGATAGCGATGATTTCTCGGGCGGTAAGGCGCGGGAGCTTCGGCATCAGACAGCGACTTCAACTGTGGAAAGACTTACAGACACATGCTCGGGGATTTCTTCGCCATCGGCAAGTCGATCCTCGATGTGTAGGCGAATGGCGTCTTTGATATTTTCAACGGCTTCTTCGTATGTGTCTCCCTGGCTGTAGCAGCCCTGGAGAGCAGGGCAAGAAACGAAGTATCCGTCTGAGTCGGCTTCAATAACGATGGGAAGCGTGAGGTGTTTCATGCTCAAATTATAGGCCCCTGTCGGGTTTCCGCCAATTGGATTCCGCGGATGGCGCACCGTTGCTTCGATTAGACGCTCTCGACTCTAATGTAGTCGGCGATGGCGCGCAAGAGCTGGGGCCATTTGCTCACTCGCATTGTTTTGGCGAGTTTAAGCCACGTCCTTATATAATCATTTGCCATGCTCCCACCGCGAGCACCTCTCCCGGCTGAAACGGTCGCGCGTCTTTTGTACGAGGCGGACCATACGTGCTGCATCTGCAGGAAAAAACGATTCGATGTACAAATCCACCATATAGAAGGACGCGACGACCCGAGGGCCACAAATTTGATTGTTCTTTGTTTAAATTGCCACAGCGAAGTTTCGAGGAAAGGTGGACTGGGCAGAATATATTCACCAGGGGAATTGCGCCGATATAAGAGATCTTGGGTCCGCGAGGTTGCTATGAGGAGAAAAGCGGTGCAAAACCTAGATCAACCTTTAGCTCTCTTCGAAGTCAAGCGCTTGACATACAAGTTTCAGGCATTAACTCCCAAACGTAATGAGGAAGCCCGTGCGTTGGAAATCATGCGCGTTATAGAGCAATACGCACGCGACTATCGGCATGACGTCAAGGAGCTGTGTATTCAGTTTGTTTACGAGACTGCGGATTGGCTAAGTCTGGGAATCGGCTCGGGCGACTTTGTTTTTCAGCAAACTTCAATCCTGATGGAGTGCATTCCTATAGGGTTCGGCGGTTTGGTGGCACCCTCCCGAAAGCCGCTGAGCAAACATGGACGAGACCTCCTAAATCACGCTATCGATATCGCCGGGGAAATCGCATATGACATATGCAAATACGTTAGAGTGAAAGCGGCGGCGGAAAAGGCCATTATTATGCTTTACACTATCCTTCGCTTTACAGATCTCAACAATCTCGCCAAGTCCAAAGAAAAGATGTTACATGAATTCAACGAATGTGAACGCATTTGCAAGCAGCCCGGTCCCCAAGGGCACCCATTTGATGATGGCCTTCAACTTTTGAAATTATGGAAGGAGGAAGCCCTTTCGCATGTAGAGGTCAAGAAAAGACCCTAGCAGAGCCCAAGGCACGTCGTTCTTCTATTTCGGACTTGCGGATTCGACCGTTCCTCCGTGGCCGTTGAGGGTCGGGGCGAGGGCTTGGCCGGTGTATGATTTTTTGTTGCGGGCGACTTGCTCGGGAGTGCCTTGGGCTACGATGTGGCCGCCGTCTTCGCCGCCTTCGGGGCCGAGGTCGATGAGCCAGTCGGCTTGCTTGATGACGTCGAGATTGTGCTCGATGATGATGACTGTGTTGCCCAAATCGACGAGGCGATTTAGAACGCCGAGAAGTTTTTTCACGTCGTCGAAATGCAGGCCGGTGGTGGGTTCGTCGAGAATGTAAAGCGTGCGGCCGGTCTGGCGGCGGGAAAGTTCGCGCGCGAGTTTGGTGCGCTGGGCTTCGCCTCCG
This sequence comes from Candidatus Acidiferrales bacterium, assembly GCA_050746905.1. GTDB lineage: Bacteria > Acidobacteriota > Terriglobia > Acidiferrales > UBA7541 > DAHUXN01. The sequence goes on from JBOGNJ010000079.1 coordinate 8,046, forward strand.
GAAAGAGTGGTGGCGGACTGGCCGAGTTGCACGTAGCCCAAGCCGACGTCGACCATGGTGCCGAGCTTCTGTTTGATCTGCGGAATGTTTTCGAGAATAGGCAGCGCGTCCTCGATGGGCATTTCGAGCAAGTCGGAAACGGAATAGCCTTTGTAGCGCACGGAAAGCGTTTCGGCGTTGTAGCGGTGCCCGCGGCAAACTTCGCACATGACGTAAACATCCGGCAGGAAATTCATTTCGATGCGGCGTAAACCGTCGCCCTGGCAGGCTTCGCAGCGCCCGCCTTTCACGTTGAAGCTGAAGCGGCCGGGGCGATAGCCGCGTTCGCGCGATTCGGGGAGCATGGCGAAAAGCTCGCGAATCGGCGTGAAGACTCCGGTGTAGGTGGCGGGATTCGAGCGCGGCGTGCGGCCGATGGGCGCCTGGTCGATTTCGATGACTTTGTCGAGATGCTCGAGGCCGAGGATGGCGCGATGCGCGCCGGGAGTTTCGGTGGAGCGGTAAAGTTTTTGCGCGAGGGCGCGATACAAAATATCGTTGACGAGCGTGGATTTGCCCGAGCCGGAAACTCCGGTGATGACGGTCAAGAGGCCGAGCGGAAATTCGATGTCGATATTTTTCAGGTTATTCGCGTGCGCGCCGAGAATTTTCAGCGATTTGCCGTTGGGCTTGCGGCGATTTTCGGGGACGGGGATTTTCAGGTCGCCGGAGAGATAGCGTCCTGTGAGCGAATCGGGATTTGCGGCGATGTCAGACGGCGCGCCGGAGGCGACCAGATGGCCTCCGACTTTTCCGGCGCCGGGGCCGAGGTCGATGACGTAATTGGCGCGGCGAATCGTCTCTTCGTCATGCTCGACAACGAGAACCGTGTTGCCGAGGTCGCGCAGAGTTTCTAGCGTGCCGAGCAGGCGGCCGTTGTCGCGTGCGTGCAGGCCGATGGAAGGCTCGTCGAGAACGTAGAGGACGCCGCGAAGGCGCGAGCCGATTTGCGTCGCGAGGCGAATGCGCTGTGCTTCGCCGCCGGAGAGAGTGGCGGCGGAACGGTCGAGCGTGAGGTAGCTGAGGCCGACGGCGAGAAGGAAATCGAGACGTTCGGCGACTTCGCTTAGCGGGCGGTCGGCAATCATGTGCTGACGCGGCGCAAGGCTGGGCAGAATTTTGTCGATGGCCTTGCGCGCTTCGGCGAGCGAAAGAGAAGTGAAGTCGGCGATGGAGTAGTTGCCAATTTTTACGGCGAGACTTTCAGGCCGCAGGCGCTTTTGCGCGCACGCGGCGCAGGGCGTCGGCGACATGTGTTGCGCGAGCCATTCGCGGTATTCGTCGGAACCGGTCTCTTCGAGATTGCGTTCGAGATGATCGATGACGCCGCGGAAATTCAGGCCTTTTGTGGGGCGGCCGTTCGCGGGATTGCCGTACAAGATTAAATTTTGCACGCGGCGCGGAAGATTTTCGAACGGCGTGCTCAAGTCAAAACCGTGCGCCAGCGCGGCGAGTTTCATGGTGCGCTGAAGATTTGCGGAGCTTCCGCCGGGGCCGAGAGCGCCTTCAAAGAGCGGCTTGGACCAGTCGACGATAATTTTCCCGGGATCGAAATTGTATTTTGAGCCGAGGCCATGGCATTCGGGACATGCTCCATACGGTGAATTGAAACTGAAGGAGCGCGGCTCGAGCGCGGGAATGGAAATGCCGCAATCGGCGCAGGCGAGCTTTTCGGAGTACATCTGCTCTTCGCCGCCGACGATGGCGATGGTGACGAGGCCGTC
>JBOGNJ010000080.1:0-2755 GCA_050746905.1 Candidatus Acidiferrales bacterium
GGAACCGAAAGAGGCAGGCGCGACTCCCGCCGGCGGTCCTGGTTTGCCTGTATCCCGAGCTCTTCCCAATTGACTTGGCTTTGCATTGTGGCTGGCCCTCTGTGGGGAAGAGGCAGCTATGCAGCCACACCCATACTGAATCGTGTTGATGACAGCAAAGGAGATAGCTGCGTGTGATTTCGAGCGGCATATCACAGGGCGATACAGATGTGCCGTTGCGGTACAGCGATTAAGGCCGGCGGCAAAAGCTGGCAATTATGCGGCAGTTTTCGAGGACGCGTGCCGGTTTTCGCGCTTTAAGAAACGATAGAGGCTGGTTCGGCCAATGCCGAGCATTTGCGCGGCGCGCACGCGATTCCCGGCGCACATTTCGAGCACTCGCTTGATATGAATCCGCCGCACTTCATCGAGCGGCAACGGCTGCCAATGCTCCTGGATAGGGCCCATGTTTCCGGCCGGCCGCCGCAAATTCCCCGGCAAATCATCGACGTCAATGAATTCGTTCGCGGCCGTGATGGCGGCGCTCGATATGACGTTTTCGAGTTCCCGGACATTGCCTGGCCAATCGTGGTGCAGCAAAACCATTTGCGCGCGCCGCGTCAGCCCCTGGAACGTCTTGCCATACTCGTCGCTGTATTTTTTCAGGAAGTAGCGAACCAGTATGGGGATGTCTTCGGTGCGTTCGGCCAGCCCGGGGACGTGAATTTCAAGCGAACTGAGGCGATAGAACAGATCTTCCCGGAAGCGTCCGCCCATTACTTCGTTGCGCAGATCGCGGTTCGTTGCGGCGATGATGCGCACTTCCACTTTCATTACTTCGGGAGAACCTACGCGTTGGATTTCGCGGTTTTGAATCACGCGCAGCAGCTTCGCCTGCATCTGCAGCGACGTTTCGCTGACTTCGTCCAGAAACACGGTTCCGCCATTCGCATATTCGAACAAGCCGGGGCGGGTTTCCGAGGCTCCCGTGAACGAGCCGCGCATGTGGCCGAAGAGTTGGCTCTCGAGCAGCGTGTCCACCAGCGCGGAGCAATTGCACACGGCGAAGCGGTGTTGCCCCACCGGACTCATCTGGTGAAGCGCGCGCGCCACCAATTCTTTTCCCGCGCCGGTGGCTCCGCTGATCAGAACATTCGTATAGTGCTTGGAGATTTTTCTCGTCATGTCCAGCATTTCAAGCATGGCGGGGCTGCGTCCGACGATGCCTTCGAATTCGAAATTCGAGAGCAGTTGTTCGTCGAGTACGCGGATCTGGGACCGCCGCGAAGATACTTCCGCGAGCTCGTCAAGGGATTTCCTGAGTCTTTCCTGGTCGAGAGGCTTGCAGAGATAGTCGTATGCGCCGCGCTTGATTGCTTCGATGGCCGAGTCAACCGTGTAATGGCCGGTAATCAGAATCACCGCAACGTTCGGATCAATCTGCAGAGATCTTTCCAGGAACGTCAAACCGTCCATCTCCGGCATCAGCATATCCACCAGTACCATGCGGCACGCGCCGGAGCGGACCTGCGCCAGGGCCTCGTTGGCACTGGTGGTTCCGCTGGCGGAGTAGCCCAAGCGTTGCAATCTTGCCGTGGTGGACTCGACGAGATCCGCCTCGTCGTCCAGGACGCAAATCGACAGGCCGTGCCGGGCCATTTGAGCGACGGGATGTTCAGTGGTGACTGCCATTCTGTTCTGGTACAGGCACGGCGCGTGCCACAACGTTCGGCTTCCGCACACTTTGAGAGTGAGTGCTTGCAGGGACGCTCGTGCCAGCGCAGTCGACGGGAATACGCGGTGAACTATAGGGTTACAGCGATGTGCCCCGCTGCGGTACAGTTTGAGTGCAACGCCTCGACCAGCTTGATCGCGAGAATCCAGGAGGATTCGACGCCGTCGCAAGTTTCAATTCTGCATTTTGGTTTCAAAAGGGGACGCCGCATTGTGCCGCCTTGGGGAACGCTGCTGTAGTACAAACTAGTTTTTCATCGCATCGTCGAACAGGACGGTATGCGATCCCCGGAACAGAGTTTTTTTCGGATCGCGTTGTGTCAACTGCACTTCTCTTCCTTTGAACGAAGGACTTGAATCGATCGTTGCCACTTCATAGGTGATGGGACTTGAGCGATCCGCGATTTGCTCGTCGGTCAAGCGGGCAAATACCAGCGCACCGACTCGCAATGACGCGTGAAGCAGCACTTTCTGGCTGCCATCTTCAAACCGGCGAAGCATGGTCTTCTCGACAAAGAAATTCTCGGCCTGATCCCATCCGGAAATCTCGACGTGGCAGCTCGATTCTTCGGTTTCCCGCGGAGCCATCCATCTACCTCCGCGCTGGGGAAAAGCAGAACGAATGCCAAACTTCGCGTCGTGTTTTGCTGACGCTCAAGGAGTTACAAGTCTCGCCGCCGGCGGCATGAGCTTTTGCGCATAGCAAATCAGCACAAATGTGCTGCTTTGAATCAGGGGAAGAGGCAGTGCGGAGTTCCTCCGCGGGCGCAAAAATTCGCGGCGGTTAGTGGTAATGCACGCTTGGATAATACAGGAGGTTCAGCGCCACGGGATAAATGAAGCCGAAAATTTTGTCGTACACAAACCAGGCGACAAGAAGACCGGCGAATCCAAGCCCCGAGAAAGAGCTGGCCATGAATCGCCGCGCGGTGTTTTCGCTCATCACCACGGTCACTCCGTTGTGGCCGTCCAACGGCGGGAAGGGAAGCAGGTTAAACGTTCCGAGCAGAAGGTTCAGCACAAACAGAATGCTCAGCGCCGC
>JBOGNJ010000081.1:0-3387 GCA_050746905.1 Candidatus Acidiferrales bacterium
CGTTATTCGCGGCGCTTTATTCGCAACTGCAACGCCTAGCGAGACGTGAACTCACCAGGAAAGGCGGCCCGGTCAGTCTGAGTACCATCACTCTGCTTCACGAGGCGTATCTAGAAATCGCAGGCAATAACAAGCCGTCTTTCGCCGATCGAGGAAGATTCATGAGTTATGCCGCTCGAGTGATGCGTGGCTTGATCATCGATCATGCGCGGAGCCGCCAGGCCCAGAAGCGCGGCGGCCAGTTCGAAATCACTTCGCTCGGAGCAGAAATCGAAAATGCAGTCGACGACCGACACCTCGCTCGCATCAGTGCGGCGCTCGACGAACTCGCCGAGACCGAACCATCCCTCGCGGAGGTTGTCGACTTAAAGTATTTTTGCGGATTTTCCTTCGCGGAAATCGCGGCCGCCAGGGATATCAGCGAGCGAACCGTCCAGCGCCAGTGGCAAAAGGCGCGCATTTACCTCCATCGCAGAATTCGGACGGATCTGGAGGCTTGAAGCATGTTCACTTTGGATCCGGACCGATGGAAAGAGATAAGTCCTTACCTCGATCAGGCGCTCTCCCTCGAAAACGAGGAACGCGCAGCTTGGCTAGCCTCTCTGCGAGTCCAGCGGCCAGATTTGGCCGATCTGCTTGAGAAACTTTTAGAAGAAGAGCACGCGGTCGATCGGGAACGTTTTCTGGAGCACGAGCCACCGAGACCCGCGGTCGAGGCCGCCTCACCTGGTTGGACTATTGGCGCCTACCGATTAATTTCACGCATCGGCGAGGGCGGGATGGGTAGCGTATGGCTGGCTGAGCGCAACGATGGCCGCTTCGAACGACAAGTTGCCGTCAAGTTTCTGCAGTTTGCAGTTGCCTCCCCGGCGGCGGCTGAGAGGTTCAAGCGTGAAGGAAGAATTCTCGGTCAACTTGCGCATCCTCATATCGCGGAACTGATCGATGCCGGCGTTACTCCCGGCGAAGAACCTTATCTGGTCCTCGAATATGTAACCGGGCAGCAGATCGACAAGTATTGTGATGAACGCACGCTCGATCTGCCTGCGCGCATCAAGCTCTTTCTGGATGTTCTGGCTGCCGTAGCGCACGCGCACGCGAATCTGATTGTCCACCGTGACATTAAGCCTTCCAATGTGCTGGTCAGCACGCACGGTGACGTGAAGCTCTTGGACTTCGGCATCGCCAAACTTCTCGCTGATGACGCGAATTCGGCTCCTGCGACGCGGCTTACCCTTGAAAGCGGCGGTGCCATGACTCCGCAATTCGCTGCACCAGAACAGTTGTCTGGCGGCAAGATCACAACGGCAACGGACGTCTATGCTCTGGGCGTCCTCCTCTATCTCCTGCTCACCAGCCAACATCCCGCGGGCTCCGACCTACACTCTCCGGCCGCCGTGTTCAAAGCCATTGTCGACACCGAACCGCCGCGAGCGTCGGAGACGGCTACGAAGTCCAGCGCGGCCCAGAACCGCGCCACTGGGTCCGACAAACTAAGCCGCCAGCTTCGCGGTGATCTGGACACGATCCTCGCCAAGGCGCTGAAGAAGAATCCAGAAGAACGGTATGGCTCGGTCATAGCTCTGGCCGACGATCTTCGTCGCTACCTCCGCCACGAACCGATTAGTGCCCGCCCCGATACCCTTGCCTACCGAACGTCCAGATTTGTCCGCCGGAATCTCGTCGTCGTCACGTTAACCGCCTCCGCGATCGCACTCACGATCGGCAGCTTATCAACCGGACTCTATATTGCGAATCGCGAGCGAAAACTCGCCGAACGGCGATTCGGTCAGGTGCGGCAGCTAGCCAACAAATTCATTGATCTCGATGGCAAGATTCGGGGCTTTTCAGGTTCGACGCAGGTCCGGATGGGAATGGTAAAGGATTCCTTGCAGTATCTGACTTCACTGAGCAGCGAAACTCATATTGATACCGGCCTTGCGCTTGAAATCGCGTACGCATATGTGCGCGTAGCACACGCCCAGGGAGATCCCACGTCGCCAAATCTCGGCGAATTCGCGGAAGCTGAAATAAGTCTGAACAATGCAGCGAGACTTGTGGACGGCATTCTCGCCAAGGAGCCAAGCAATCGGCAAGCGCTGTTTATTGCGACCACGATCGGACACGATCGCATGGAACTGGCTGACACACTGGGGCACAACGAGGAAGCACTCGCCGAGGCTGAAAAAACGGCTTCGCTGATCGAACGTTTTATGAGTCTAGGAAACGTGAGCCCCGCCGATACCTACAGCATGGTCTACTTCTATGCAAATGTGACGGGCACATTTGTGGATTGCAGGCGAATGGAGGATGCGCTACGCAGCGGTCGCCGCGGTTTAGAGATATCACAACCGGTGCCGAATGCACGTAGAATGCAGCCTAACGTTCAATACATGTTGGCCGATGCGCTGTGGCAAATGGGTGACTTCGACGGCGCACTTAAGGTGCTCAATCAGGCGATTGAAGCGCAAGAGATCCAAGCCGCCAGCGGACACGCGGCTTTGCGCGCAAATCTGGCAGATTCGCTTTGCCTCAGAGGTCAGATTTTGGGGCGGGTGGATGCCGAACCGAGTCTCGGCCGTCCTCGCGAAGCGTTAGCCGATTTTCAGAGAGCGCTCGACATTGCCGAGGATCTTTCCAAGACCGACCCCCTGGACTATCTGGGGCGGCACAACGTCGCGGTGTTCGGATTTGAGGTCGGCAACACCCTTCGGCACAGTGATCCGCGTAAAGCATTGTCGGTTTATGACCATGCCATTATGCGAATCCGCGAGGCCCAACCTAACGCCAGCACGCAGCGCGACGAAGCGGAATTGCTGGCCGGGTCTTCCTACCCGGCGCGGTGGCTGGGTGGCGACAAGGACGCCAGTGAAAGGATTAACAGAGCTTTGGAGCTACTGCACGATGCTGGCCGATACCCGGCAGACGAAGTCGAACCCATGACTGATGTCTACGACGCGCTTCGCGCCCAAGCGGACAACTATGCGGGAACGGGCGAAACGGCAAGAGCCATCGACGCGTATCACCAATTGCTGAACAAGGTAATGGCGTGGAACCTGAATCCGCAGAACGACCTTCGGGATGCAGCATGTCTTTCGCGTACGTGGACGGCGCTTGCCACTCTTCTTCGCCATGTTGGAAGGAGTGACGAAGCTCGCAAGTTCGAAACTCAGCGGACAGATCTCTGGAACCACTGGCAGGGCAAGATTCCCAATGCTCATTTCCTCCTCAGTCAGTCTCTAACTCAGATCACTCGGCCGCTTTCTGCAGCTCCGCCGAAATTGTGATCCGAGTGGCTCGCGTGGAAGCGATGCTGATCTGCCCTGGATTACGATGGACTAACCATTCGTTACGTCGCCGCACGCGGCCACAGTGGGAGAAACACCG
>JBOGNJ010000082.1:0-39418 GCA_050746905.1 Candidatus Acidiferrales bacterium
AAACGTCCATGCCGTGTCCGTGCCCAGTTCGGTGGAGATGCCGAGCTTGCTCAGCAACTCTTGAGATTCTTCGCTCCGTGTTATCACTACAGAATCCTTGCAATAGCGGCGGCACATCTTTTCGACGATTGGGTCCATGTAACCGGCCTCCGCGCCATATCCAATGGAAAGCCGGTTCTGTGCAGAGGCCAGCCCGAGCGAACCGATCATCATTGTCGCCAGCGCATTTGCGAATTTGCTTTTGAACATCGAGCCTTCGCAGGCGACCACGCCGTGATATTGAGGGACTTCTCGATTCAGGAACGGAGGAAACACGTCAGGAAGACGAACTTGCCGTGTGCCCGCGAAATAGCCGCGCGTCAGATCGAAATTCTGCGTCATTACGCCGAGGTCGATGTTCTTGTCGCCAAGCACGCGCCGTACCTGCCGTAGGATTTCCTCGACGCGCAAATCCGAGCCTGTATTGCGCGCCCCGCAATAGCATGCGAAAAGCAGGCGCAATTTCTCGCCGGACTGCCAACTTTTGCCGCGACCCAGCGTCCATGAAAACTTCGCCAGTTCGATGGAACCCGCGACCCATGCTTCGAGGAATAAATCCATCATCGCGGAATTTCCTCCGAGGCGGATTGCGGGGCAACGGGCGCAGCTTCGCGCGGCCAGTCTTGATAAGGGTAGGTGAAGTGATTGTCGCGGCTGAATTTCAGCAGAAGAAAACAATATTGCGAGAACGGCGCGGGCTTGCGCCCCATCTCTGCAACCACGCGTGAATTATCGAACACCGTGTTCCATGTCAAGTAAGGGAGAAATACCTTGAGCAGCGTGGCGCCCTTTCCCACTTTTCCGAAGCGCCCGGCGAAAAAATTCACCATTCCCGATGTGGTACGTTCCCACGACGGCAGGAACACGGGAGCGCTCTTGTCCCGCGCTTCCGCCAGCGCGCGCGTCAATTGCAGATACGTTTCCGAATCGACGCCCGACGACAAATGGTAAATCTCATGCCCGGGCTTTTCTTTTTGATGCAGTGTGGAGATGGCGTCGGCCACGTAGTCGACAGGTACAATGTCGACGCGATCTTCCGGACGAAAGGGAAGCGCCGGCAATCCCGCGAGAAACACGAACGCCTTGACCATTTCGAATTGATTCGTCTCCGGGCGGCGGCTGTCGCCCAAAACGATGCTGGGCCGGAATATGAGCCGCGAAACATCGGGCAAAAGTTCGTGGACCATGTACTCGCTGAATTTTTTCGTCCGCGCGTAAGGATCGTAATCGGAGCGCTCCCAATCAATCGCCGAATCTTCCTGGACGATTTCGTTTTGCCGCTGTCCGGCGACGGCCACCGTGCTCACGTGGCTGAAACGCCGCAAACCATGGTGATCGCGGGCGCGCATCGCGAGTTCAATCACTTGCAACGTGCCGCGCAGATTCACGTTCAGGCAGCTTTTCTCCGACTTTCGATTGAGCGATGCGGCGCAATGAATAACCGAATTCGTCGTGTGCGCCAGACGATGATATTCGTCATGCGCGAGACCGAATTTTGCGCCGGTCAAATCGCCGCGAAAAATCTGGATGCCTGAACCCAGGCAGGAGTAAAAGCGCGGGAAGTCCATGTGGAGTTGCAGGGCGCGCCACAACCGTTCGCACGCTTCTTGCTCGCTCTTCGCGCGCACCAGAAGGTTCAGCGGCTCGCCGCTCTTTTCGAGCAGGTTCGCGACGACGTGCGCGCCGATATAGCCGGTTGCTCCGGTAACGAAAATGGCCACAGGTTAGCGTTCTCAGGGTGTCGCGGCAGAGGCGGTTTGCCCAGCCTCGGCGCCGATGATGGGCTGCCCCGGGCGCGGCGTTTCTTCGCGATTTCGCGTCTCTACCGGGCGGCCTTCGATGAGAGGATAGCACCACTTTCGCAGTGCCGGAATGTGGACATTGATCCAATAGTCCCACCAGTCGATGGAGCGCGAATCGAAGCCGAAGATCCGTTTTTCCTCGAGCGGTAAGATTGATGAAAGCTTTTCGATGTTCATCGCTTCGAACGTGTGTTCGTGCCGCAGAATGAACGGCTCAAAAAGATTTACGAGTTTGATGACGCGTTCGAGCTCGCGTTCCCGCCGCGCGAACGGCGAACGATTGAAGCCGACGCTCGAAACACCGCGATTGATCGCCTGGACGATGGTTTTCTGCGCCGGAGCCGAAAGCGTTTCGTAACGCGCTTTTGAAACCGGGATCGCATCGAATCGCGAACGAAGCCAGTGATGTAAGCCATTTTGCGTGCGATAGAATTTGCGATGCGCGAGACTCGTCAGCTCAATCGAGCGCCGCATGTTGCACGGATTCGTCACTGACGTCGCGAGTTGATAGAGCGGCTCGTGTTTGCGTTCAATCAGGGTCGCGGCAATCAGCGTCATTCCGCGGGTTACCTGATCGACAGGAATAATGTCCAGGCACTTGCGCTCATTGGTAGGAAGTTGCCGGAAGTATGTTCCGAGCAGGTATGAGAGAGACGCCGAGGTATTGATTCCCTCGTTCCACCCGCGGAACGGCTTTTCGACGGACGATTCGACAATCGAAGGACGCACAATCGCAATCGGCAGCCCGGTTCCGCGCTTTGCGATCAGCGATTCCGAAATACTTTTCGTCAGGGTATAGGTATTGGGCCAGCCCAATTCATGCGCGCGCCGTGTACCGGCATCGATCAGCGTCTGGCGCAACCATCTGGTGCGATTCTTGCGAATTTGATTATCAAGCGCGGCACCGGTCAGGCTTTTCGCGGCGGTGGGCTTTTCGATTGCAGCGCGGCGAAGTTCATCGGTCACGTTACCGCTTTCCGCCTGCGCTTCGCTCTGGTGAATCAGCGCCCGCAGCGCCTGCCATTCTTTTTCCACCTCAAAGTCGGGATCATACGTCGGCGTGTAATTCGGCACGAGCGTTTCGGTGATACGGCCGTCGCGTTCGCCGGCCACATAACAAGTTGAGAGATGCAGAAGGGCCGCGTGATCGGACTGCCGCATGAAATCGAGCAGATGCGCGACAGAATCCACGTTGGCCGCGAGCGCGTCGCGCAAATCCGGGTTGAAATCGGTCAGACCAGAGCTGTTAATGACCAGATCCAGTGATGTCGAGAGCCGCGCGCGAACCGTTTCGTCCAGCCCCAGGCCCTTGGCGCTCAGATCGCCATCGAGTACTTCAATTCGCTCGGCAAGAAACTCATCCCACTGCGCGCCGTGCATCTGCGCCAAAGGCTCGAACACAGGCGACTCGTCAACGACCTTGCGAAAGCGCTCCGCCGCGGTGGTCGAACGACGCCTGCGAACGAGCACATAAACTTTTCCGATTTCCGGCAAATCGGTCAGCAAATTTGCCAGCCAAACCTTGCCGATGAATCCGGTGGCGCCCACAAGCAGAATCTGTTTTCCGCGCAACGATTGCCGGACGGAAAGTCCCTTAGATCTCATGGCTGAACGGGGGTACACAACGCGAAGGTAATTTTGCGGAACAGGCCGCGCCGCGGGGAATGTTGCTTCGTCCAGGGTCTCAGGATGCTTGCCGAAGCCCAAGTTTTTTGCCAACAGTTCGCGCCGAACCTGCCCATCGGGATTGCTCCCAATCAACCGGGCCAATGGACCCCGTGGGCGAATCACAGGATGGAGCAGCCGTCCCGTCGCCAGCCCGTCGCGAAATTCCAGCCGGTTCGAAACCAGCATTAGGACGCCCAAGTGCTCCGCGAGCGGACGCATCACGTGGTCCAGACCCTGGCTCACCAGCACGACTTCCTGCCCATTTGCCTGCGCTCTCTTCAGTGCGTCAACCCCGCGCTGCTTCAGCGTGGGTTTCAGCAAGTACTGGAAATATTCCTCGCCGAGCAGGTCGAGCCGGTCGCGGCTGACGCCACGCAGGACTGTGTGCAGCAGGCGCGTCGCGAACGCTCGATTCGTCAGGTAAAGCACCGGACGCGCCAGCGCCAATGCGAACATCCCGCTGCGCCGCGCCCATCGTTCGAGAAAACTCTGCGCATTCCACGCGAAGAAAGCCACGGGACGCACGGCGGTCAAGTTGAGCAAACTGCCTTCGACGCGCCAATAGACGGCGTTCGTATGCAATTTGGGCCGCTTCAATCCCGCACCGTCAGGGCCGTTGGGTTCTGGCGCAAATGTTGTCAGGGAATCCATCGCAGAGAGAGAAAAGGCTGCCAAGGAAACATGAAAATAGCACTGTCTATCTCGGGAATCAAGGACTGGTCGGCTAAGAGGCGCATTTTCTGTTTAATAGGTATAACGCCGGCAATCGTTACCCCGCCGTATTCGCTCGCGCGACACTCACAATCGCGAATAAGTAAAAGAGAAACATCAGCGCCAGATAAATCTTCGCCTTGCCGTTCGCTCCGCGAAATTCATGCCAGGCGAACACGCCCCACAACGCAGCGACCATGGGCGACGATTGGCCAATGGCATAAGAGATGGCGACGCCCGTGAAACTCGCCGCCACCAGATTAAAAACGGTCCCGACGCCCCAAACGGCGCCTCCCGCCAGTCCCAGCAGATGCGAGCCTGCCGACGCTCGAAAAAAGCCACCAATCCCCACCGGCTCGCCGACAAGGGGCCTCCGCATCAGATACACGTTGAAAATGAAGCACGACAGCAGCGCGCCGAGCGTAAAGAATACAGAGGTCGTATACGGCCCAAGCGCGACGCCCGCCGTCATGGCGTAGGTCATGAACGGCGCCCACAATCCCATCAAAATTCCGGAAACGATGCACACGACAAGGCTCTTGCGCGAGACAATCCTGCCGCCCATACCGAGAGCTCCATACGCTTTGCCGTCCATAATTACGGCGATCAGAGCGAAAACGACGCCGAGTGCCAGCAGGGTCGCATTTCCCTTTGGCTGCAGCAGATAACTCAACACCACGCCAACGACCAGCGCAATTCCAATCGACACGGGAAATGCAAACGCCATGCCGGCCATATCAATTCCGGCGACCAGCAACACGTTGGCCAAATTGAAAATCGCGCCTCCGATCAGAGCGTAGATCATATTGCCGCGATCGGCGTTTTCCAGATTTACAAGGAAGCTGGATGCGCCTCCGTGCCTGCTGCCCATGGTGAACGCGAGGATCAGCGAAATCAGGAAAATACCAATGGCGTAGTCCCAATAGAACAGCTCGAAACGGTAATTCTTCACGCCTTTGAAAGTGTTGGCCCACGAGCCCCAGCAAATGGCGCTGGCGATGATCATCAGCAACGCGGTCGAAAAGGTGTGAGGCGTGAACATCTCGGCTTCCCCCCCAAATCAACTGCCGAATCTTCAGAGGCGCGGGCCGAACGTCTTCAGCAGGCTAAGACTACAATCCCGCAACCAGAGCAGGACGCTGCGAGCGAATCAAGGTGATCACGTCGTCGCGTTTGGCCATCGCTCTTGCGCCGACTTTCGTGCAACAAAGAGCGGCGCAGGCGTTGGCAAATGCTCCCACGTGCTCCGGGTCCCATTTTCGTAGCAATCCGTAGGAAAGGCCGCCCATGAAGGCGTCCCCCGCGCCAGTCGTGTCCACCACCTTGACGGTGAAAGCAGGCACCTGAACAACTTTGCCTTTACTGGCGATCATGCAGCCGTTCGCTCCCATTGTGATGGCAACAAGTTCCGGTCCCATTGTTAGCAGTTTGCGCGCCATTCCTTCGTAATCATCTTCGCCGGTAAGTTCCAGCGCGGCTGCTTTGCATGGCTTCAGCACGTCCACCAGCTTCAGGCTAGCGGCCAATTCTTCCTGCGTCCCGAGGTTTGACTGGCAGAAAAAACTGGGCGAGACATCCAGATCAAAAAGCACGCGCACGCCCGCATCGCGCGCCACCTGCATCGCTCCGCGCAGTGGTGTTATGGCCAGTTGAGAGGCCTCGGTGTGAAAATGCTTCGCCTTTTTAATATTGTCCGCGAAGCGCGTGTGCACCTGATGCACGCTGATTTTGCCGGTGACGTTGGGGAACATGTATATGCAGCGTTCGCCCGCCACATCGACGGGAATCCATGTCATCGCCGAGAGCTCGCCCTTGACCACTTCGATCCCCGACAAATCCATTCCGTCTTCCGTGAAAGCCTGCTGAATGATTCGCCCGTTATCGTCGTCCCCAATCAAGCCGAGCCATCCGGCCTTTACGCCGAGCCGCGCTACCTGCGTCAGATTATTGGCCGTCACGCCGCCGGCGTGGATTTCCAGCCGGTCAGCATTAATTTTTTCCTCGGGTCCAAGCAAACGCGGCACAATGGCAAAAAAGTCCACCGTGCAACTCCCGATTCCGACGACTTCCGCGGAGGGTTTGGGCATGTCAGACATGAGAGTTCAGGGTAAAGGCACTCCGCTGGAGAATCAAGCTGCCGGTTAAGAAAATGCAAAAATACTCGATTAGACTTGGCCTCGGTGGTTTGCTTTCAGTGAGTTGCATCGAGTTCTAATTTCCCATATTTACTCGATTAGAATTTAGACGGCGCATAAAAAGCGAAAGGCCGCCAAGATGGCGGCCTGCACTCCTCTTTCGACTTTGTGTCGCGACTTGTCCGGCTGAACGTTATGTCTGATTCAGAGGCAGTTCCTGTATACCGAAGAGTTAACTAAAAGTCAAGGAAAAAGCGCGGAAACGAATAGCGTTCCCCATCCTTTGCGAAAAGCGCAAAGGATGGGCCACCCGCGGTGCTCAAGTCCACGTTCACGGTGACACTTCGTGGAAGGCACTCAGGGCAAGCGGGCTGAGCCGGAAGATAGGAACAGCAGGTTCCTCGTCGGATGCTGGTCGCATCCTCGCTCGGAATGACAACGAAAAAGGGGGCGGCGTAAAGCCGCCCCTACGATGGCAACCCACCCTTTGCAGAAGGCGCAAAGGATGGGTCACGCGCAAATGATCCTACGGCTTGGGCGTCTCGCGGGACATGAGGGAGATGAATTCACGATAAAAGGCGGCGGTGTTCACGTCTGCGTTCACGGTGACCTTTCGTGGAAGGCACTCAGGGCAAGCGGGCTGAGCCGGAAGATAGGAACAGCGGGTTCCTCGTCGGATGCTGGTCGCATCCTCGCTCGGAATGACAAACGAAAGGGGGCGGCGCAAAACCGCCCCTGCGGTCCGTGTCAAGGCTTTGGTGTTTCGCGCGACATGAGCGAAATGAATTCCTCGTAGAACTTCGCGGTGTTCAGGTCCACGTTCACGGTAACGGGGCGGACCGCAACGTAGGAACAGCAGGTTCCTCGTTGGACGCTGGCCGCATCCTCGCTCGGAATGACGGATGAGGAGGGCTGGTTCCCCGTCGCCCAGGACAGTGTGTCGCCATATGACGCGCCGGGGTCGGTGGAGACGTCGAGGTAGAGCTGTTCGGTGCGCGTAATAATTGTGGGATCGAGCCACGCAATCGCGGCGAGTTCATCCCACATGTATTCTGAATTGCCGTATTTTTCGATGTATTGCGCCGCAGGAGTCTTCGCCTTTCCAATCTCCGCGATCATCTGTTTCGTCAGTCGCGTTTTGATGGAAATGTCCACCGGCGTATCCACAATCCGCGGCCAGTGCGCGTGAAGCACCGCATGTGTCGCCTCGGGATCCATCCAGAAATTGAATTCGCGCCGTGGGCTCACGCGAAATTCCGGATCATCACTTTGCGGATTGATGCTACCTCCCATGACGACCAACTCCCGCGCGAGTCCGGCAAATTGTGGATCAATCGTGACGGCCAAGGCTAGATCAGTGAGCGGACCGCCCTCATAAATCGTCACCTGATGCGGATAGCGATGCACCATGCGGATCAGGAAATGTGCGGCATCTTCATTCGCGGGCTTTGTGGTTGGCGCGCCTTCGACGAGCGGCGGGATTTCAAACGGTCCGTGAACCTTGCCCCAATTCCACGCACCCTGATAAACGACCTTGCCGTACAGCTTTTCCCAGCGCGCGATAAATTCCTTGCTGTTGTCGATGGGAAAGACGGCGCCGGGAACGACGGGAATGTCCGTGCGGCCGATGATTTCGAGCATTCGCAGCGTGTGCGCCACTTCTTCGTCGCGCCACTGATCGCCCGTGACCACGGTGATGCCCAGCACTTCCGTTTGCGGCGACTGAATCAGCGCCAGAATTGCCTGTTCATCCGTGGTGGCCGGCCCACGAGCATCCTGATCAATGATTATCTTTCGTTTCGCCTGTCCGTGCGCGGGCACGGCAAGAAGCGCAGCCATACACAGGAAGAGAAGGAAACGCGCCGGGCTCATATCCAGCCATTCTACGCTTCGGATTTATTTTGCAGCAGCGAAAACAACACGGGCATGATCAGCAGCGTGATGAACGTTGAAAGGAAAAGTCCGCCAATAACCGCGAGCGCCAACGGCTTTTGCAATTCCGCGCCGGAGCCCAGGCCGAGCGCCAGCGGCAACAATCCAAACAGCGTCGCGAGCGTGGTCATCAAGATGGGCCGGATACGAATTTTGCCGGCCTGCACCAGCGCTTCGAACAGTGGCATCTTGTCCTCTTCCCAAAGCTTGTGTACATATTCAAAAAGGATGATTCCGTTTTTTACCACCAGTCCCACCATCAAGATGATGCCCATAAAGGACGAAACATTCAGTGCCGTGTGCGTCACCAGCAGCATCGCGAACACGCCGACCAGCGACAGCGGAGCCGCGGAAATAATGATCAGCGACGGCGCGAACGAACGGAACTGAACCACCAACACAATAAAAATGGCGCCGAGCGCCAAGAACAGTACGTACAGCAAATCGTGAAACGCGCTCTGCTGGCTTTCGTATTGCCCGCCAATCTCATACGTATAACCGACGGGTAGCTGCTCTCTGTTCATGACGTCCTTCACGTCATTCACCACGCTGCCCAAATCGCGGTTCTCCAACTGTCCCGTCATGGAAATCATCAAACGCTGGTTTTCGCGTTCGAGTTCGCTCTCGCCCTGCACTTGTTGCACCTTCGCAACGGAGGAAAGCTGCACGGTCTGCTTCGATGGCGTCAGAATCGGGAACTGCTTCACGTTGTCGTAATTGAACCGGAAGGAATCAGGAAAACGCACGCGGATCGGAACCGTGCGGTCGGATTCGCGCAATTCGCTTTTTGTCACGCCCAGCAACCCGTCGCCCACTTGCGTCGCGATAGCCGCCGGCGTCATACCCAACCGGCCTGCGGACGCGGTGTCCACGTCGAAAACAATTTCGGGATTGCCTTTCGTGACCGATTTAAAATCCACCAGTCCCTTCACGGCTTGCAGTTTCGGCCCAATTTCGTCGGAGAGTCTCTCGAGCTCGTTGATATCGTCGCCGAATATCTTCACTTCCACAGGTTGCGGCGTGCCTTCCAAATCGCCCAGCATGTCTTGAAGAATTTGCGAAAATTCCACATCCACGCCGGGGATGTTCTTCTCGATCTGGCCGCGCAGATCGTCCATCACTTCGTTGATGTCGCGCCGTTGCGAGCTCGGCTTCAATTTCACGGTAATATCCCCTGTGTTCTGCTCCGTGACGAACAATCCATTCTCGGCGCCTGTCCGGCGAGAGAACGATTGCGTGTCCGGCAACGCCGCTACTCGCTGTTCGATTTTCTGGAGAATTTGATTGGTTTCTTCAAGGGAAGTCCCCGGCGGCGTCACGTAATCGAGAATGAATCCGCCCTCGTCCATCTCGGGTAAAAATCCGGTTTCGAGCTTCGTGTAACAGAAGTACGCAAGTCCCACGCACGCCACGGCCGCGATAACGACGATCAGTCTCCGCCGTAGCGCCCATCGCACGGCTTTTTCATATCCACGATTCACGGGCGCGATCAGCTTTTCTGAACTGGCGCGATGCGTTTGCCCGGACAGAAATCGCATCGAAAACAGCGGAATAATGGTTAGCGCAAAAACCAATGAAAGCAAGACGGAAACGCCAAGCGTGAGGCACAGCGCCTTAAAGAATTCTCCGACGATTCCCTGCAGCAAGGTCAACGGCAGAAAGACCACTTCGGTCGTGGCCGTCGAGCCAATGACTGCGCCGAGCAGCTCCCGCACTCCGGCTTCGGCGGCCTCCGCCGGCGGTTCGCCAAGCCCGAGGTGCCGATAAATATTCTCGATAATTACCACAGCATCATCAATGATCAATCCAATCGCAATCGCTATTCCGCCCAGGGACATCAGATTCAGCGTGCCACCCGTCACTTTCAAAAAGTAGAACGTGCCAATCACCGACAGGGGCAGCGAAGTGGCCGCGACCAGCGTCGTCCGCCAGTCACGAAGAAACAAATAAAGAATCACCACCGCCAGAAATGCGCCGATCAGGATCGCGTCGCGAACATTCTTGATGGATTCTGAAACGAACTCCGCCAGGTCATAGTCGACGGAAACATGCAGCGTTTTCGGGATGGCCGAGCCGAGATTCAGCGCCATCGTCTTGATTTGCTTGGCGATTTGCAGAATGTTGCCGTCAATTTGCCGCGTGATATTGATTAACGCCGCCGGTTTTCCATTTCCGGTGGCGAGCAGCGTTGGATCGGCCACTCCGGTCCGCACCGTGGCAATGTCACCCACGCGCACCGGGCCTTGATCTTGAATGGCCACAACCGCGTTGCGAATGTCGTCGAGGCTGTGAAACTGATCGTCCGTCAATATCTGATATTGCAGATAATCCTTCGGCAGTCTGCCAACGGCCGTTACCTGGTTTGTTTCCGCAATCTGCGTCGCCACCTCGTCCAGCGTCAGCCTGTGTGAAAACAACTTCTGCGGATCCGCGATCACGGAAATCTCACGATGATCGGTCGCCTGCACCTCCACTTGTCCAACGCCGGGAACGCGGGTGATCAAAGGACGCAGGTTGTAATACGCGTAATCGTAAAGATCCGCGTCCGGCACATTGCCGTTCAGAATCAAGCTCAATACGGGATAGACTGTCGGCGACTCCCATTCCACGTTCACTTCCGTTCCTGCGGGAAGCGACGATTGCACTTCGCTCACTCGTCCCTGCACAAGCTGCAGCGCGTACTTCATATCCATTCCAGGACTGAACAGCACACCGACGGATGACGCCCCGCGGATCGTCTTCGATCGCACGCGACTTACTCCTTGCACCGTACTTACCGATTCCTCGAGGGGGCGCGTAACGGTCAGCAGCATTGTCTGCGGCGCAAGATCGCCCGAGTGCACCAGGATTACAATTCGCGGGAAGTCCAAATACGGATAAATGTTGCTGGGAAGTTTGAAGAAAGAATAGACCCCCGCCACGGTGAGAAATGCCGTCAGTAAATAAACTGCGTATCGATTGTTCCGGCAGACGCGGACGATATTCATGATTTGACTTTAACTTTCGTCGTGTCGCCCAGGCCGTAGCCGCCCGTCAAAATCACGGTGTCGCCGTCCTTCACACCGGACAAAATCTGCACGCGATCTTTCGTTTCAATGCCCAGCTTTACGTCGACTGCTTTCGCTGTATCACCTTGCACCTGGTAGACGCGCGCGTGGCCCGAATCGTCGTGGTAAATGGCTTCGGGCGGAACCGTAAGAGCGTCCTCACGCGTCTGCACCGGAACCTGCGCATTCAGGTACATTCCCAGCTTTAGAGTCCCTGCGGGATTCGCGATTCGTATGCGCACGCTCCCAACATTCGTTGCCGGATCGACCGTCGGCGACATCGCCACGATCCTGCCTTTGAACGCCTTGCCGGGGAATGCATCGCTGGTGATCGGAAGAGTTTCGCCACCGTGAATTTTGCTGATGTCGCCGGCGGGCAGGCTGCCCTGAAGTTCCACCTGGGCAATGTTTGCGACTTCAAGAATCGGCTGCGCCGCCGTGCCGTCGACTTGCTCGCCGATGTTCGCGAAGCGCTTCGCCACCACGCCGCCGAGCGGCGAAAGAATTCTCGTGCGCCCCACTTGCAGCTTCGCCGTCGATTCGGCTGCCTCGGCCTGATGTTCCGTAGCCTGGGCGACGCTCAACTGTGTCTTCGCATCCTCCAGGTCTTTCCCTGCCGCGATTCCGCGCTGGAAAAGCGTTTGATTCCGGGTCAGGTTCTGCTCCGCATTCTGCATTGTCGCTTGGGCCTGCGCGAGCGCGGCCTCGGCCTGCTGCAACTGGCTCTCGTACGTATGGCTATCGATCGTCGCCAGCACTTCGCCTGCGCGCACGCGGTCGCCCTCCGCCACATTGAGGCTCGTGATCCGGCCGGCGACGAGCGCGCTTACTTTCACGTCTTTGTTGGGCAACGCCACCAGGTTGCCGCTCACGGTCACGAATTGTTGGATGTTCGCACGCGTGACTTTCGTCACGGTCACTTCCGCTACCATTTGTGAGTCGCCGGCCTGGTCGCTTGAACCCGAGCATCCCGCGAAAATCATTACCGGCGCGACTATCGCGATACTCAGCCCGATTTCCATCCATCGGCATCTTCGTCTAATCATCACTCTGCCCATTCAGTCGAGAGGCACCCCGACGGTCGCTTCCAATTGTGCAAATGCCTGATGAACCGCCAGCAAACTCTGCAAGTATTGTTCCCGCACGGTCTGTACATTCTTTTCCGCGTCAAGCACCGAAAGAATATTCGCTTTTCCCGCTTTGTAGCTCTCCTCCGCCATGCTCTCCAATTTATCGGCCGCGGGCATAAGGGAATCCTTATACAGGCGGGCTTGTGCCTCGCGTGAATCGAGTTGCAGAAACGCCGATTCAACATGTCCCTCCACCGCTCGCCGCGTCGCGGCCGCCTGATCTTCCAACGCCACAAGGCTCGCATCCGATTGCGCGATTTCCCCTTGATTACGCGCGAAAATCGGCACTTCCATGCTCACCTGACTTCGAGGCCCGTAGCGAAAATTGTGAGGCGAATTGTAATCGATGCCCAGCGACAGAGTCAGATTGGGAATTCGTTCAGCCTGAAACAGCGCGCGCTGACTCTGCTCGATTTTTTCTTGCTGCGAAATCTTGGCGAGGTCCGTATTCGAGTTGCCAGCGCGCTTAAGCAAATCGCTCAATGACGGTTCCGAGGGAAGCCTGTCGAGCGGCGTAACCACGTCCCAATCAGTGTTCGGCGGTTCATTCAGAAGAAGATTGAACTCGCTCAACGCCACTTTTTGTTCCTGCTCCGCCACTTGGTAATCAGCCTGCGCCTGTGAAAGCACCAAGTCCGCTTGAAAGACTTCCAATTGCGGCACATCGCCGGTTTGATATCGCTGTTGAGCAATATCGCGGAGCCGCTTCGCAAGGCTCACTGCGTCATTTTTTGCGGTTGTCACCCCGCGTGCCAGCGCCAGAGCGAAAAATGCATCGCGCACGTTTTGCCGAGTCAGGCGTTCGAGCGCCGCCACATCGTCGTCAGTCAAGACGCCCTGGGCACGCGCCAGTTCGATCCGGCGTTTGCGTTTCGAGCCCAGTTCAAGAGGGATATCGAACCACCAGCCTTCATGAGGATCATCGCGCAGCGCGGTGAAATTACCGGTCGGGTTAGGCCTCTGCCCCGCGATTTTTATTCCGGCGGCTGCAACCGCTCGTTGCGCGCGCGCCGCGATCAAGTCCAGATTTTGCCGGTCAGCCATTCCCAGGGCCTGCGCGAGCGTCAGTTTTTCGGGAGTTTGCTGTGCGCGGACTGAAATCGCCGCCGCGCAGATCAACATGAACACGCCGATACGCTTCACCGTGGACTTGCCTCCTCTGCCGAACCAATAAACGCGCCCAAAGACTCCTTCGGTAGCGCTGCTAAGTGACGCACCGGCCCAATCCAGTCTATATTCCCCATTGGTCCTGGCACCTGAATCCAACATTAATTTTTATTTAGTTTTTTGAGTCGCCGTTCATGCCGGAGCGAGGAAACGAAATGGTGAATGTCGAGCCGGTACCCGGCCGGCTCGCGCATTCTATCGTTCCGCCCTGTGCGTGCACAATTGCCTGCGCGATCGCCAGGCCCAACCCGCCACTATGAGCCTCGGTCGCATCGCTTTGAGGCACGCGGTAAAAGCGCTCGAAAATATGCGGCAAATGTTCCGGCGGAATTCCCACTCCCTCATCGCCAAACCGCACTTTGATAGTGCTATTTACGGATGCCACCTCGACGTGAATTTTGCTTTCCCGGCCGGAATATTTCAGGGCGTTATCCAGGAAAATCAGAAACAGGTGCCGCAGAAATATTTCATCGCCCATGTAGGCGATTTCCCGGTCCAGTTCGCGCTCAATCGATATCCGCTTGGCCCGTGCTCGCGGCGTCACCATCGCGCAGGCCTCTTCGAGCACTTCGTTTAGATACAGCGGCTCGCGTTGAAGTCGCAGTTGGCCGGCGTCGGCCATGGATAGCGTGAAGAGACCTTCGACGATGCGGCTGAGTTTCTTCAACTCGCTGTCGATCACTTCGAGCGCCCGGTGATATTCCTCCGGCTCACGCTGTTCCTTCAGCAGTAATTCGGTTTCGCCCTGCAGGATGCTCAGGGGCGTGCGCAGTTCATGCGATGCATCCGAGACGAACTGGCGTAGCTGCACCAGAGCTCCTTCCATGCAGACGAAGAGCTTGTTGAAGGCGTCTGCCAGACGCCCCAACTCGTCGTCGCGGCCGGTGGAAGCGAGCGGCAAAGCGTCACGCTGCGCCGGCATCGCGCCTGGCGCTTTCACGCGTTCAGCCATTTGCGAAGTCTGTTGAGTGAGCGCGGCAATCGGCTCCAGGCTGCGTCCTACGTACCACGCCGCAACGCCGCCCATGATCAGCAGGCTGCACGGAAACAGCACGAATAGGAGCGCCCGAAAACGCTCCAACGTCTCGTTGATGTCGCGTGTGGGCATCGCCAAAATCAGGATTTCGTCGCCCTTCGCCCGGTGAATCGTCGTTGTCCCCAAGCGTAGCCGTCCCAACTTCGCGTCACGAACGGTTTGGAGATCTTGCGTGCCGCCGGAGAAGGGAATCGAGTGCCCGTTGAGATTTTTCGAAAATGCGATTGGCCGGCCGGCTGGATCGAGAGTTTCAAAATATTCGCCAGGAATGTCCAACGCGGTGACGTCTTCGTCGTCGGTGTCGGTGGCAAGGTCAGCCGCTACTGGGGCTTCCGCTTCCATCAATCGATGGTCAAACTGGCTGTGCACGACGCTCCGCAAGGCCAAATAGAACGCCACATATGAACCCGCCAGCAGCACGCCCACAACGATGCAAAATAGCAGCATCATACGCACGCGAAGCGAAAGCGTGCGCTTCATTCCTCCGCCCCCATCCTGTATCCAACGCCACGCAACGTGCGCACAAGCTTGGTCGCGTGTCCTTGATCGATCTTTTGCCGCAGCCGGTTGATGTACACCTCCACCAAATTTGTCTCGCTGTCGAAATGGCTGTCCCACACATGCTCGATGATTTCGCTGCGCGTCACGGAATCCGGCGAGCGCAGGAGCAGCAGTTCGAGCAGCGCAAATTCTTTCGATGTCAAAAGAACGCGCTCCTTTCCGCGCGTGACGCTTCGCCTGTGACGGTCCAGTTCCAAATCGCCGCACCGGAGCTTTGCTTCTCCGCGCCGGAATCCGCGCCGCACCAGCGCCCGCACGCGCGCTTGCAATTCCGCCAGCGCGAACGGCTTCGTCAAGTAATCGTCCGCGCCCGCGTCAAGGCCTTCCACGCGCTGTTCCACGAAACTTCGCGCCGTCAGGATCAAGATGGGGGATTGAATTTCAGCCTGCCGCAGTTTCCGGCACAGCTCAATGCCGCTGATCCCGGGCAGGCGAACGTCCAGCAGAATTGCGTCGTAGGAATTTTCCAGCGCCAGCCGCAGCCCGTCTTCGCCCGTTCCCGCCGCGTCTACCGCATACGCATTCTCGCGCAGCGCGCGCGCTACGAAGCTCGCTACCTTCCGCTCGTCTTCAACCAGCAGGATGCGCATCGCGATATGTTCTGGATTATACGGCTTGGATTCGCTCAGGGGCTACTCTCAGGGATGTTTCTACCGGAGGCTTGGTGGCGGGACCTACTTTGCCGCGTACTGCCGGTGCGCCTGCAGACGCGTTTGTATCACCCGCAGAATCGAGTCGCGCGCGATCATCCCGACGATGTGGCCTTCCTGCAGCACTGGCATTTGGTTCACGTCCTCGCTCTGCATTCGTTCGAGCACTCCCGTCACGGGTTCATTGGGCATCACCCAGTGAATCGCGCCCTGAGGCACCATGGCGGCCTGAATAGACGTGTTCGCCCATTCGTCGCGGGGAAAGCGTTGCACCTGATGTAAAGTCACCAATCCCACGGCCATGCCGTTGCCCGTCACCACATGGCAGCGCCGTCCCGTCCGCAGCACTTCGTGAACGTAATCCTCGAGCGAAATATCTCGCGCCACCGTGGGCACGTCGGGAGACATAATGTCCGCCGCGCTAAGCCCTATGAGCGTATGGCGAATGGCCACTTGTGTGTATGTCTCCTGCGCCGCGGACAGCAGGTACCAACCAATGAACGCGAGCCAAAGGCCGCCGCTCCAGCCTCCCAGGAATTTTGACACCCCCGAGTCGCGCTCCATAATCGCCCAAATTCCGAGCATGATCATCATGTAAGCGAATACTTGTCCGCTGCGCGAAGCAATTTTCGTCGCTCTATCGAAGTTCTTCGTGATCCCCCAGACAATGGCACGCAGCACTCGCCCGCCGTCCATGGGAAAGCCAGGGAGCAGGTTGAACACGCCGAGGATCACATTGATCTCGCTCAAATAAAGGGCTGCGAGCTGCAAGACTCCGTGGGGAGCGACTACGTAAACACCGAAGAACACCGCGCCCAAAATGAAGCTGACCATCGGTCCGGCAATCGCGATGTTGAATTCCTGAAAGGCGTGCTCCGGGTCGCGCTCGATCCGCGCCAATCCCCCGAAGAAGAACAGTGTGATGGAGATGACGGGGATTTTATAGTGCAGCGCAATTACGCTGTGGCCTAGCTCGTGCAATATCAGGGAGCCAAAGAACACCACGCTAACGCCAACGGCGAGAATCCAGTATTGCAGCGGTGTCGCGCCTGCCTGCAGCGGCAGAATTTGCGTTGCAAGGAAGAAAGTAAGCAGCGCGAAAATCAGAAAACTGGTCGCATGCAGGTATAGCGGAATCCCGAGGATTTGTCCCACTCGAAGTCCCGTCTGCGGTTGTTGCATGTTGCTAGATTAGCCCCCAGTTCAATTATAGCGAACAGAAGCGCGCTGCGCGTCCTTCTTTCACGCTGTGTCCCGCTGCCCACGCCGAACGCGGCGCCACAATGCCCTATCTTCTTTCCCTACAACAACTCGCCAGTGGCATGCCCCGTGCCATATGCACCTGCGAAGCGCAGTCACAACATTGGCCCAGAGGAGGCAGCGGATGCGAATCGGCAAAGATTTTCGAGAGAACAAACTCTGCGTAGCCAGACGCGCTCCAGCGACGTTCATTCTGTTTGCATTGGTTTTCGCGGTCAGCGCGGCGGCTCAAGAACAGCCGCGCATGCGCTGCGACAACGCAGAGTCAGCACCGGCAGCCGCCGAGCGGCGCATTGTCATCAGCATCCCAGATCGCAAGCTCGCCGTTGTCGAAAATGGCCGCGTCGTCTTGAAATTTCGCATCTCCGTCGGAGCGCCCGAGAGTCCCAGCCCTGCGGGAGAATTCCGCGTCGTCAACCGCGTCGAGAATCCTTTTTATTATCACCCCGGCGAAGTGATTCCGGCCGGTCCTGATAATCCCGTCGGCCCGCGCTGGATTGGCTTGAATATTAAAGGCTACGGCATCCACGGCACCAACGAGCCACGCCTCATTGGACGCGACGTTTCTCACGGATGCATTCGTCTCCGCAATCGCGACGTAAAAAAACTCTTCGCACGCGTTCGCGTGGGCGACGTCGTTGAGCTTCACGCCGCTCGCGACGCAGAGACGTCGCGGTTTTTCGGTACCGGCTCGCCTCACGTGTTGCTCGCATCCGCGGTCGAGCAACAGGCGCTTGTTTCGCCGGAGATTAAAGCCCGCTGAGAGTCTCAAATCAAGGGAGGGAACGAAAATGAGAGTAGCAACCATTTTGACGGCAACCGTAGCGGCCTCGTTCGCGATTGCATTCGCTTTCGAATGGCTGTGTCTGCGAACTGTGATGGCGCTTATGCCCGCGCGCCAAATGCCGGCGCGACCTGCGATGCTCGTTCCGCAGCCGAAACAAAATTGACCGCCACTTTGGCATTAGCACGAAAAAGGCGGCACGCACAAAAGGGGGAGAACGAAGATGATTTTCTTACGGCATTTGCTCCTCGCGGTAGGAATTGTTCTGCTGCTCGTAGCAGCAGTTATCGCGGCTTACGACCTGATCTACTCCTACGAACTCGACCGCCTGGTGCGGCGCGTCTTCTCAAAAAATCCGCCGGAGGAAGCCCCCAAGCCGCGTCCGAAAATCTCGATCCGGTGGCGCGACGCCGGCAAAATCGCGGGAGCGGCAGTCGTCGCGTTGCTCATCGCGCTGAGCATTGTCGTAGTCCCTGACGGTTCGGCAGGCATTCGCATCAGTCAAATTTCCGGCATTCGCTCTGGAACACTCTACTCGGGCGTTCATCTCGTCGTACCTCTGATCGAGCGCCTGTCGGTTTACGATATTCGCGAACAAGTCTTCGCCACCTCTGCGCAAGACGACGCAAAGCCGCACGAAGCCGTACTGAAAGTCGAAGCCCGCGAAGGCTTACCGCTCGGCTTGTCTGTGCTGGTTCGCTATCGTCTCGACGCCAGCCGGCTCGGCTATGTTGAAGCGAATCTGCCCCGGCCAATCGACGAACAGATTGTCGGCCCGGTCGTCGAAAGCGCGTTTCGCGAAGTCGCCCCTGATTACGTCGTACGCGACATCTTCTCCGTCAAGCGCGATGAGTTTCGCGAACGTGTCGCCGGTCTAATCACCGGACGCCTCGCGCAAGACGCCATCGTCGTCAAGGAAGTCCTCGTCCGCCGCATTGTTCTTCCGCCCGAATATGCGCAAGGCCTCGAAAACATTTTATTGAAAGAGCAGCAAAGCGATCAGATGAATTTCGAGCAGGAAATTGAGCAGAAACGCGTGAAAATCGCGGAGTATCAAGCCGACGAGAACAAAGTTCGCCAGGTGAAGCAAGCCGAGGCCACCGCGCAAGCTCGTGTGATCGCCGCAAGAGCGGAATCCGACGCCATGCAATACACGCTGCCGCTCAAGCAAAAGCAGATCGAGCAGGCGCGCCTCGAAGCCAAAGCCCGCAAGGAAGCCACAATCGAAAACGCGCAAGCGGAAGCCCAGGCGAAGGTCATAGACAGCCAAGCCGAGCAGCAGAGCCAGGAACTGCTTGCGAAGGCCGACGCGAATCGCATTCGTGTCACGGGCGCCGCCGAGGCCGAGCGTTTGCAGCTCGAAGCCGTCGCGCTGCGAGGCAATCCGCTGCTTATTCAGAAAATCGTCGCTGAAAAACTGTCAGACAAAGTTCGCATCATGATGGTCCCGATGGACGGCAAATTTTTCTTCACCAATGGCGTCCTCGATGCGCCGCTCGGAGCCGCGGATCCGCCGCCTTCCGGCAGGACTGGCGACGCATCTGGCGGGCAAGCTGGCGTCCAGTCAGGCGGACGCCCATGAAAGTTCCCGGCCGGCTTCACGGTCGGTGCAGTCGGGTAACCGCTGGCAAAACCCCTGTGGGTGGTTAGGCCGCCGCCGCGGCAAAGCCACCTGCCAGCGGTTTCTCCGCATGAGGCCATCGCTTGAAACGACACACGACCCGCGCGAAAATCCTGATGCGAAAATACGCTGTGCTATGCTTGCGCTACGTCAAGCTTCCGTGACGCGACTCGATGCGGCTCTTCCGCCGAATTTTTGCGCTTCATCTGCTTCTCGCATTGTCATTCCCGGCTTTCGCCGCAGCCCCGCAAGCTTCGCAGTCACCGCCGCAGTCTTCAGCGCATTCGCTGGCCCAGCCTTCCACGGAACTCCGATCGTCTGCTCAATCACTGGGGGATGATCCCTTGGCCGCCGCCGCTCGCGAACTCGCCCGCAAAGTCATAGCTTCGGTCGATGCCGCCATGCGAGGCAAGCTCGCCATCGCTCCGAATTTCGTGAATTTGTCTTCAGTCTCTCCTTTCGAATTCCAGAAGGCTTCCGGCGCTTTCCGTGACGAAATCGGCCAAACGGCGGAGGCCCCCGGCATCGCTCAAGGAATCGAAGCTGCATCCCTCAGCATCACACTCGCGGAAAATCTTCGCGGCTTTTTGTGGATTGCTCAAGTGACGCAAGACCAGTCGCAACAAACGTTCTTCGTCACGGTGGCCCGCGAGCTGCTCATCCAACCAAGGCAGCCCAGTCCTTCCGTCACCCTGCAAAAGGAGTTTCTGCTCAGCCAGCCCGAGCCAATCCTCGACGCGGCCTTGCTGTTTGCATCGCCGGGTGCTGCACCGAGCCTTCTCGTTTTGCAACCCAGGCGCGTCGCTCTCTTTGCGCAAGAAAATGGTTCATGGAAACTCCAGTCCGAAGCGCCCGTCGAGCACGCAAGCCCCCGGCCCCGCGACATTCGCGGACGCTTGCAAGAAGGCGCAAACGGGGAAGAAGCAGTGCTTCCCGGAGTTCTCTGCACGATCAGTGCGGGCAGCGCTTTGTCCGCATCGTGCAAGCCCGGGAATGCCGGCTGGCTGTTCGCCACTGCTTTTCCTTCGCTGTCCACGGCCACCACGAACGGAAATACCTTCACCGTTTCGCCCCTCGGGTCCCAAGAGTTCTACTCGTTGGCTGCAATCGCGCCCCCCGTGTCTTCCGGCGCGTCAGCGCCCCTAGTCGCCACGACGTCGAATGGCCGTGCACTTCTCTTTGAAGGCTCTTCGACGCTTGTCGCTTCTTTCGACGATTGGGGCAGCGACGTCGCCGCGTTGTATTCGCCCGCTTTCACTCCGTGGCCATTGCTTGTGACCCGGGCGGGCGATTGGACGGTCCCTGATGCTATTCAAGCTTTCGATATCATCGGCCGCCAAGCCGTCCCTGTCAGCCCGAGCATCGATTTCGGCGGCCCAATCACGGCGCTTTGGTCCGAGGGCGAAAACACCGTCCTCGCGGTTTCGCGCAATCTGAAAACAGGAATGTATGAGGCGTATTTCATTCGCGCGGTATACAACCAGTAGTTTACTGCTCGCGTTGCTCCTCGTTGCGCTGGCAACTTCCGCGGCGCGGCGGCCGCGCTACGGCGGCACGTTGACGATCAACTTGCAGGGCCGCGTCACTTCTCTTGATCCCGCTCAGAAGCAGGGAAGCGTCACCGGCCAAATCGCGCAAGACCGCTTCCTGCGATTGATCGCCGATCGCTTGGTTGAGCTGGATCAGTTTGGTGAGCCAAAACCGGCTCTCGCCATTTCCTGGCAGCACAACGACAAATTTACACGCTGGGAATTTCATCTTCGCCCGAACGTCAAGTTTCCAGACGCCGTGCCTCTTACACCGGATGCCGTTGCCGCTTCATTGCTGGCCGCAAATCCAGGCTGGCATGTCACCGCCGCAAATGGTCCCTTGGTTATAGAATCCGATTCGCCGTCGCCGGGAATGTTGCAGGTTCTCGCGAAAACCAAAAACTCAATATTACTCCGCCAGCCTGATGGGAAAATTCTCGGCACCGGACCGTTCCGTCTCACAACCTGGGTGCCCGGCAAGCACGCGGTTTTCACGGTGAATGACGATTACTGGGGCGGCCGTCCCTTCGTCGATTCCATCGAAGTGCAAATGGGCCGCACCACCCGCGAACGCATGATTGACCTCGATCTCGGCAAAGCGGATATTGCCGACATCGCGCCCGATCGTGCCCGTATCGATGCCTCGCGAGGCGTGAAAATTTCCGCATCCGATCCCGCCGAATTGCTCGCGCTGGTTTTTGAGCGTTCCAGCACGCATGCAAGAGACATTCGCATTCGCCACGCGCTTTCGCTTGCGATTGACCGCGCGTCCCTGGTGGATTTCGTCTTGCAGAAAGAAGGCGCGCCAGCGGGCGGTCTGTTGCCCCAATGGTCCTCCGGGTACGCATTTCTTTTTTCCGTTGCACCGGATCCAGTGGCCGCGCGTCAACTCGCATTGCAAATCTCTCCCGCGCATGTGCTGAGGGTGGGCTATGATGCCGATGACTCGATGGAGCGCATGATTGCCGAACGCATTGTCGTGAATGCGCAAGCGGCGGGAATTTCAGTTTCCGCGCGAGCGATCAGTGCTGCTCCCGCCGCAAATCGCGCCGTGAATATCCCGGAATACGATGCGCGCATCGTGCGCCTGCCGATGTCTTCGCCTGCGCCCGGGGCAGCGCTCGAAGAGTTCCTGCGGACTTTTGCGCAGCTCGCGGATTTGGATTCTCCGCTCCTCGGGCCGCTGAATCATCCCGCGGATCCTGAGGAATTACATGCGCGTGAGCGCGCCGTGGTGGACACCTATGAAGTCGTTCCGCTTGTCCATGTCCCGGAAGTCGTGGGTTTAAGCGCCCGCGTGCATGATTGGACGCCCGCTCGATGGGGTGCTTGGCGAATTGCGGATGTGTGGCTCGATGGGGCCGCTCAATGAGTTTCCGTCTGAAGATGTTCTTGCTGTTTCCGCTCGTCGTCGTTGCCGCCGTCGCGATAGTCGGCGTGGGCGTTACGGCAATTACGCGCCGGTCATTCGAGCAGCTCGACGTATCGCACACGGACGCGATCGTGTCGCAATTCCAGCGTGAATTCGCAAACCGGGGAGAACAAATCGCTCGCGGCGTTCAGGACATTTCGGGTTCTGAAGCGACATTGAATATGGCCATTCACCTCAGCGCTCGCGATATTGACCCGTCTCTTTACGGCCACGATGCGGTCAGCGTCGCCTCGGATCACCATTTCGATTTCCTCGAATTCGCGGGAAACGACGGAAGCATTATTTCCTCGATGCAATGGCCCGCGCGCTTCGGCTATAAGGAAGGCTGGCTGCTTCAACAAATCGATTGGCCCGCGCGCGGCGCTTTTCTGCAAAAGGTGGACACGCCGGACGGCCCTGAACTGGGGCTGATCGCCGTGTCGGTGCTTCCCGTTGCCGGCTCGAATCTTTACACCGCGGGCGGCGAACGGCTCGACAAGTCCTTTCTGTCCTCGCTCAGTTTGCCGCGGGGAATGCGCGCGCTGCTTTACGTCAATCTCGGCGCAGGTTTCTCGCCGCAGAATTTGACCGGCGTGGACGGTCCAATAACGCAGGCGGAGCATTTTGCGCCGCTCGTGGCGCGCGAACTTCAGCAACCCGGCGAAATTACTACGATGATTCATTGGACGCGCGATGCCGCCAGCGACGAAGTCTTCCATTTGCTTCCGCTGCTTGGCCCGGAGAGGAATCTTCTCGGCATTTTGTTTGTTGGCAGCTCGCGTCACGATTTGGTCTTGCTCGAACGGAGCATCCGCCGCCTGGCGCTTCTCGTTGGCGGGATCGCGCTCGCGCTGGGGATTTTGCTGAGTTGGTGGGCCGCCGTGCGTGTCACGCGGCCAGTCGGAAAGCTTGTGGCCGGCGCGAAGGAAGTAGCCTCCGGAAATTGGGACGCGCGTGTTGAGATTCATTCGCATGACGAAATCGGCGCGCTCGCCGGGGCATTTAACCAAATGACCGGACAGCTCGCTGAGCAGCGCGAGCGCCTCATTCAAACGGAACGCGTCGCGGCGTGGCGCGAACTCGCGCGCCGCCTCGCGCACGAATTGAAGAATCCGTTGTTTCCGCTGCAAATCACGGTGGAAAATCTTCAGCGTGCTCGTCAGCAAAACGCGGCGGATTTCGATGAGATTTTCCGCGAGTCCACGGAGACTCTCCTTGCGGAAATCCAAAATTTGAAAAAGATTGTCGGCCGCTTCAGCGATTTCGCGAAGATGCCGCACCCGGAGTTGCAGCCGTTGGACGTAAACGAAATGGTCCGCGGCGTCACTCGTCTTTTTGAGCCGCGTTTCGTTGCTCCCGGCGAACCAAAAATTACGACGGAACTGTATCTCGATGAAAAACTTCCCGTGATTCAAGCCGACAGCACGCTTCTCCATCGCGCGATTGGGAATTTGGTGCTCAATGCGATCGATGCGATGCCGGACGGCGGCAAATTAACTCTTCGC
This sequence comes from Candidatus Acidiferrales bacterium, assembly GCA_050746905.1. Classification (GTDB taxonomy): domain Bacteria; phylum Acidobacteriota; class Terriglobia; order Acidiferrales; family UBA7541; genus DAHUXN01. The sequence goes on from JBOGNJ010000082.1 coordinate 23,989, forward strand.
ACAATGATGCATGGCGGCGGCGTGCGCCTGGAAATTAGCGACACGGGCGCCGGACTCACGCGCGAGGAATGCGAGCGGCTTTTTACGCCGTATTACACCACCAAGCAGCACGGCACGGGCCTCGGCCTCGCCATTGTGCAGTCGGTTGTCAGCGATCATGGCGGACGAATTTCCGTGACCAGCGAACCGGGCCGCGGCACAACGTTTCACATCGATCTTCCCGACAGGCCGCCGGACATGAAGGCCGTTGAGCTAACGCCCATCGACAGCAAAAGGCCCGCCGGACCCGTCATGGAACGGAAAACGTAATTCGCATGGCCGCCAACGCCCACATCCTGATTATCGACGACGATGCGAACACGCTCGCTTCTCTCTCCCGCGCGTTTCGATTGTCCGGCCATGAAGCCACGGTTTGCGATAACGCTGCGCGCGCTCTCGAACTGGCGCGCGACGGCCACTTCGATTTGATTCTTTCCGACGTGGTGATGCCCGGCAAAGACGGCATCGCGCTTCTCGAAGAAATGAAAAATCTCGGCGTCAGTTCACCCGTCGTGATGATGTCCGGACAGGCAACGATCGAAATGGCTGTGCGCGCCACGCGGCTGGGCGCAGCGGACTTTCTGGAAAAGCCCATTTCGACCGAGAAACTCCTCCTCACCGTGGAAAATGCCCTGAAGCTCGCACGCCTCGAAGAAGAAAATCGCGATTTGCGCCGGCGCGTCGGCCGCCATCAGCTTGTGTGGGTAAGTCCGGCGATGAAGACGCTGATGACTGAAGTCGAGCGCGTCGCCGCCAGCGAAACGCGCGTTTGCATCCGCGGCGAGACCGGCACGGGCAAGGAGTTGGTCGCACGCACGTTGCACGAAAAGAGCGCGCGTAAGAATGGCCCGTTCATCACTCTTAATTGCGCGGCGGTTCCGGCTGAACTGATGGAGTCGGAGCTTTTTGGCCACGAACGCGGCGCGTTCACGGGCGCGGCCTCGCGGCACACGGGCAAATTCGAGCAGGCCCATCGCGGCACTTTATTCCTCGACGAAATCGGCGACATGCCCCCCGCGATGCAGGCGAAACTTTTGCGCGTCCTGGAAGAGGGCGAAATCGAGCGCGTGGGCGGCGACCGGCCGATTCCAGTGAACGTTCGCGTTGTGGTCGCCACGCACCGCAATCTTGAAGAGCAAGTCCGCCGCAATACTTTTCGCCAGGATCTTTATCACCGGATTTTCGTTTTTCCTGTAGTGCTGCCGCCGCTGCGCGGGCGCCTGGAAGACATACCCGTGCTGGCGGAACATTTCGCGCAGCAAGTCGCTGAACAAAATGGGTGGAAGGCGAAGAAGTTTTCGCCGGCGGCTATCACGGAATTATCTCGCTATTCCTGGCCCGGAAATGTTCGCGAACTTCGTAACGTCGTCGAACGCGTTCTGCTTCTCGCAGCCGAAAACGAAGTGGACGCTGCGACGATACGCACGGCGTTGCCGCGTCCCGAGTCCGCGAGCGGAATTGGCGAGCCGGACGCAATATATTCGGGGCGGACGTCAGGAGCGGCCTCGGGCGCGATGGCCGAGCGTGTCGAAGCCTTCGAGCGGGAAACAATTCTCGCCGAGCTCAAGCGCCATCACAACCACATGACCAACACCGCGAAGGCCCTCGGCCTCGAACGCAGCCACCTCTACAAAAAATGCCAGCACCTCGGCATCGATCTCCGCTCCATCCGCAAAGAAGAAGACGAGTAGTTCCCCTGCAGCATGAGGCAAAAGAGCGCTTGATTCTACGTCGGCATGAGTGTTTTCGGCGGCGCAAATAGCTTCGCCAAAATAAAGTGCGTCGGCAGGTAAATCACAATCACCAGGCCGATCCACATCAGCGCGACATGCGCGGCGCCGGGTCCCCAGGCACGATGTAGAATCGGGTCGTGAAATGCATAATTAATGTTAAGCGCCGGATCCGTCGAACGCGCCACGACAATTGCGTCCGCCGCAATCGCCGCTTGCAACAGCCATCCGCAACGGTCATAGCCGGCGCGCGCAAGCGACCACAGCAGCAGAATCGGCCACACAATGTGAAACACGGAGAGCAGCCGCACCCACAGCGGATAATGCGCGTTCCACATGTACTCGGTGCCGCCAATCAGATGGTGTCCACTGAAAAATCGCCACGCCGCGTCCAGATCCCATAACAAATCCACCACAATCGACGAGACGGCCTGGCTCGACAGCAGCAGGGAATTGCTCCACCACAGGCCTGCGCAAGTCAGAATCACGGCAATGTCGCAGAGATGAACGAAATTCTGCACGCCCCAGTAACGCCAATAAGTGGGGATCCACACAGCGAGCCAGATCAAGCTGCCCCATCGCAGCCAGTTCGGGAATTTCGCCTTTGTCGTCGGTTCACGCGTCATCGCTGGCCCGGTATCGTATCAGAGATATTCGCGTTGACGCGCGCGCCAGAAAAGTTGCCGTGTTGCGGCGCCATGCGTGCGAAAATGTGCGCATGAACGTTTGGGCCACGGCGGGCGCGGCCGCAATCGGCGGCGCGGCAATAGGCGCATGGGGAGCGGCATATCCGCGGTCGCAGCTTTTTGGGCGCACGCTGCGTTTCACCGGCGATTCAACCACCCTGGCGCTTACGTTTGACGACGGACCGAACGCTGCCGCGACGCCCGCATTGCTCGACTTGCTCGACAAACAGGATGCCCGGGCCACTTTCTTTTTAATTGGCCGCCACGTACGTGCCTTTCCAGCCTTGGCGCGAGGGATTGCTGCGCGTGGCCATGCCATCGGCAATCACACGGAGACGCACCCGAATCTGATTTTTCTTTCGCGCAAACAACTGTGCGGAGAGTTGAACAGTTGCCGTGACGCTATCCTTTCCGCAGTCGGCGGAACCGGGGAATTGCGCTGGATGCGCCCGCCATTTGGTTTTCGCGGCCCGCCGCTCAACGCCGTGGTGCGCGAGCTTGGCTATTCAGGCGTTGCGATGTGGTCAAAATGGGCCTGGGACTGGAAGCCCCAGCCGGCACAGCCGGTGATTCATCGCTTGCGGCGCGTCACGGGTGGAGATATTGTGCTTTTGCACGACGGCGACCATCGCGTTCTCGAAGGCGACCGCCGCCATACTGTTGCGGCGCTGGAACACTGGCTGCCGCGCTGGAAAGACGCGGGGATCCGTTTCGTGACTCTTGATGCTGTCGGCAACACAGTGCCGGTAAACTCGCCGGCAGTAGCGCGCGAAAAAATGTAGCTGGAAAGCGGGGCCAATGAACGACAGGAAGTTTTATGACGAGAAGGACGAAACCAAGCAGATTCCGCTGACGTGTCCGCATTGCCGCCAGGAAAATACCTATCCCATTCGGTGGAAGGTGCGCACAAAGAAAGCGGAATTGCCGCGCGGCTCCAATGAAGAAGATCGCGCCCATTTCGCAAAGGCACGCTCGTATATGGTCCGCGTGGATGATATGACCGCCTGCCGCAACATTCGCTGCCGCAAGCGTTTCGACTTGACCGGGCAGACGGTCGTCTTGATTTAACGCTCATCGCGCCGCCGCCCGGCTAAATCTCCGGATACAAATCGAAGAACGCGTCCAGCGATTGCTTAAGCGTTTTCTCGATTTCCTCTCTGCTGCCTTCGATCAAATGCATCGTGATCCGGCCACTGTGCCCATTCTTCAGTTTTACGGTAGCCTCGCCGACCGAATCGAGCTCCGTTGCCGGGAAAAGCCTCATGCCATAGACCAATGCGAGATTCGCCATCCGCATCCCTCCTCGTTTCGCGTTGCAAAAGACAGCGTAAGCGGCGATGACGCCCCAGTCAAACGGAAGTGATCCCGCGATGACCCTTTCACTCCGCGAAGCTATGCCTCATTGACACCACCCCGTCCTCGGGGACATCCTGAACGTACGGCAGGGCATCGGATTATCAGAATTGCAAATAGAGGTGGCGCCAATGAAGCTGCGTTTCGCGGATACGGCTGTGCTGATCATCCTCGCGCTGGCGATCGCTCCCACCCTGCGCGCGCAATCCGCGAATCCACCGGTGGTGGCTGCACAGTCCACTTCGGCTGCGAACGCATCGCCCGCCCAGCCGTCAACCAGTGCCGCGGCCGTCACGCCGGCGGTTTCTCTGCCAAAATATTTCCAGGTCCCCTCCGGGACACGCCTTCCGCTTGTTCTTCACAACGCAATTTCCACGCGTAGTGCGAAGGCCGGCGACCCTGTGTATCTTGAAACGCTCTTCCCCATTGTGATCGATAGCCGCATTCTGATTCCCGCAGGCTCGTACGTTAGCGGGGAGATAACGGAGGCGAAACGCCCGGGGCGCATTCATGGGCGCGCCGAAATCAAAATCAGACTCGACAATTTGATTCTTCCGAACGGCTATCAGGCAAGCTTCAATGCCTCGCCGACCAATGCGGGTACCGGCGGTAACGAGTCCATGGGCAAGGAAGGCGCGATCAAGGGCGATTCGAACAAGACGGCCGACGTGGGCACCGTCCTCGAGACAACGGCAGCCGGTGCGGGCATCGGCGGGATTGCGTCGCAGAGCGCCAGAGGCGTGGGAATCGGTGCGGGTGCTGGCGTTGCCGCGGGCCTTCTTGCTGTGCTCCTGACGCGCGGGCCCGAAGCGGAACTGCCACGCGGCACCACTTTGGATGTAGTCATGAACCGCCCGCTCTATTTGCTTTCCAGCAAGGCGAACTTCACTACTCCGGGAAAATCCTCAACTCTGGCCGGTCCGCCGAATCGCGAGCCCCAGCGCCGTACGGGCATCATTCCTTACTAAATTCCTGACGAATTTCTTGTGGATGTGCAATTTTATACAGTTCAAGTGCACTTGAAGCTGACATGTCAGCCCAGGATAAGCCCCTTTTAGAAGCCCTCATTTTCCGCCATCACCCGCCGTCGATGGGTTGGGCGTTGTCGCGAATCGCAGCGGGCTGAATGCCTCGAACCATGCGGAAGGTTTCCCGGTCGTAATCCACTCAGCCAGATATTTCGCCGTGACAGGCGCAAGCAGCATCCCGTTGCGATAGTGACCCGTCGCGATGAACAAGCCTTCGATATCCGTTGCGCCAATTATCGGCAAATGATCGGGTGAATCGGGCCTCACGCCGGCCCATCTTTCCAGAATCGGCGCGACAGCCAGCGCGGGAGCCATCGTCAAAGCCGCTTCGAGAATTTTCTGCTGACCCGCATCGGTTGTATTTTTTTCGGATACTCCGCTTTCGAGTGTGCTGCCAACGACCGTGCGGCCATCGTCGCGCGGAGCCATGTAGCCGAGGCTGCAGCGCAGAATGATTCGCGGCGCGCCCGGAATTCCGCCCAGCGCAACCATCTGTCCGCGTACCGGAATCGTCGGCGCATAGGATTCCGCTCCGCCGATTTCTCCGGAACGCCACCCCGCCGCAATCACCACGTTGCGCGCCGCGATTTTTTCTCCCGCGCGAACTTCAATTTGACCCACGTAGCTTTTCTTTTCATTGGCCGCGAGCACTCCCCCGCAGCGTCTGTTTTCGATCAGCACGGAAATCACGTCGGTGTTTTCGCGAATTTCCACGCCGGCCTTCGACGCTGCCGTGAGCGTGACATGCGTAATCACGCGGGGATCGAGATGTGCTTCATCTCGGATCCGCAACGCCGCGCGCGTCGCGCGACCGATGGCAGGCTCGTGGCGTTTCGCCTCGGTGAGCGAAATTGCTTCGGCGGCAATGCCGTGGCTCTGGATTTCATCGAGGCGCCGGTCGCGCGCCGCTTCACCTTCGGCATCCAGAAATAATTCCACCGCGCCGTTTGGGTGAAAGTCGACAGATTTTCCTGTGGCGTCTTCGATCGCCGCCACAAATTCGGGATAGAGCCGGTAGCTCTCAAGTCCGAGCGCCGCGATAGCGATCGATTCGCGGTCGGGAGCCGGCGAGATCGTCCCAGCGGCCGCCCACGAAGCTTCGCGCCCCGGTTCCTGACGATCCAGGATGAGCACCGATTTCCCGCGCCGCGCCAGAGCAAACGCAAGCGATGCCCCTATAATCCCGCCGCCCACAATCACGGTGTCGTAGCTCTTCATCGCTTCATCTTACCAATTATTATTGGTTGCGGAGTGCCGCGGCTACAGCGTCTTCACGAAATCGAGAGACAGAAGATAGGCTTTCTGGGACAAGTTTTTCGCGCGAGACCAATCCGAGGTCTGAATCGCAGCTTGCGACTGGTCGAGCAGGCCGCGAATTTTATCGGCCATATCGCGCTGATTCGGGTTCAGCTCGTGTCCGTCGGCGCGATGTAGATTTTGCTGCGCGTCGGCGACGTATTGTTGGGTTTGCTTTGTCAAATCGGCTTGTTCAGACGCCGATATTTGCGGGGAAATCTGCGGAGCCGCCGGGCGCTCTGGCTCAGACGCAACCGTCGCAGGCCGCCTGAGCGTATCGGGTTTCGGCGTCAGGCCCGGAGGAGGAGTCGAAGGCTCGGGATTCTTGGGCGCGGGCGTGGACGGCGCGGGAATTGACGCCGGCGACTTGGTCGTTTCTGGCGGCACAGTAGGCGCAGGCGGCTGCGCAGGCATGGCAATCGTTGCGGCGTGGACTTTGTGCCCCATGCATCCACACGCGAAAATGGCAAGCGCCGCGGCGGCAAGGCACGTCAAGAGCGCGGACTCGCGCGCCGCGGCCGCGGGCCATCTCGAAGAACGGTTTAGGGCTGGATAGCTCATTTCGAATTATGTCTGCCGCGCGAATGGCTGGCCGTAGTCTCGGAAATTGGTTACAGGCGCGCTGGCGGCACGCGTCAACGGCAATTGGATGCGAAACGTCGTGCCACGGCCGGCCTCTGTATCGAATTCTATCGAACCGTTGTGTAATTGCACAAATCGGAATGTGTTCGCCAATCCTAGGCCCGTTCCGCCCTTTCGCGTGGTGAAAAACAGCTGGAAGATTTTCGCACGGTTTTCGGGTGCGATGCCAGGTCCGGTGTCGCCCACGCGAATTTCCGCCATATCCTCCACTCGAGCGAGAGTCACGGTTAACTGGCCCCCCTCTTTCATGCATTCGCACGCGTTGAGCACCAAGTTCAGAAGAGCTTGTTCGATCAGCCTTCTGTCCAATTCCATCGGAGGAAACGACGCGGGAATCTCTTTCACCAGCGTGACGCCAGCGCCGGCGATCCCGGGCTTTGCGCTGGCCAGGACGCTCTCGATCAACTCCGGCAGATTCACGTCCTCGCGCTCCAATTCGACTGGCCGGCTAAACTCCAGAAACGTTTTTACCACTCGATCTAGGCGATCAATTTCCGTGTCCAGCATTTTCGCCGCCTGCTGCGTTTCAGGATCGACCGGCAAGTTCGCCTTCAACACTTCCAGCCACACGCGCATGGAATTAAGGGGATTCTTCACTTCGTGCGCCACGCCCGCGGTCACGCGCCCCAGAGCCGCGAGTCTTTCGGAAACCTGCAACTGCGAACCGAGACGCTCGAGCGATTCCAGGTCGCGCAGGGAAACCAGCAATCCCATTCGCGTGCCGTCTTCCTGAATTGTTTGGATGCTTGCGCCGACGCGCCGCGTCCCGTGTTCCCCCGCAATTTCCACTTCTGCCCCTTCCACTCCGTCGGAGCCGACCTCGCCTCTTCGCCCAATGTGAAGCGCCTGTGCGAGTGGATGCCCCGGCGGAAAAATCTCCTCGATCTTGCGCCCCAGCAGATGTTCCGAATCCACATCGATGAACTTTTCGGCGGATGGACTCACGAGCACCGCGCGGCCCTCTGAATTGAAAAGCAGCAAGCCATCCTCGAGGCCGGCCATGATCTGATTCATGTTCTCGCGCAACGTGCTGAAAATCTCGCGAACGTCGCGCAATTGCTGCCCGATGCGGCTGATCTTGTTCGACACTTGCCCCAGTTCGCCCGCCTGGGTGACGGGTTCCAGATCGAATTCGCCCGCCGAGATGCGGTCCAATTGCGCCGAAATCCGCGATAAAGGCGCCAGAGCAACCTGGCTGACAAACGCGGTAAACAAAGTCGAAAGCAGCACCGCGCCCAGCGCCAGCCACGCCGCCGAGGTCAGCCCCGGCCAAATTTCATCGCGGAGCAGCGCCGAGGCCAGCGCCACATGAATATTCCCGAACGGCTGGCCCCCGATTATGTTGAACGGCAGCGTCACTTCGTAAACGCGCGGCGGCCCGTTGAGGAGCCTTAGCTGATTCAAGAAACTGGCGTGAACGAGCTGCGAGAGATTCGGGCGCTGCGAAATCGGCTTGCCCGAAAGCGAGGGATCGCTGGAAATCAGAGCCGTGCCATCCGCGTCGCTGATCGTGATTTCGTAAATCGTCGGCGAGAAACTCATGTCGGATTCAATCAGCGCCGATAAACCTCGATTTTGTTCCAGTGTCCGCTGGATATAGTCGTGAATATCCGCGGGGCTGGACGATATCGGCGCTGCTCCGCTTTCGGCTGCTTCGCGCAGGGCGTTCTGCGCGGAGACAAACACCTGTTGCAGCACAAACTGCGCGCGATCGTTCGCCTGGGTGATTACCTGCCGTGTGAGTCTCGCAACGTACAAGCCGGAGACCAGCGCCACAACAACCAGAACCAGAAGCGCCGTTGCCAGCGTGAACTTATTTTTCAGGCTTAGCGGCATGTTGGCGTGAAGCCTCGTACTCTTTAAGCTTGTTGTGAAGTGTTTTCAGGCTGATGCCCAAAAGTTCCGCGGCGCGCGTCTTGTTCTGATTCGTCGCGCCCAGTGTTTGGATGATCAGCTCCCGCTCCGCCGCTTCCACCGTAGTGCCGGGAGGAAAGCGCAAGCCGGAAAGTTCGCCGGATTGCGCCACGGGCCCCCGCGCGAAATCATCGGGCAGATGCTGGCGGCCAATCGGCCCATGGTCGCACGCAATCGCTGCGCGTTCGAGCACGTTGCGCAGCTCGCGTACATTTCCCGGCCACGGATACGCCTTGAACAATTCCATCACTTCCGTGTTAATGCCGGGCGCATGCCGGCCGTGCTTCCGATTGATCTCCGCGAGCAACTGCTCGGTAAGTGGCGCCAGATCGTCTTTGTGATCGCGCAACGGCGGCAAGTGAATATGGAAAACGTTAAGCCGAAAAAAAAGATCCTGGCGCAGCAGTCCCTGCGCCACGGCTTGTTGCGGATCTTTATTTGTCGCGGCAAGAACGCGCACATCCACCGGCGTCTCCACCTTGCTACCGATCCTTCGTACTTTGTGGTCTTCCAGCACGCGCAGGAGTTTGGCTTGCGTTTGCGCCGGCATTTCGCCGATTTCGTCGAGCAGCAGCGTCCCGCCGTCAGCCAGCTCAAAGCAGCCCAGCCTCCGTTCCGCCGCGCCCGTGAATGCGCCCTTCTCGTGGCCGAAGATTTCGCTTTCCATCAGCGATTCGGGAATCGCGGAGCAGTTGATCGCCACGAAAGGCTGATTGGCGCGCGGCGACAGCGCATGGATCGTGCGCGCCACCACTTCCTTGCCTGATCCCGTTTCTCCGGTGATCAGCACCGATGCCGTCGACGGCGCGGCTGTTTCCACTTGCCGCATCACTTCCGCCATGGTTTTCGATGCGCCGACTAATTCGCCCAAGCGCCCCGCGTCCCGCAACTGGCGTGTAAGCGCCGCAACTTCGCGCCGGTCGCGCGCCTTGCCCATGGCGCGGTCGAGCAATGAACGAAGGACGGGAGGCTTGAGAGGTTTTTCGATATACCAAAATGCTCCCGCCTCAATCGCTTGCACCGCGCGTTCATCCGTGCCTCTGCCGGTTATTATGATGACGGGAGTTTCGGGAGCGTGCGCATGCAGTTGAGTAAGCAACTCCAGGCCGTTCATGCCCGGTAGCTCGACGTCCGCCAGCACCACCGCGGGCTGGAATTCAGCGAACTTCGCCAGTCCATCCTCGGCGCTGCCGACTCCCAGGATTTGACAGCCCCACTTGTGCAGCAGGGCTTCATATCCCTTACGGGCGTTTTCCTCGTCTTCGACAATCAGAATGCGCTGCGAAAATGGGCTATGGCTTGCCATTAGAAATTTAATCTACAGTAAGGATGCAGGAAAGCCAAGCGATGGAACGCCCCGCCGTCAAACTGCGCTGATCTTCAGTCGATGTTGTGCCGCCGCCAACGAATGCAGGGACTTGGCGGTCTTGTGCTGAGCCTCTTGAGGACGCCGCGCATTCTTTGCCGAAACTTTTTCTCGCTTGAGCAATTTCTGCACTGTTAGTTGACTTCGCGAATTGTCATATGCTGTTGAGTGAGAAGGATTTAGTTGACCGCTACTCTGGAACTGGAATTGCGTTCTAAAGTTTGGAGGTGTCTTTTGAAAAATCGGTTTCATCCATTACTTTTGCTCGTTCTAATGGTTGCGGCAACTCTGTACCTTCCCGGTTGTTCCCACAATGGAAGCAACCTCAACAGCGCGAATAGCGCGCAGCCCGCTTCTTCTTCGGCTGCAGGAAGCTCAGGTGGTTCGGCCGACGCTCCACAGCCCGTGACGATTCCTGCAGGTACGAATCTGCATGTGATTCTCGGAACCACGATCAGCAGTGGGGCCAGCCAGTCGGGAGACTCGTTTGGCGGGACACTTTCGGAACCCGTTCGCGTCGGCGGTGGCGTAATTGTGCCTCGCGACGCGCGTGTCCGGGGCACCGTCGTTGAAGTTCGTCAATCCGGGCGTCTATCCAAACCTGCCCTCCTCAGCGTCGCCGTTACTTCGGTTCGGGTCGGCGACTCGTGGGTTGATGTCAACACGCGTCCAATCACGTTGGAAGGCAAGTCGCACAAGAAGCGCGATATCGTTGCCATTGGCGGTGGCTCGGCCCTTGGCGCGCTGATCGGTGGAATCGCGGGAGGTGGCAAGGGCGCGGCCATAGGCGCGGGTGCCGGCGCTGGCGCCGGAACGGTCGGCGCGGCCGCGACCGGCAAGAAGGAAATATCTCTGCCCTCTGAGTCCCATTTAACATTTCGTTTAAGGCGCTCTGTCACGGTCCAGCCGGGATAGGGGCCTTGGTTTCGTCCTCGTCGGAGAATTTCCGCCGAGGATTTCAATTTTCGCCCGCGCGCGCTCAACTTTCCTCTTTCGGTAATTAAGGCCGTCCCGTTTTGGCATGCGTCTGAATTCAGTCAGAGTTACTTGATTACTTTATTACTATGGGATAGTATCCATTCCCGACATGGAATCGTATTTTTTCCCTCAATCGGAGTCCGCAGGCCCCAAGTTCAATTACTACAACCGATTAGGAACATTCCCATTTGTGGTTCCTCGCATGCTTCCGGAGGAACGGTTCGCCCGCAATAGGAGTGTTGGGATGCACACGACGAGGTGCAGATGACGACGCAGCTTGAGCCACCGGAAACGCGTCCAACGGAACAGACTGGCGTTGCCACGGTTTTGATCGTGGACGACGAAGAGTCAACTCTTCGAATCTGCAGTGACATTGCGATCGAGTCCGGTCTGCGAGTCCGCACGGCCGGCACCACGGAGCAAGCTCTCGAACAGCTCGACGAGTATCCCGTCGATATCGCCATCACCGACCTCAAAGTCCCGCAACTCGGCGGCCTCGAGTTACTGCGCCGCATACGCGAAAACTATCCGCAGGTCTCGGTTCTCGTGCTTACTCAGTACGGAACAATACAAACGGCTGTCGAAGCCACGCGCTTGGGCGCGACTGATTACGTTACGAAACCATTTCACATCGACGAGCTTCGCCGCAAGCTCCAGCGGCTGATTCGCGAACAAGAACTCGATCAGGAGAATCGTGTCCTTCGCGAACAGCTTCGCACGCGCCCCGGCTATGGCGAGTTGATTGGCGTCTCCGCCAAAATGCAGCGTGTGTATAAACTGATCGAAAAGGTCAGCCAGCACAATTATCCCGTCCTGATTCTTGGCGAGAGTGGAACGGGCAAAGAGCTTGTTGCCCGCTCAATTCATTTCTCCGGAAAGCGCCGCCAGAAGCCCTTTGTTCCGGTGGATTGTTCCGCGCTGGTCCCGACACTCATTGAATCGGAGCTTTTTGGATATGCCAAGGGAGCTTTTACGGGCGCCATGCACACCAAGCAGGGCCTGATTGAAAGCGCCGACGGAGGGACGCTGTTCCTCGACGAAATAGGCAATCTTCCCGTCGACATGCAATCCAAGCTCTTGCGCGTTCTGCAGGCACGCGAAGTGAAGCCCGTCGGCTCCAACGACCGCGTCTCCATCGAAGTTCGCGTGATTGCCGCCACAAACAAAGATCTCGAAACCGCCGTTCGTTCCGGACAATTCAGACAGGACCTTTTCTTCCGTTTGAACGTCGTCCAGATCAAGCTGCCTCCCCTGCGCGAGCGCAAGAGCGATATTCCCGTGCTGGTGCAGTCGTTTCTAGAGAAATTCGCTGATCCTGGACGCCCGTTACCGACCCTTGCCGAAGACGCAACGATGCGCCTGACCGCCTATGATTGGCCCGGCAATGTTCGCGAACTCGAAAATGCTATCGAGCGCGCTGTAGCACTAGGCTCGGGGCCGATTCTCCACGCCGCAGACCTGCCGTCGAATTTGCAATATGCTGCCGCAAGCAGCGGCGCCGATTCCATGCCCGCAAATGACGAACTTCTGCCCCTCGAAGAATTGGAAAGGCGCGCTATTCTGCGAGCCTTGCGCGAATCCGGGGGAGACAAGCTGATCGCCGCTCGTCTGCTTGGGATTGGCAAGACAACCCTCTATCGCAAACTGAAACAGTATGAATCCCAGTTAGCCAGACACCAGACCGCCTGATACCGCACATCTGCGGCGCCTTGAGAATCCTGTTTCGCCGCAATTGCCCGTAGCCCTCCGCAAAGCCATTTCCCGTACACGGACTATTTGGTTTCGGAGTGGGAATGATCCGCAAGACATTTATTCTAGCCATCCCCGTAAGCAGCTGATTCGCAATCACTTCGCAATTTGCTCGTATTGGTAGCGAGTGTGCATTCACAAGAATGTCCACGCAAATGGGCACCCGCGAGACTCGACGACGCACTGAGGCAAAGAGGGAGAGCCGACGTGAATTACATTCAAGAGTATCAACTCCACAAGTTCTTCCGCCGCGCGCTTGATCTTTTGATTTTCTCGGGGGCCGCGGCCTTGTCGTGCTATTGGATTCTGCAGTCGGGGCGCTGAGGGCAGATATGGCGCGCCACGCGTGGCTACGGCCGTTTCAATTCCAGTCCGCCGCGCGCCCAGGTTCGCTCGACCGCCTTCCCGTGACGAGTCCAAAGTTACAATCGACGCCATTGCCACCCGAACTTCGCAGCGTCCTCGATTCCGTCCGCTCCGGTGTCATGCTGATTGCAATGGACGGTCAAGTTCGTTTTGTAAACGCTCGTTTTGAATCGCTGTTTGACCTCGCTGCCGGAGATTTGGAAAGTCTCCCGCGCATCGAAGATTTGGCGTGCCTCATCGAACCGCGCCTCCGCCTGCCGGGAACGTTCGCCGCTCCCTGGAAGTCCTTTGCCGCGGGTTCGAGCGGCCCGGTTCAGGACGAGCTCGAATTTGCCGGCTCGGAGCGACGAGTTTTCGAGCGTTCTGCCCGTCCCGTGCTGGACGACGGAGGCCGGTCGCTGGGATGGCTCGAAACTTATTGGGAGATCACCAACCAGCGCCACATTCAATCGAAGCTCGTGCAAACGGAAAAAATGGCGGCGCTCGGCCAGCTTGTCTCCGGAATCGCCCATGAACTGAATAATCCGCTCACTTCGATCATGGGCTATGCGCAGTTGGCTCTGGGACGCCGCAAGTCAGACGCACCCAACAATGAAGTCGCCATGATTTTCACCGAGGCCGAGCGCGCGCGCCGCATCGTAAAAAATCTCTTGTTCTTCGCGCGGCAGACCCAACCCGAACGCACCCGCGTGGACTTGAACGAGATTGTCGAGCGCACCGTCGCCCTTCGCGGATACGAGCTGAAAATTGAGAACATCGCAATTCGCTGCGAGCTTGCCCCGGATTTGCCCCCCACTCTTGCCGATCCGCACCAACTTCAACAGGTCATACTGAACTTGCTGGTCAATGCTGAGCAGGCCATTCTTGAAAGCCGCGGCCACGGCCGCATACTCCTGCGCACGCGAAAAACCGTCGAATCGCGCCTGCTGCTTGACGTTTCCGACGACGGTCCGGGCATCCCTCCTCAAATAGCCTCGCGCATCTTTGACCCGTTTTTCACCACCAAACCGCCCGGCTTGGGAACGGGTCTTGGCCTTTCGATTGTCTACGGCATCGTCGAACAGCATGGCGGCAGCGTCGCCTTTGAAAATCTGCCCGGCGGCGGCGCCAGATTCACGGTCGAGATTCCACTTCTCGCGATTCCAGCCGACGCTGTTCTTGCAACCGCGACCTCCTCGGTGGATCCGGGCAGCGTATCCGCCGGCCGCGTGCTGGTCGTGGAAGACGAGCCCACCGTTGCGCAACTTATCAGCGATGTTCTTGGTGACGAAGGGCACGACGTCGAAGCCGTGCTTGACAGTCAGGAGGGCCTCACACGCGTCGCGCGCGCCCACTACGACCTGATTATCTGCGATCTGCGAATGCCGCGCCTCGACGGCCCCGCGTTTTACGATTCGCTTGTGCGTACGCAAAGCCCCGCGCGCGACCGCATTTTGTTCATCACCGGCGACACGCTCGGACCCCATACGGTCGAATTTCTGAAATCCCGCCAGCTTCCATTTTTGGCTAAGCCGTTCCTGGTGGAAGAACTGAAACTTGCCGCCAACCGTATTCTTGCGGAATCCATGCAGCCCGCTTCGATTGCAACCGTTGCGATGCAGACCAAACGATGAGGCGGCGCGGAAATACGGAGCCAGAAATGGATTTCGAGGAAGGAAGTCACAACATGGGTGTCGCAAAGGGTTTCCAGGGTGTCGCGGTGCTTGTCGGAATGCCACCAGGCAAAGAACGCGATGAGCTCATCACGCGTCTCGCAGACAATCGCGCGGCCCGCGGCTCAGTCCACGATTCGCCAAACGCTTTAACGAACGATGGCCCACGTCGACGCCAACGCGACATCGCGCTGGCGTCACACTGGGTGGAACTCGAGGCTCGCGCCGCCCGCCTGAATCCGCGGACGATCATTTTCGACGACAATATCCTTCCTGTCGGTGTTTCGCTCGAGGAGGCCGCGCGGCGGATGGCACTCTTCGCCCCCGTGACGGTCATCATGCCCTTTGAAAAGCAGGCGCAACTTATCAGCCTGCTCAGCGAGGGCGAAGTGGATTTCGTCGCCCGTTCTGGAGAGTTTCTTTCTCTCGTGGCAGCTTTTGTCGAGCGCCGCCTTCGCCCGCCTCAGACCTTCGAGCTCGAATTTCGCTCCGCGTGGATCGCGGACTTACCGTCTGACTTCGCCGAGGTCCTGCGCCACGAAATCAACAACCCTCTCACGGGGATTCTCGGCAACGCCGAGCTTCTTCTGACGCAACTTCGCGGAAGTCTCACCCCCGTTTCCGTGCAGCG
>JBOGNJ010000083.1:0-2831 GCA_050746905.1 Candidatus Acidiferrales bacterium
GGAATGACATTCAAATAAATTTTTCAACCAACCCCTAGAGCGTTCGTTTAGAGCTTCAGCAAATTGACGTCTTCGACGTTGAGCGATTTGCGGTTGCGCGCAATGACCATGACGATTGCCAGGCCGACGGCGGCTTCGGCTGCGGCGACCACAATCACGAAAAACACGAAAATCAAGCCGTCGAGCTGATTGAATTCACGGCTGAAGGCGACGAACGCGAGATTCACGGCGTTGAGCATCAGCTCGATGGCCATGAAAATCGTGATGATGTTGCGTTTGAAGATAAATCCGACGACGCCCAGGCCGAAAAGCACGGCGCTCAAAATCAGGTAATAGGATATGGGAACCATGGTTAAGACTCCCTCTTGGCGAGCACGAGCGCGCCCAAAATGGCGATGAGAATCAGGATCGAGGTCAGCTCAAAAGGCAGCACAAATTCGGTGAACAATTTTATGGAAAGGTCTTGCGTCGAGACGGGCACGGGGGCGGCAGCGCCACCGGCAAGAGCCGCGCGGCCTCCATATTCGCGGAAAAGCGAATAGGCTATCTCGATGAGGAAAAATACTCCCAGAGGCAGGCCGACCCACTTCGCGAGACGGCTGACGTTGGTGCGCACTTCCACTCCGGCGTTGAGCAGCATGATGACGAAGACGAAGAGCACCATGATCGCGCCGGCGTAGACGAGAATCTGAATCGCGGCAATGAAGGCCGCGCCGAGAAGTAAATAGAGAATCGCGAGCGAAATCATCACCAGAACGAGCGCCAGCGCGCTGTGCACCGGCTCACGCGCCAGAATCAGCCCGATGGCGCCGACAATGGCCATAACTCCGCAGGCAATGAACACGAGCATCGCGATATTCATCAGCGCAACCTCAGCACGACGACGAGGCTGGTGACCACCAGATTAAGCAGCGACAGTGGCAGCAAAAACTTCCAGCCGAAGGACATGAGCTGGTCGTAACGGAAGCGGGGAAGCGTGCCGCGCGCCCAAACGTAAAAGAACAAGAGAAAGAAAACTTTGGCTGTGAACCAGAATGGGCCTTGAATGACCGGCATCACGCTATGGAGCGTGCAGAGATAACCCGCTCCGAGGCAAATAATTCCAAGAACAGGAAAAACGACCTTCGCGTTCATTTGCACGCTGCGAACGCCGCCGACGATGAGCGCAAGTCCGCCAATAATCAAGCCCGCGGCGGGAAGATAAAGCTGCCAGCGCCAACCGCCTGTTTCCGGGAACGGGGAGAGCCAGCCGCCGAGGAAAAGCAGCGTCGCCAGGCACGAAACCGTGATCATGTTCGCGTATTCAGCCATGAAAAACATGGCGAATTTGAAGCTCGAATATTCCGTGTGGAAGCCGGCGACGAGTTCCGTTTCCGCTTCGGGCAAATCGAAGGGGACGCGGTTGGTCTCCGCGATGGCCGCGGTCAGATAGCAAATGAATCCCAGAATCTGCGGGATGATGTGCCACTTGGGGATGAAGCCAAGCCAGTGGCCTGACTGGCCGCCAACAATGTCGTAGAAATCGAATGAGCCGGCGATGAGCAGGACTCCGACGACGGAGAGCGTCAGCGAGACCTCGTAACTGATCATTTGCGCGGAGCTGCGCAGGCCGCCCATTAGTGGATATTTGCTGTTGGACGACCATCCGGCGAGAACTACGGCGTAAATGCCGATGGAGCTGATGGCGAAGAGCAGAATCAGAGCGACGTTGCTGTGAGAAATGACGAGCTGTGTCGGCTGGCCGAGAATGGAGATTGTGGCCGGGCCGATGGGAATGAGAGCGAGCGTGGTGAGCGCCAGCGCGAGCGCGAGAAACGGCGCGAGGACGTAAGAAATTTTGTCCGCGGCGGGCGGGACAATGTCCTCCTTGAAAAGGAACTTGATGCCGTCGGCGAGCGGCTGCAAAAGGCCGTGTGGGCCCACCCAATAGGGGCCCCAGCGCGACTGAATGCGCGCGACAACCTTGCGCTCGAACCATGTGAGGTAGGCGAGCGCCGTCATCACCACGAAAAGCGCGATGGCGATTTTAATTAACGAGACCACCAGGATTGGGTGGTCGGTGACGAACTCCACGGTCTTTCCTTGGACTCTTTGGTTGAATTGAGTTTCGAACAGTAACGCCCCAGGGTTCCGCTTGTAAACAAATCGTCCTGCGAAGAGAAGACCAAATCCGCCGGCACATCGTAAGAGCCTTCGACCGCGGCTGGGGCGGAGGTGACTTGCTCGGTGCCTCCCGTGAGCAGGCCAGCGACGGAAACATCGTAACCGCGCACGTTCTGGCGAATTTCTTCGAGAACCGCTTCCGGCGTGCGGTGCTTCATTGGCGCGCCCAGGCCGAGCTGCGCCAACTGGTGAATCAAGATACGCAGCAAATCGAAGTCGCTGCGCGGGCCTTGCGCGTCCACGGCGCGGCGAACCATCTGGACTTCACCTGCCGTGTTCGTGAGCGTGCCGTCTTTTTCGTAAGTGGACGCGGCGGGCAAAATCACGTCAGCGCGCTGCGCTGTTTCCGTCATGAACATATCCTGCACGACGAGCAAATCGAGCCCCGCGATTTTATCAGGCGCTTTCACGCCGAAGGTTTTCACCGGATTCGCGCCGACGACGTAGAGCGCCTTGAGCTTTCCTTCGAGGGCCGCTTGCATAATTTGGCGCGCGTCCATGCCGGGCTTAGCGGGGATTTCCTTGCCCCAGAGCTTGCTCCAGTGGTTGCGCTCGTTTGCATCGGAGAGCGGCGCATAACCGGGCAGGCGATCGGGGAACATGCCCATATCCGCGGCGCCGCGGGAATTGGAGTAATCACCGAGGGCCATGTAACGCGTCTGGCCGGG
>JBOGNJ010000084.1:0-3966 GCA_050746905.1 Candidatus Acidiferrales bacterium
GAGCCGGAAGGGGATGGCGTGAAGGACGGACCGCTGAAATCGGTAGGGTCGTTCGTTGACGAAGTGGCCGACAACGGATAATTTGAGCTCGTCCCCGTCGCTTTGCTCGTCAAACTGACGATGCCGCCCGAAGCCGTGGCCGTGACCGGAGAATTCGGGTCGTTGTTGAAAGCCAAGGCGAGGGCGGAAGCAATCGAGGAATCCGTGCTGCCTTGCCCGTAACCCGCGGATTCCCGCACACCATTCACTGTGATTGATACGATACCCGTATCGTAGACTGTCCGGAGACAGACGTTGTTGGGAGACACACCGGAATTCTTGGTCGGCGACTGGCAGATGTTAATCACCGTGGACTGTTCGGTCCCGGAAATCGTAACCGACCCTTTGCCGGGAGTACCCCCCACAATGCTCTTTTCCGAGCCGCCGACAGTTACCGATCCTGTTGCCGGATTTCCATCGGAGAGATTCGATCCCGTGACGGATAGCGATTGCAACCAGCCGCGATTCGTGTAAGCCAGTGTCTCGTTCAGGCCATTGCCCAAAGTGGAGGAACTCAGGGCGCCAAGAGCATTATAAGCCACGTTCGAGAGCAGAGTGGGCGGATGACTTGCGTCCGAGAGGCTGCTGGTCAGTTTCGTGAGTTCAGCGGCGTTATCGTAGTTGTAGGTAAATGTGACGTTCTGCCCATTTGTCGATGAAAGCATGTCCCCGTTCAAATCATACAAATATCCCATGTTATAGGTCGTGCCACAGTTCGGAGGCGTGCACTGGTCGTTTACTATTGTTCGACCCATCGGGTCGTAACTGAAACCGGATGCCGTCAGCCATGAGGCACCGTTATAGGTTCCCTCGCTCGTAAGCCTGCCCGTGGTGTTCGTTAGGTTTACAGAATTCCAAGATGTCTGGTCGTAGTAAAAGTAAGCGCCCGGCGTCGCGCCGTCAGAATAAATCTTTGATTGGGCGCGGTTGTCAGCATCATACGCATACGTGGTGGTAACGGTAACAGCCGGGTTCGTCTGATTCGGAGCCGGAGCCACCTTGGAACTCAGATTACTGTTCGCATCATACGTGTAATTGATCGTTCCAGATTCGGGATTGGCTGATGTCCGCAGGCGCGACAGCGAATCGTACGTGAACGTTCGCGGATTCAAGCCATTCTGAGAAACCGAGAGCACGTTTCCGAGAACATCGTATTGGTAATTTGTCAAAAAGCCCGTTCCGCCGATGTCCTGCCCGCAGGCGGCAGGAGTGCCCGACGTGCCCATCAGCGTTGCAGCGCTCACTTCGCACACGGAGGTCAATCTTCCCAGAGCGTCCGTTTGTGAGATTCGTTGCACTGCCCTGGTTCCATTTCCTTCGTCAGTCACTTCGGTTGCGCGTCCCGTATAAGCTGTCTGCACGCTCGAACCATCTGGGTGCTGCACCGATCTGACTCGGCCAAGTGCGTCATACGTATACATCGTGATACCGTAGGTCGGGTCACTCGTGCTGCGGAAGGGATTCGACACGACGTAAGGATGCCCTTCACCATCATAGGTGGTACTCGCGTAATCGGTACCGGCGGGATCCGAAGTGAGTTGGGTTTGCGTCACATGCCCCAATCCGTCCATCACGGCTGTGCTGGTGAGATAATTGCCCGAACCAATCAGCTTTTGCGTCGTAACACTCGGTGCGTATGAATCCTTGTAGGACAGCAATGTTTGTCCGCCATCGGGAAAATCCGTTTCCGTCAACCGCTCCAGACTGTCGTTGTACTTGTAAGTCGTTGTCTTGTTGTTCGGGTCTGTCGATCCTCTCAACTGACCGTCGTTGTAACCGTAGCAGAAACTATTCGCGTGACCTAGCGGGTCGATGATTCGTGTGAGATATGCATCGGTACTGCCGGCTGGCGGCGCAGCACCTCCGCAACTCGAGTAGCTATCCGCATAGGAGTAGCTCGTCGGGTTGTTCTTTGCGTCCTTCATAGACAGGGCTTGGCCGGTCTCGTCATAGGTATAGGTTGTGGTCGCATCTTGCTCGCCCGCGCAGTTGTTGAAGCACTTTTTTGTAATCGCCGTAACGTTCCCGCGTGAATAACTGGAGCTCGGACCATAATTCGTTTCGTCGTGCGTCCCGGCAGGTGTGCTGGCACCCGGTAAGGATTGAGTCTGCGCTGTCCCGCAGGGGGAGGAAGTTGATGGAGTGCCGTCATAGAAGTAATCCGTTTCGGCTAGCCGGTTGCTGCTGCTGTCATAAACAATGGTTTGGCACGGCTGCATCCCTGGCCCGGACCCGCTCGGCGAGAAGCTGCCAAAAGGCTGATAATTTGTATGTGTCTTTCTGATCAGTGCGGGAGAAGTGCCAAAATCATAATCATCCTTCTCGGAGATCGAACCAAATGGGGCGTACTGATATGCCTCCTCCGCTGTCAAACCATTATCGATCGTCGTTTGCTCGCTCGACATTAGATACAAATCGTACCAAGCTTTGTTGACAGTCTTCAGGGGCGTGCCGTTCGTATTGGTATCCTTAAAATACTTAAGGGTTTGTTCCATCGGAATCTGCGTCGCATATTGGCTGGGAATATCACGAACAGCAGGCGCATTCATGGGGGTATAGGCGTATGTGATGGTATAGCTCAATCCACTGATTTCGTCTGTTGTTGTAACCGTGGTGCCTTTGGCTGTCCAAACAGCATAATTGCCGGGATTCCATGTCGTCGAGTACGAGAAGGTTTGTTTTAGCGCGACGCTCGCACCGTCAAAGCTGACATCGCGTTCTGAAACGGCATATGTGTCATAGGTGTACAAACACGCTTGGGAGGTACCATTGGTATCGGCCAAGGCTGCAAATTCGGAATTGCGATTGAGAGCCCACGTATAGCTTACGTATCCTCCATCAGGATATGCAATCTTCGCCAGCAGACCAGAGTTTGAATCGTAAGAGAACTGGTACTTCTGTCCGCTCGGGAGCGTGATTGCCGTGACCACCGGCAGCGAGCCATGCCCCGCAACAATGTTCGCACCACAATAACTGGTGCCTGAATCCAATCTTGACCCCAAGCCTAGCGCGTAAGGAACTGAGCTCCACGTGACGGTATAAGGCTGAGACAATCCGGAAACTGCGACCGTGTTTCCACTTGTGCCAAACCCTGATATGGAGAGGACTGTTCGGCCAAGGGTGTCCGTTGCATTAAAAGACGTGCCACAACCATTAGCTTGAGAAATCGTTATCTCGTTGCCGTTCCTGTCCTCAATAGAAGCGGGAATCATCACATCCGATTCGGTCTGGTCACAACCAATATTGCGGTTGAAGTTGAAAACTGTCCCGTGCGCATCCGTAATACTTAGATTCCCACGATATCCATTCGTTGAAGGTAATTGAGCGCCGTAGAAATCACTTCCTCCGGACGTCGTGTCTAGCTCGCCGTGACAGGGATAAATCCCTTGGTACCGATACATCTGGTCGAAGGTGATCAAGCCAAGCGAATATATTGACCCCGTGGAGTCCTGAAAGGTGTAACCCGTTTGAGTGGGACACTGTTGCTGCGGGGTTCCGCCGCCGGTTCCGATGTAAAGGCTAGTCGCCGTCGGAAGCCCGTATGACCAGCCGTCTGCCTCCAGAAACCGCGAACTCGTCGTGCCGAAACTAGCGCCCGGACCGCCGTCGGGCTGCGGCGACCACGTCGCGCTAGAATCATAGGCAAAGGAAAATGGCATAGTCAGTCCTCGCCCCTTGGCGATCGGCACTCGGACCCGCAAGCTAATCGATCCATTGGCCGGATTGACGGTCTCGTTGAGTAAGTGTATGTAATCGTGGCCAACACCCCGCACTGGTGTTGAAGTATTGTCGTTATAGCCCGAAACCTGTGCCCAACACGCCGGGACAAGGAACAGGATTAGGGCCACAAGTTTGCCGGCCATCCGAAACCGCGTGAAGCCATTGCAAGATATGCTTACCGCAGGAAAGCGCATCGCACACCCTCCA
>JBOGNJ010000085.1:0-3968 GCA_050746905.1 Candidatus Acidiferrales bacterium
TAAAGCCTCCCGCTTTGTCGTTTTACTGAGGCCCACGCGGCGTCGATCACGAATCTTTTTGGCGTCGTGGGGTATCGCACCGCAAGAGCGGTGTGAGTGTGTTCAGTACGCTTGGTTGTCCGGTGGAGTCATCCAACCTCCCTCGTTTTCCAAGTACAATTCCGTAATACTCCCGTGCAATCCGCAATGCAATAGGGAAAACACCCGAAATCCACAGGTGCCTATCGTCCCTCAATGCGGTCAACAATATCTGTAGGGGCGGGTTTACCCCGCCCGCCGTGGCCTTAACCAGGCGCAAAAAAAAGCCTTACCTCTCTGCGTTCGGAGAATTCACTTTATGAAAAGACCTTCGCGGATTTGGTCGCGGCCAACGAAAGTTTTTGCGGAACGAAAACGGCTAAAGAGGTTCAAAATTTCGCGATTCTGGAAAACGCGCAGGTGATTGCCGGCCGCGCCGATGGGCACAATTTCGATGGTTTGATTATCGACGATGCGATAGCGATAGGTCCGCTCGGGCGTCTTGCTGTGGAAGAGCGCCAGCACTGCGCCGCCCGGACGCACGATTTCGTGAAGGCGATCGGCGATTCGTGGAAGCAATCCCGCGTCAAGCCGGTCGAAAAGATCCCAAATCAGTACCGCATTGAAGTGGTTGTCCGAATATTGCAGCGAATCTTGCAGGAAATGCTGCGCGATCTCCTCGGGAGAAAGCGGCTCGTTAAAATCGCTCGGCGGGGCTTTGCGCTGCTTTTCTTCTTCCGCGCTCCGGAATTCCTTCCACGAACGGAGCATGTCGTCGGTGGTAACGCGAAAGCCGCGTTCGATGAAAAAATTAAGCGTCGCCTGCGAAACTTGGCCCAAATCGAGCAGTCGCCCATTTTCAACGTCGCTGATAAGCCACAGAAAATCCTTCAGGCCGTTCGAGAGGCGGAAATTTTCCGATTTGTGACTCGATTTGCCCACCGATGCCGGAGGTGCAACCACGGGCGCAGACCCGCGCGTCTTGGGCGCCACTCGCGCCGCCGCGCCCCCCAAACGCGACTTTCCGGCCATCCAGTTCATTTCTTAGTGAGAGCCTCGCTGAACCTCAATGGGCACAGAAGTTGGTACGGAGTCGCTGGAGGAAGAAGGTACCGCAGACGGCGTAGTTGCGGGCACCGTGCGTTTATTTTGGCGCTCGCGCGCATCGGCGCTGGGCCCCATTTCCACGCGGCCCTTGAACTGCGCGCCATCCTCGATGGCAATGCGCGGCGATTCCAGATCCCCTTTCATGTGGCAGGAGTTCCCCAGCGTGATTCGTTCGCGTCCGCGAAGATTGCCCTGAACGTCGCCTCGAATATAAATTTCGCGCGCTTCGATATCCGCTTTCACGTGTCCGCTCGGCCCGATGGTCAGCCGCGAATCGCCAAGCCGGATGCTGCCTTCCACGTCTCCGTCGATGAAAAGATCGGCCTTCCCTGTCAATTCGCCACGAATACGGATCCCTTGCGTCAGTATCGCCGCTTCAGGAGATGGTGCGGGCGGAGGTGGCGCGGCTGACGCGGGTTTCGATGGAGATGACGGCGCTCCTATCGATTTTTCCGCGGGCGGCGCGTATGACGGCGGCGCAAATGTCGAGGGCGCTCCGGGCGTCGCCGAGGGAGACGGTTTTCCTTCAGATTGTTTCCGCCACATGGAAACCTCCAGTGCGGTGAGATAGTAAGACGGCCTGCGAATAGGGTACAGGCAATCTTTGCGGTTCAGCCACTATAGTACAGAGCTATGCCTGTGTAAACCAATTGGAGAAAACAGGGGGGTTCACTTAACGACAATTCGGTGCACCGGCGCGAATAACAGCGCTCCCGCGGCGTTTGGCTTTTGGTGGTGCACCTCCCACGCAGCCACAACCATTCCAACCGTCTCATGAAAGAAAATTTTCAGGCCGCCGCGTGTGCGCCACCACGAGTCAGGATCGTAATTCACGTCGGTCGCGGACTCGACCAGCACTTTGATATCCCTCGGAAAAATGTGCCTGCTTAAGTAGCGCGTGCGCCGCGTGTGAAAGCTCGACGTGACAATCATCACGCGCTTCCAGCTATGCTGTTGCACGAAGCCACGAATATCCGTCAGCTCGATCAGTGTATCCACCGCATCATGGGGATACGGGATAATGGCCTTCTCGGGAACGCCGCGCGCTTCCAGATCCTTCTCCATCAACTCCGCAATGCTGGCGTATGGACGCAGCCGCCGGCCGCTCGCAAGGATCTTCGGCGCCCACCCTGCATGGTAAAGCTCCGCGGCGCGCGACGCGCGATCGGCCGTGAAATCGTCGTCGCTCAGAATCACGATCACGTCGGAGTCAGCCGGAGTGTCGGCCGTAATCCAGAAATTGCCGGCGACGCGGAGCAACGGGCCACGCAGCACGTAAATCAGGAAACAAAGGACAACCACGATAATCAAAACGAGGAGCTTCGTAATAATTCCGCCGCGCTCCGCCGCATGGTGCGCCCGCAACGTCATCGCCCGGGATCGACCTGGCGCAGCAATTCGGCAGCCTGCTCCGGCAGCAGCGCGTTGAAATACACTTCCTTGATCACGTACGACTTTTCGCCCGTCGGCACCACGGGAAGAATCTCGATGTGCCAGTGATAATCGTCCGCGATGCTTTTCCAGTAGTCGCTCAACTCGCCTTTCTTCTGCAGCGAATTCGGCGCGGTGTGAACAACCAGGTGGTATCCGTGCGCGACCGAGCGCAAACGCCGAATCACGCGCGCGAGCAGCGTGCCGAGCGCGCGAAAATCTTCCCCGCCGGGCGCCTCGAATAAATGCGCGTGCCTGCGCGGCAAAATCCACGTCTCAAAAGGCACGCGCGAGGCATACGGGCAAAACGCAAGATAATCGCCTTGAGAATCCACCACGCGTTTCGCTTGCTTTTCTTCCTGACGGAGAATATCGCAAAAAACGCAACGGTCGCGCTCGTGAAACCAGTCGCGCGCCGCGCGCAATTCGTACAGCACGCGCCGCGGAACAAACGTGGTCGCGGATATTTGCGAATGCGAGTGCTTCCATTCTTCGCCGGAATTTGCGCCGCGGTTCTTGAACACGGCGATATATTTGAATCGCGGGTCGCCTTTCAAGTCGGCGATTCGCCGCGCATAAGCTTCAAGAGCCAGCGCAACATTTTCGACGCTTTCATCGGCCATGCAACGCGTGTGGTTCGGCGTCTCGACAACTATCTCGTGCGCGCCGACGCCGCTCATGCGGTCGTAAATTCCTTCGGCGGAACGGCCGGGATCGCCTTCAATGTGATAAAGCGGTCGAAAATGCGGCAGCACGCGAACCTGCCACGGTCCCTGCGCGGGCAATTGCAGAATCGTGCGCGTGTCGCCTTCATTGCCCGGGCACAGCGGACACGGATCCGCCGGTAATTCCGCGTGACCTGAATGTCCGACCACCACCCAGCTCCGCGTGATCGGATCTTTGCGCAATTCCATAATTTGCTCTCGAAATAAGAAGCCGAAGTTTTATACCGCAGCGCGGAGCTTCGAGCAAGCGGCGTTGGCGGCGCGGTTGCGACGCCGTGAAATTCAATGAATGGATTTGGGCGGCGCGGGTCCGGCGGGAGAGGCGGGTTTTTGTTTGCGCAGCAGGCGAAGAACGGATGCTGAAGACATATAGCGCACCGAATCGACGGGCTTGATCAGAGGCGTGCCCTTGGCGTCCATCATCGGCGCGAGCCTCTTGATTAACGCGGGGTCGTCGAATCCGCCGAGCGCTTTTGCGGCGGCGACGCGCACCGCCACATTTTTGTCTTCGAGAGCGTCCTCGAGAATTTTTTCCGCGTCCGGAGACGGATGCTGCCCGAGCAGCGTTGCGGAAAGCGCGCGCGCGGGTGAGGAACGGTCCTTCGCGAGCGCCTCAGCGACGGTTATGCCTTCCGAAAAAGGTCCGAGCAGAGCGCCCGAGCCTTCGTTGACGCCGATCATCGCTAG
>JBOGNJ010000086.1:0-2067 GCA_050746905.1 Candidatus Acidiferrales bacterium
GAAACGGCAGCTTCTGAATATCCACATGCGCGTCGATTGTCACTTGGCGAAGGTTCCCCTTGGAGACGCCCTGCTTCTCGCTAATGCTACACGGAAACTCGGACTTTTCGTCCGAACCGCGCATCTCCGCGTCAACTTTCTCTTCGGCGCTCGCACTATTCGTTTTTCCCGGCGCGAAATACCCAGGGCGGGCCTCAACAAACTCACGTGACCTGCCGCTCACGTTTACCTTAAGCTTGTGGTACTTCCCGTCTTCTTCCGGAGGAAATCCCAATTCGTAAGCGTAAGCGGGCACCACTCCCAGTTCATAAAACCCCAGATCGAGATCGTTATTGTTGCGGAAGAGCAGCCCGCCTGTGCTCTCGGCGAATTTCGCCATGGCCGCATCCACGCTGTCGAGCCTGTCGGCGAGTGAGCTGACCTGAAAAAGCTCAGCGCTCTCCGGAAGCCTGAGAACCGTTACCGCGTCCTTCAGATCCCCACCCGGAGCTTCCGCGTACAACCCCTTGGCATCAACCGAATCGATAACCACGCCCGCACGCAAGGCGTCATTGACGATAGCGTCCTGCTCCGTGTCTAAATCGCCCGAAAGAAAACCCGCCGAGGCGAGCAGCAGCATGCGCTTTCCGGGCTTTTCGGCGATTTGACCGAGGCTGGCCCGGATCGCATCGAGAGTGTCCTGCGATGCCAGGCGCGCCTGGTCCCAGGTCTGCCGCGCTTGGCCCTTCACCGTGTCAATTGCCGTAGTCAATGCGCCGGAACCGCCGTAGGGTCCAGAGTACCCTCCCTCTACTCCTCCAGATGTATTCTCCTTGGCGACCGCCGATGAGGCTTGACTAAGAGAGATGCCGCCGCACGTCGCGCTTCCGGCGCATTGGCATGCCTCATCAACCTTTGCCGCAAACGCACTCGGGTCATCGTGTACGATTTGATAAGCCTCATATGCCGTGATTCTTGGGCAGGCAGCCAAACCACCCGGGGATATGCGAGGGTGAGCTTCCACGCCTTTCACCGCGGCAAGCACCGCAGTCGTCTCGCTGGTGAATTGTAAAACCGGCCCGCCCGACGCTGTGAATACCGCGATATGGTCGCCGCTTGCCGTAGTCTCCCGGATAAACCGCGAAGACGCGATCTTGGCGTGCGCCAAATCGCCGGGAAGAGTATTGATGTCGTCGAAGAACAGCCCAATCCATCTGCCGCTGCTTTGGGCCGGGATTTCGGCCGGGCCTCCCGATGGCGGCGGGCTTACTACGATTGGAACGGGTTCTGCAGGCGTGTTTTTCGCAGGTTTCCGAAAGCTGGCGAGCGGAGCCTTTGATTCTTCGGCTGAAAATGCCGTCAGGTCGCGTTTCTTCCCCCGGTCAAAGACTTGGAAATCCTCTTTCGTGAGCCCTGCGATAGGTTTACCTCGAACATCCCGGACCACTACCTCCACGACCACTACGTCCACTTCGACCAAGGGAGATTCCGCGCGAATCGTTGCGCCGGGCTGGTAGGCGCGGCTGCTGATCCGCACTTCACCCGGTGAAAGTTTCTGCGCGGCGAGCGCGAGGGCAACGGTCAGGCACCCCAGCGACACGGCCGCCAGCATCAGTACGAGCCTTGGCCTTTTGTGTAGCACGTTCACCTGGTTGCCTGCCGTTATTCGCTCAGATTAACGCACATTTCACCTGTACGGCAAGGAACACCGCCCTCGGCCCCAGCCGCCCAAGGCCACCACTTACCCTGCAAATTCTTCTGGAACCTTCCGCGGGGGCGATGCTTTACCAAAACGCAAAAGCTCACTAGACTGCGTGAAGCCCGAAATGAGAATCCGCCTGCATCACATTTCCGCTGCGCTGCTGGCAGCAATTGTTTTTATTGGCGCCCTTGCGTTTTTTTCGCCCGTGCCCCGCGCGCTGCGCGCGCAAACGGCCGCCACGCAAACTCCACCAACGAAGAATCCCAGTGCAAAAGCCGCGGAGCCGTTTGTCATCGAGCGCTATTCCACGAACGTGCTCTTCGAAACCGACGGCACAGGCGAGCGCCTGCAGGAAATGCGCGTCAAAATAACGGACGACGCGGGCG
>JBOGNJ010000087.1:0-1609 GCA_050746905.1 Candidatus Acidiferrales bacterium
GTGGGTTATGGCTCACTTTTCTTGTCTGAATGGGACGCTCTGTTCCGGCAGGAAAGCGCTGCCTCCACACGGCAACCGGTGGAGGTTCGCTATCCGTTTCTGGATGTTCGGGTAGTGAACTTTCTTCTGGCTATACCGTCGATGCCCTGGTTTTTCCGGAAGTATCTGCTGCGCGAGACCATGCGTGGAAGATTGCCCGAATCGATACGACTGAGGCCAAAGACTCCTTTCCCGCTCAACCCCTTAGTTGCGGCTTTGCAGCGCGACGGCGCCAAGTCCATCCCTACAATGCAACCCGCCAGCCAGTTGAATCATTATATTAGGGAGGGCCGATTGCCGTCTTTGGAGCGGCTGACGAACGCCAGCCAAGCGGAACTGAGAATACGCCCCGCCTGCCTGAATTTTTGGCTGCATTCACTTTCTAAGACGGGAGTTTAATGACGCCGGGCTCTGGAGTGTAGTTTGGGCCGTGAAGGGGCAGAGCGCTAAAGAACTTTAGCCCTTCGTGTTGCTGCTTAAAACTGATTTAAGTTTTAGTTGCTGTTACGAGAGAGAATTAGGTATAAAATCCATTAGTGCAAAGCCACAGCGCCGAAGGGCTGACGTGTCCAGGAAACTATACAAACCCCCTGTCTTGATCATTCACGGAACCGTCAAAGATTTGACTCAGGTCCTGGGACGGAGAGGCAGCCGTGATGGTGGCCGAAGACCGTTCCAAAAGACGCGTCTCCGTTGATCGATCGTTAGACCATTGGATGAACAATCAGGCGCGTGACCCAGAAGCTGAAATGGCGGTGGGGCTCTGATGTCCGCCGAAGCGCATGGTGAATCTGAATGAGAGTTGTATGAGCAAACCAATCTGATTGCCTACCCGAACGAAATGCGGATATTGAAATTCCCGTGAAGCCGTACGAGACCTATTTTTACAGCATCTACGGCCTCGGGGTAGCATCCAACCAGCCTATTCCCGGGCTTAACCTCGTTCAATCAACCAAAGATGGCCCTCCGGACGTCTCAGTCCAGTTTGAAGCGGACGAACTTCAGCCCACGGACGACTCCGCAGGAGAAACAATCTGGTACCGTAGCGACATCCTCGATCAGAACGGCCATCCCCACCTTATAATCTGGAAACACGAGCCCAGCGGCGAATATCGTTTGCGCTACAGTCACGGCCTGACGTTCCACCTGAACGCCAGCCTGACCGTGATAAGGGTGCGCTGTGCAGTGCCAATGGAGAAGGATGACGTTGCCGATTTTCTACTCGGTCCGGTGCTGGGGCTTATGCTACGTCTCCGCGGAGTCGTATGCCTGCATGCGAGCGTAGTCGCGATCCGAGGCAAAGCAATAGCGTTCGTAGGTCCGCCGGGCGCGGGGAAATCCACCACGGCAGGATTGTTCGCACGAAGAGGTCATTCCGTGCTGTCAGACGACATTGCCGCCCTGTTCAAACGTGAACACTCTTACCGCGTTCTGCCCGCCTATCCTTATTTGAATCTTTGGCCCGAGATGGCTGCCGTGCTCACGGGGAGGGACCCAGTTCCGCAACCATCCGCCGCTGATATAGATAAAACCAAGCTCCGTGTGCCCTTAGACGGATGCGATTCGAAAT